>JANYDM010000200.1 GCA_025363575.1 Betaproteobacteria bacterium | reverse complement strand
GGGCGAGCGTCACTGCTATTTGCTAAGCAATCCGCATCAATCGGTCGCCGACAGTCATCAACGGAAAGCGGGCCAACATGCCGGCCAGGCGCCAGCCGGTGATGGGCGCGCGCTGCAGTCGCATCGTTGCATCGAATATTTTTTGCCTGGCCGCGTCAGTACGCGCAAGCGCCATGTGGACATTGAGTTGCCGTCCCGGCGTGCTCAAGCCCCACTCATAGCCAAGTTCCATCGGCATAAAAGGCGACACGTGAAACGCCTTCTCGCTGCGATAGCGTTGATGCCTGCCGGCGACCGACTGATGCGGATTGCTTAGCAAATAGCAGTGACGCTCGCCCCACGGCGTGTTGTTGACTTCGGCGACGATAGCCTCGATGCACGTGTCGCCGGCATCGAAGCAGTAATAGAAACTCACCGGATTGAAGCAATGGCCGAAATAGCGCAGATGCGTGAGCAGGCGGACAGCGCCCGCCGGGCGGCGTCCGGTGCGTTCCTCGACTAGATCGCGCACCGCGCGGTCGAGCGGCACCGCTGGGTCGCCGAGGTGGTCGGCGCGGTCGAAGCGCGCGAGCGCCCGGCGCCGGGTCGACCACAGCCAGCGTCCGCGGAAGACTGTGTCAAGCTCGGCGAGGTCCAGATACACCATGAACAGCGGGTAGCGGAACGCGTGCGCGCGCGGCGCAAATCGCCGGTGCCTAAGCGACCCGTGATAGATCGCGCTGTGCATGGCGGGTGCGGGCAAAATCTTCGAGGGCGTTGAGGGCGCTGACCACCCCGTCTTCGTGAAAACCGAACCGCCAGTACGCGCCGCAGAAGTACGTGCGGTCGACGCCGTTCACTTCGTGCTGGCGCGCCTGCGCCGCGACGCCCGCGGGCGTGTAGAGCGGATGGTGGTAAGTCAGGCGCTTGATGATCTTGCGCGGGTCGATCTTGTGGGTGCGGTTGAGCGTGACGCAGAAGGTTGTTTTCGACCGCAGCGATTGCAGGATGTTCATGTTGTAGGTCAACGCGACCGGTGCGTCCCGCCCGGCCAAAACATGGTAGTTCCAGGCGGCCCACGCCAGCCGCGTGCGCGGCAGCAGTGCCGTGTCGGTGTGCAGCACGACTTCGTTTTCCTGATAGGGGATAACGCCGAGCACTTCGCGTTCGAGCGCCGTGGCATCGGTCAGCATGCCGAGGGCCTGGTCCGCATGACAGGCGAGGAACACCTGGTCGAAGCGCCGGGGTTCGGCGCCGCGCGCCTTGACGAGCACGCCCTCGGGCAGGCGCCGGATCGATTCAACGGGCGCATCGAGAAGAATCCGGCTGCGAAACGGCGCGACGAGTTTTTCGACGTAGCGCGCCGAGCCGCCGCGGATCGCGCGCCATTGCGGCCGCGCATCGACCGAAAGCATGCCGTGGTTCGCGAAAAAGCGCACGAAGTAACGCGCGGGGAAATCGAGCATGCGCGCCGGGTCGGTCGACCAGATCGCGGCGCCCATCGGCACCAGGTAATCGCGGATGAATTCGCGCGAGTAGGCGCCGTCCGCGAGGTAATCGCCGAGACTGGCATCAGACCGGGTGTCGAGCAGTGCGGGCGCCTCGCGATTGAAGCGCAGAATGTCGCGGACCATGCGGTGAAAGGCCGGCCGCAGCAGATTGCGGCGCTGCGCGAACAGCGTGTTGAGCGAGGTGCCGTTGTACTCGAGCCCGCTCGCTTCGTTTTTTACGCTGAAACTCATCGCGCTCGGCTGCGATGCGACGCCGAGCTCGTCGAGCAGCGCGATGAAGTTCGGATACGTCCAGTCGTTGAACACGATGAACCCGGTATCGATTTCATGGCGCTCGCCCTGGAATTCGACCGTATGAGTATGCGTGTGGCCGCCGATATGGGCCGCCGCCTCGAACACGGTGATGTCGTGCTCGCGATGCAATTTGTGCGCGACGACGTTGCCCGCAATGCCGCTGCCGATGACGGCAATCTTCATGCGACCTCCGCCGTGCGGTGCGCGCGCAACAGGGCTGCGGGCACCGGCTTCAGATCCCATATGATGCCGAGCGCGGCGAGCAGCCGCAGGCCGTAATAGGTGAGGTCGATTTCCCACCAGAAAAATCCCTGGCGCGCCGCGCCCGGAAAATGATGGTGGTTGTTGTGCCAGCCTTCGCCGAACGTGAGCACGGCGAGCCATGCGTTGTTGCGCGAGTCGTCGCGCGTCGCATAACGCCGGCGGCCATAGCGGTGCGCCAGCGAATTGGTGGTAAACGTCGCGTGATACAGCGCGACCGTCGATATGCAAAAACCCCATACGACGAGCTGCCAGCCATTGGTGCCCAACGCAGGCTCGAATTGCTCGAACAGGGCACCCGCGCCATAGAGCGCGATGGCGAGCGCCGCGGGTACCAGCACATCGTAACGATCGAGAAAGCGCAGCTCGGGAAACCGCGCGAGGTCGGGCACCCGGGCGAGCCGCGCCGCGAAGTTCTCGCGGGCGAGGAACCAGCCCATGTGGCTCCATAGAAAACCGTGCTGGCGCGGCGAGTGCGCATCGCCGGGCGCATCCGATTGCGCGTGATGATGGCGATGATGCGACGCCCACCACAAAGGGCCGCGCTGCACGCTGGCGGCGCCGAGCAGCGCGAACAGGAACTGCGCGGCGCGCGAAGTGCGAAAGGCGCAATGCGAAAAATAGCGGTGGTAGAAAGCAGTGATCGCAAACATGCGCAGTGCGTAAAGTCCTGCCGCGACCAGGACAGCCGCCGTGCTGACGCCGACCCATAGCGCGGCGAGGCAGCTCAGATGCAGCGCAATGAACGGCGCGACCCGTGGCCAGTCGATGCGCCGACCGCCGGCCGCGCCGGCAACTGCGCCGGCGTCGTTGTCGAACCAGCAAACAATGCTGCGCCATGAAGTGGCGCGCAGCGGCCGTGTGTTCGTTATTTCCATTGCTGCGGTACCTTCCGGACAAGTTTCACGTCGTAACCCTGCTCGCCGACAAGCTTGAGCAGGCGCTGGTAATCGGTATCTGGAATAGCGGGCGTGCGCGCCATGATCCACACGTAGTCGCGCTGTTGCCGGCTGACGATCGTCTGGCTGTAGTCGGCGGCCAGATAGGTGATGCGATAGTCGGCCTTGATCGGCCAGATGAACCGCATGCCCCACAGCGCGTTCGTGGCGCGGTCGACGACGAACCCGCGCGGCGTATAGGTCTTGCGCTTGCCGTCAAAGCCATCGGCGTTGAATGTGAAGGTGGTCGCTATGCTGCCGTCGCCGGCAAGCCGGTACGACTCGATTGCGTTGTGCGCGCCTGTCTCGATGAAGGTCGGAATATTGGCGATCACGTACCAGTCGCCCATGAAGCGCGGAAGGTCGACGTGCTGCACGGTCGCCAGCGGCGCCGATGGCTGCCGGCAGGCGGCGAGCAGCAGCGCGATGGCCACCATACCGGTGAGCAGAAAGGCAAGCGTCATGGGTTTCCTCTGGTGCCGGTTCATTTGAGCTGGTAGCGCAGACGTCGTCCGCCCTCGACCGTCGATTCGAGCGCGAGCCATTCGTTATTGCCGGAGTACCAGAGATCGATCGGGTTTTTGGCGCCGCTGATGCGGTAGTGCCTGGCCGCCACCTGCGCACTGCGCACCGCGATGGTCTCGTCGCCGAGCGCGGCAATTTTTACCGTCTCGTACTCGCCGGTCTGCGCGTTCAGCAGGCGCGACTGGCGCAGCATCTCGGGATTCCAGTAGGCGAAACTCATCACGCAACCGTCGAGCACCGTACGTCCCCTCGTGGCGGTGACGGCCAGGCGCTCACCGTCTCGAGTTGCGTCGGCCGCGAGCGATGTGCCGTCGTCGTTGGTGCGCGCGGTAAGACTGTCGAGGCAGTTGCCGCGCCAGCTTTCTTTCGCGTCATGCGCATATCGGAAGACGGTGATGAACAACGCTTTGACTTCGAAGCGCGCCTCGATTTTCATTTCACGCGCGGCGCCTTCGCCAGACAGCGCAAAGCGGTGATAGCCGATGGGTGCATCATTAAGGAAAACCTGGAAGTCCCACGCGCGCGTCTGCGCGGCTGCCGGCAAGCTCGCCAGCAGCACAGCAACGCCGCACGCGCGAAGGAGCGATGCACACATGGCGTTCATTTTTTCGGCGGCCCGGGAAAGAACGCGCTGGTGCGGGTGATGTACTCGCGGTAGGCCGGGCGCCGCTCGCCGATATCTTTTTCAAGCAGCGCGACGCCGGAAACTTTCAGCAGCAGCACCGACATCAAAAGCGGCGACAGCAGTGTCCACCAGCCGTGGGCGGCGAGTCCGATGAGATAGAAGCCCCACCATGTGCAGAATTCGCCGAAGTAATTCGGATGGCGCGTGTAGCGCCAAAGCCCGCGGTCCATGACCTCGCCGCGGTTTTTCACGTCGGCTTTGAATCGCGCGAGCTGCCAATCACCGGTGGTTTCGAACGCGCAGCCGAATACCACGACTGCAATGCCGATCGCGTCGAGCGTGTTGAGCGGACGCGGATCTGTGAACGCGGCCAGCAGCGGCAGCGAGACTATCCACGCGAGCACCGCCTGCAGGCCGAACACCAGGTAGAGGCTTTTCCATTCGAAATTCGGCTGGTTGCGCTTGCGGATGGCCTGATACCGATGGTCTTCGGGCTCGCCCCGGTTGCGCCAGGTGATGTAGCCCGCGAGCCGCGCCGCCCACACGCCGGCCAGCGCGAGCACCACGCAGGTCCGCGGGCCGGTTGCCGGCAGCTTGACCGCGTAGACGGCTGCACTGAGCACAATGAGCAGCGACCAAATACTGTCGACGATGCTGACGTCGCGCTTGCTGAGACTGACGATCCAGGTCGCGATGGCCAGCATGAGTGCCGCGGCCAGTCCGCAGGTTGCGGTGAACACGGTGTCCGGCAAGTCGATCATGCGCCCGTGCCTCCGCGCACGGCGTGAATGCCGTCTAAGTGTTTCGCCAGCAGCAACAGCAGCGGCGTTATGACCGCCCAGCCGACGCCCAGCGCAATCAGCGCCGGCACGGGCTCGACGAACACGACTGCTCCGAGGCGCACGCCCGCCCAGTACGAAAGCGGGCCGCCGATGGCGCCGAACAGTGCAGCCGCGAGCCAGCGGCCTTTGAGCCAGTCGAGTGAAATGTTGAGCGTCGTCGCGAACAACGCCCATAGCGCGATTATCCACGGCGGTGCGATGCCCGAGACCAAAGTGCCCGCCGTGAAATCGATCCAGCCGAGCGATGCCAATGCGCTGTCCCACACCGCGCCAGTCACAAGCGCTATCGCCACCAGCTTGAGTTCCGGCGCCGGCAGCGCCGCGCGTGCCGCATGCACTGCGACCACCGCCGCGGCGATCACGACGCCCGTCCACGGCTGACCGTGCGCGGCGCCGAGCACGCAAGCGAACCAGCCGATCTGGAACGCGACGAAGTTGAAGATCATGCCGGCTGTGGTCGGCGTGACCGCGACTCTGCCGCCGGTGTGGACGGCGTTCACGCGCGGCGCTCGAAGAGATAGTGGCTGACCCACCACTGCTGGCCGTTCTCAAAGCCGAACAGCTCGGCGCACGACATGAAGAAAATGCGCCAGCGCATCCACCATTGCAGCGCGTGCTCTTTGCCGTAGGTCGCTTCGAGCAGCGGCCATACGGCGGTGCGCCGCCGGTCCATGTTCGCGAGCCACGCGTTGGCGGTGCGCTCGTAGTGGGTGCCGTCCCAGCGCCAGCGCCGGACGATGCGAAGATCGTCCTGGAAGTGCAGCGCAAGATTGTCGTCTGGCATCATGCCGCCGGCAAAAAAATGGCGGCTCATCCAGTCGCTGGCGTCGCGCTCGACAAACAGGTACGGCGTCGAGCGGTGCACGAATACATGCATGAAAAAACGCCCGCCCGGCTTGAGCCAGCCGCTCACGCGCTTGAAGAGCACGGGCCAGTTGCGCATGTGCTCAAACATCTCGACCGACACAACGCGGTCGAATTGCTGTTCGATGTCGAAGCGGTTCATGTCGTGCGTGACCACGCGCACGTTCGCGTAGCCGCGCCGTGCCGCCTCGCCTTCTATATAGGCTCGCTGCGACTGCGAATTGGAGACCGCGGTGATGCGGCTGCCCGGGTAGTGGCCCGCCATCCACAGGGTGAGCGAGCCCCAGCCGCAGCCCAGCTCGAGTATGTCCTGGCCGTTGGCCAGTCCGGCGCGGTCACTAGTCGCGTTCAGGGCGAAAGACTCCGCATGCTCGAGGGTGTCTATGCCTTGGGGCCACCAGCACGAGCTGTACTTGCGATGCGGGCCCAGCACTGCCGCAAAAAACGGGGCGGGCACTTCGTAGTGCTGTTCATTGGCCTTGTCCGGCAATACGGCGATTGGCGCGTCACGCAGGCTGGCGGCGAAGGTTGCGCTCGATTCCGCGGCCGCTTCGGCGTCGTCAGCCCTGATCTCGGTCAGGCGTTGTCTGACCAGGCGCCGGATACCGGCACGTATGACCGAATCCGGCACCATGCCCTGCTCGATCCAGCTAATGGCAAGGTTGGTTTTATCGTTCATCGCTCTGCTCCGTGGCAAAATGCGTTTCGTTGCTGGGGCCGCCCGCTGGCGATTACGGGGCGTGTGACTGGTATACGGGCGTCCATCCGGATTGGATGTGGCGGTATCGGCGGCGCACGGGACGGCAGGGCACATCCAACGGGCGGTCTTGTCCGTATCAACAGACAGCGGGCCGTGACGGCGCCCCCCAGGAACCATGACATGCTCGATGACCAGGAAATAAAAAGGCTGCTGCTGCGGACCGCGGCGCGCGACGACGGCTCGGCGGGCGCCTTTGAGCAGTTGTACAAAGCTTGTGCCCCGTTGCTGCTCGGCGTCGCGCAGCGCGTGGTCGGCCGGCGCGAACTCGCCGAGGAAGTGCTGCACGACAGCTTCGCTTCGATCTGGCGCGCGGCGACGGGTTTCGACCCGTTCGCCAACCAGCCGGTGGCGTGGATGGTCGCGATCGTGCGCAACCGCGCCATCGACGTGCGCAGCAGCCACGACGTGTCGCGTGTGGATTCCTACCATGCCGCGGCGGACGACCAGCCTGACGGGGTGCTCGATCGCCTGTTCGACTGGAGCCCCAGCGTCGAAGAAAACGAGGATAAGCGCCGCGCGGCGCAATGGCTGCGCGACTGCCTGGCCGAATTGAAAGCGAACGAGCGGCAGGCGCTGGTGCTCGCCTACGACCATGGCCTCAGTCACGGCGATCTCGCCGCGCATTTGCGCACGCCGCTGGGTACGGTCAAGACGTGGGTGCGGCGCGGCATGCAGAGCCTGCGCGAGTGCGTCGAAGCGTGCATGGGGGCGGCGCGATGAAAATAGCCAATCAGAGGTTGCTGGATGCTCTATGCGGCGAATACATCGTCGGCACGCTGCGCGGCGCGGCGCGCCGGCGCTTCAAGCGCGCTCTGCAGGACGAGCCAACCGTGGCGCTGCGGCTGAAACACTGGCACGGGCTCTTTGCCCTGAGGTATACGCATATGATAGAAGCCCAACCCTCACCGAAAATCTGGAAGCAACTCGAGCGCGACCTCGGACTCGCGCGATTTCGCGCGCCGTGGCATAAGCGCACCGGCTTCTGGCGGGGCTGGGCGATTGGTGCGACTGCTGCTCTCGCACTGGCCGTCGGCATGCAGACGCTGCGTCCGGTTGCGGAACCGCCCGCGCCAGTCGAGGTTGCACAGCTCGCCGGCAAAGCCGACGTGACCCGGGTCGCCGTGAAGCTGTCGCCCGATGGACGCACGCTCGAACTTCAGCCGGCGCGCGCGGTTGTCGCAGGGCCCGCACAGAGCTACGAGTTGTGGCTGATTCCGGCCGAAGGCGGCGATCCGATCTCGGTTGCGGTGCTCGGCAATCTTGAAGCGCGCTTCGCGTTACCCGCCGCGCAGGTGGGCCGCGTCAAAACCGGCGCCAAGCTCGCCGTGACGGTCGAACCTGCCGGCGGTTCGCCGACCGGCAAGGCGACTGGCCCGATCATTCTGATCGGCGAGGTTAAGACGTAAGAACGCAAAACGCGACGCGACCTGACGCACGGCTGTTAGAACGCGGCCCGCGATTTCGCCGCCGCGTCCATTGACCGGCTGCGGGGCAGGGGATACATTCGAGCACAGTGTTTACTCCCGTACCCGGCAGGATGATAGCAAGCGCGCGCCATGCCTGATGCCGGCGGGCTCTCCAGCGCCTCGGCCATGAGCGCCGGTCAGGCTGCGTTTTTCGCGCGCGAAGCAGCGTTCTTCCACGACTTCGCACAGCAGTTTTCGCTCGACCCCAAAGTCGTTTACCTCATGGCCGGGCAAAAGGGCTCGCAGCCCGCGAGCGTGCGCAAGCGTTATCAGGAAGGTCTCGATCAGATCGCGCGCGATCCGTTTCCCGTTCACCTCGAGCCGACCGCGGACACGCGCGCGCGCATCGCCCGGGGCTATGGTGCGAGCGTCGACGAGATTGCGATTTCGCGCAACACCACCGACGCGCTGGCGCAGATACTGATGGGTATCGAGTGGCAGCGCGGCGACGAGATTCTCGCCACGCCCATGGAGCATCCGGCCGGTCTTGCGACGGTATTGCGCGTGGCCGGGCGCTTTGGCGTGAAGATCGTGCAATGGGGCGTGCCGGTGCACCGCGCTGCGACGGTCGAAGAAGTGATCGATTCGATGCGCAAGCGGATCCGGCCGGGTGTTACACGCGTGATATTTTTTTCGAGTCCGCTGTGGCCGAACGGCCAGCGCCTGCCGGAAAGACAAATCGCAGCACTCGCGCAGGAGGCCGGCGCGATCACCGTCGCCGACGGCGCGCATTACGGCGGCATGATCGAGCCGCGCCTCGATGAAACCGGCATCGACTTCTGGGCGGTCTCGGGACACAAATGGCAGTGCGGGCCCGGCGGCACCGGCATCCTCTATATACGCAACCGCCAGCATCCGGCGAACCCGGCGCCGCTGCCGCGCTTTCATATCATCCGCAGCTCCGCGCGCGATGTGCCGTTCGACGGCAGCCGCCCGGCGGATTTCGACATCGGCGCGGCAATGAGCAAGTACGGATTTCCGGAATCCGCCGACTGGCGCGCGCTCGGCGACGTCTGCGCGCTGTGGGACGAGGTCGGCCGCGCGCGCATACAGGCGTGGACGCATAATCTCGCCGACTATCTGCGCGGACGCATCGCGGCGGCTTTCGGCGACGATGCGCTGCTGCAGCCGGTGCTGGCTCCCGCGCTGAGGTCGGCTATCGTCGCCTTCAGCCCTTTCCCGGACGTGAAGCTGCGCAATGATCCGGCGTTCAACAAGTTGTTTCGCGACCGGCTGCACGCTGAATACGGGTTCAGAATTTCAGGCGGCGGCGTCGGCCCCGATGGTTTCACGCGCGCGCCCGATCCGCAGGCAGCGGCCTTTCCCGAAGGCCTCGTGCCGAATCGCCACCCCGATACGCTCGCTCCGGCGCCATTCGGCTATGCCATGCGCGCCAACGCTTGCGTCTGGAACTCGGTCGGGCAGATGGACAGGTTTGTCGAAGCAACGCAGCATCTTGCGCGCGCGATGACGATCCACGCGAAGCAATGACGGCATCTTCAGCGAAGCCGCTGATCTGCGTGTCCGCCAACGCGATGGAGGCCGCCCCGCGGCGCAGCCCGGTGCATGCGACCGGCGAGCGCAACGTGCATTCCCTGCTGAAGATGGTGGATTGCATCCCCGTGCTGCTGCCGCCGGTGGGCGCGGCAGTGAATGTGGACGCGCTGGTGGCGCGCATGGACGGCTTCGTGTTGACCGGCGGTCGCGCGAACGTCGAACCTCACCATTACGGCGGACCGGAGTTTCCCGACGACGAGCTCATAGATCCCGGCCGCGACGCGCTCGTCCTGCCGCTGATACGCGCTTGCATCGCCAGACGCGTGCCCGTGTTCGGCATCTGCCGCGGCATCCAGGAAATCAACGTCGCGCTCGGCGGCTCGTTGCATTACCGCGTTCATCAGGTGCCCGGAAAAAACGATCATCGCCGGCCGCAGCGCGAGGACGTCACGCAGGAAGAAGTTTTCCGGCTCAATCACATGGTCAGGCTGACGCCGGGCGGGCTCTTTCAAAAGCTGACCGGCCACGACGAGATGATGGTCAATTCACTGCACGGGCAGGGCGTCGATCGCCTCGGCGACGGGCTGGTCGTGGAAGCGACATCGCCCGACGGCGTGGTCGAAGGCCTGCGCTACATGGACGATGCGCAGTTCATTGTCGGCGTGCAGTGGCATGCGGAATGGCAGCCGGAAAAGCACGCGCTGTCGGCCGCGCTGTATAGCGCGTTTGGCGAGGCGGCGGGAAAGCGGGCGGCGAGGAGGCAATAAAAATTGAAGCTGACCCAAACCCTATTCATGCAAATACGCATTATCTGCTTCTTAGTCAGCGTGGCCCTGGCGGGATGCGCCAGCACTGGACGTATCGAAAGACACGGCAGCTCCTATGACAAGGGCGTCGACGCATTTGAAGATAAGGACTATCCGGAAGCACGGCGCCAGTGGTCCAGCTCAGTCAACGAAGGCGAGGTGCTGGCGCTGAACGGTCTGGGTTATCTGCTCTACTACGGCCTGGGCGGAAACGCCGATCCTGATAAGGCGGTAGTGCTTCTGAAGCGGGGCGCCGAAGCGGGTCACTCGGAAGCGCAATGGCACCTGGGCAAGGCTTTTGAGGACGGCAAGGGAACCGCCAGGGATTACATCCAGGCCTATGCGTGGTATCGATGCGCGCTTGCGGCGGCCGAAAGCACCACCGATCAAGTCCGCCATTTTCAGATTGATATTGCCGAAGGCGTCCGCAAATCAATCGTTGTACTGGTCGACAAGATGTCGCCGGAGCAGTTTGCCGAGGGCTCGCGTCTCGCCAAAGAGTACGTCGTCCGCTATTCAAAACTGCGTTCGTCGAAGCCCTGGTTGTAGCCGCGCCTGGCGGCGGAGCGTCCCGACCGCGTGATCGCGGGCTGGCCCCCGCCGCAGGCCCTGGTCGCCGGCTATGCGCCCGCAGCTTCTGACACCACCGTGGTGCGGTGCATGAGCCGGGGCGTCGCTGCGGGGTAATCGAAGGTGGCCTTGTGCTGCGTGGAGCAGTCGTCCCACATCACGAGATCATTTTTGCGCCAGTTGTGCCGGTAGATGAATTCCGGCTTCACGCAATGCGCGGTGAGTTCGGCGATCAGATCGCGGCTCTCGTCGTCGGGCAGGCCGATGATGCGCACGGTGTAGCCCTCGGTCACGTACAGGCATTTGCGGCCGTTCACCGGGTGCACGCGCACCAGCGGGTGGGTCGCTTCCGGTTCGGCTTTGATCGCAGCGTTGTAATCCTTCTTGATGCCGGATTCCAGAGTTTTGTTGAGGCGCTGGATAATGCTGTGCAGTGCCTGCAATCCGTCGAGGCGCTTCTTCATGGATGCGGGCAGTGCGTCATAGGCGGCCGAGGTGCTGGCGAAGTTGGTGTCGCCGAGCACGCGTCCGTCGACCGTCGGCACTTCCAGCGCGCGCAGGGCGGAGACGGCGTGCGGGTTCGCAAGATAGGCGCCATCGGTGTGCCAGAACACGCCGGCGTCGTAGCTGCCGATAGGCTTGCCGTCCTTGACGATATTGGAGACGACGAAAATTTCCGGATGATCGACATGCAGCTGGCTGGTGAGCTTTAGCTGCCGCAGAGTGCCGAACCCCGCGCTGAAGCGAATATGATCTTCATCGCTGAGTGCCTGCCCGCGAAAATAAATAACCTCGTGCTTGTAAAATGCCGCGCGTATCTGCGCAAACGTTGCGTCATCGAGGGGTCGCGTGAGATCGGCGCCGATTATTTCGGCGCCGAGCGCGGAGCCGGTGGGCTTCACTTGAATGGGCATGCAGAATTTCCTCTGGAGGTCGTGGTGAGCGGGCCGCCCGTTTGCATGGCGGCTGCGGGAATTTTGCATATAGCGGCAATGGCCGCCGCGTGTCAACCGGGTTTCCGCCTGCGGATTGATCTGCTACGATGCCTGCTCGTTCAGCGCCGGGCGATCGGCACGAACAGTCCGCGCGAATTTCGAGGGGTCCAACGTGGTTTACAAGTTCCAGCCGGTGACGGCCGCTGTCAGCCTGTTGCTGGCGACCGGTTGCGCCTGTGCGCAGACAACCGCGCGCGAGTCTGCGGACGCGGCGAAATATCCGTCGCGGCTGATACGGATGACTGTCGGCTTCACTGCGGGCGGCGCAGTCGACGTATCGGGACGCATGATCGCGCAGCGTCTGGCGGAAGCGCTGGGTCAATCGGTCATCATCGACAACCGGCCGGGCGCGGATGGCATTGTAGCTGGAGAGTTCGTCGCCAAATCGCTGCCCGATGGCTATACGCTGGCGTACGTGAGCTCCGGCCACACCATCAATCCTCCGTTTCGCAAGAGCATGCCGTATCACCCGCTGAAAGATTTCGCGCCAGTGTCGATGGTGGCGATCGGCGCGCAGGTGCTGGTGGTCAATCCCACGCTGCCGGTAAAGAACGTCAAGGAGCTGGTAGCGCTTGTGCGCGCGCGCCCGGGCCAGATTAATTTTGCGTCGTCCGGCGCGTTCGGCCCCACGCACCTTGCGGGCGAGCTGCTGAAGTCGCTGGCGAAAATCGATATCGTGCACGTGCCTTACAAAGGCGGCGGGCTGGTCGTGAACGACGTCATCGCCGGCCAGTGCGCGATGACTTTCATAGGCGCGCCTGTCGCACTGCCCTTCGTGCGCGCCGGCCGCCTGCGCCTGCTCGCGGTCACCACGGCGAAGCGCATGTCCATGCTGCCCGATGTGCCGACAGTCGCCGAGTCGGGCTATCCCGATTACGACGTGGTCGCGTCTTATTCAGTGCTCGCGCCTGCAGGCACGCCGGCGTCCATCGTTTCGCGGCTCAGCACCGAACTGGCAAAAATCGCCAATCAGCGCGATATACGTGAGAAGCTCGCCGCACTGGGCATCGAACCTGTAGGCAGCACGCCGGAACAGCTAGCTGCAACGATGCAGTCCGAACTCGCCAAGTGGACGAAGCTGGCGCAAAGCCTCGGCCTCAAGCAGGAATGAACTCGTACATGATCTAGCGGCCGGCGGACCACGCATTGTCGACGCGTCAACTCATCCCCCGCTTTGTTCGATTTGATCCCGGGAAGATTCAGCAATGAGCATAACTTACGATCTGGTAGTCATTGGCGGCGGCATTGCCGGCCTCACTGCAGCGGGCAGCGCCTCGCGCGCGGGGCTGCGCGTTGCAGTGCTCGAGCGCGGCACGGATGAACAATACGCATGCAATTCGCGGTTCTCGGGCGGCATTCTGCATATCGCATTCCACAACATCAGGGAGCCGGCCGACGCGTTGCTCGAAGTGATCCAGACGGCCACGGGCGGCAAGGCGGAGCCTAGACTGGCAAAAGCATTCGCGGACAATGCGGCGCGGCTCGTCGACTGGCTGCGCGATGAAGGTGTGCATTTCATGAACGTCGGCGATATTCCCTATCAGCAATGGGTATTGGCGCCGCGGCGGCCGCTCACGCCCGGCCTCGACTGGAAAGGGCGCGGTGCCGATATGGCGATGCAGCTGCTGGAGAAGAACATCAAGCAGCGCGGCGGCGTAGTGTTTCGCGGCACGGTGGCCAGCGGCCTCATCGTCGAAAAAGGACGCGTCGCCGGAGTCGCCGCGATGCGCGACAAATCGCCAACTCTTTTCAACGCGCCCGCGGTTCTCATCGCGGACGGCGGCTATCAAAGCAATCTCGATTTCCTGCGCGAGAACATTTCGCCGCAGGCTGACAAACTCATGCAACGCGGCGCCGCCAACGGCTTTGGCGACGGGCTGCGCATGGCGCGCGCTGTGGGTGCGGCAACCAGCGAGCTCACGGATTTTTACGGCCACCTGTTATCGCGCGACTCGTTCCACAACGACAAGGTATGGCCTTATCCGCAGTGCGACGAGCTCGGCGTCGCCGGCATCGTGGTCAATGCCGACGGCGAGCGTTTCGTCGACGAGGGCAGGGGCGGCGTATTCGTTGCCAACGCCATTGCGCGGCTCGCTGATCCGCTGACGGCATGCGCGGTGTTCGACGAGAAGATATGGCAGGGGCCGGGCAGGAACGCGCGCATTCCCGCAAATCCTTTGCTGGCCGAAGCGGGCGGCACCGTCCATTCGGCGCCGACGCTGGCGGCACTGGCAAAACTAATCAACGTGCCGGCGGACAAACTCGAGCGGACCGTAAGCGAATACAACAAAGCCTTCGCGGCCGATACGCTCGCGAAACTCAATCCCGCTCGCAGCAGCAAGCCCATTCCCGGCAATGCGCCGATCCCGACCATGCCCGTCAGCACGGCGCCTTATTACGCGGTGCCGCTATGCGCCGGCATCACGATGACCATGGGCGGCATCGCCATCGACGCTCACGCGCGCGTGCTGCGCGAGTCGGGCGAGCCGATTCCCGGGCTCTATGCCGCGGGTTCGTCTACCGGCGGCCTCGAAGGCCGCGGCGGCGCGCACTATCTCGGCGGCCTGATCAAGGCGGCCGTGTTTGGACTGCTGGCGGCCGAGCATATCGCGGAGGCGAAGCAGCGAGTATGAGATCAGCATAAACCGGAGTATCGTCACTGGTGGCGTTGATACATTTAGACGGATAAAATTTGGCAACTAAATTCTGTCACCTAAAATTTGGCAACCAATTTAAAGTTATGCAGCATCAATAGTGTGATGAACAATCAATAACTTTACGCGGTGACATCGAGACATCCGTGAGAA
>JANYDM010000179.1 GCA_025363575.1 Betaproteobacteria bacterium | reverse complement strand
GCCCGCGCCGTCGGTGCACGATTCACCGAAGCCTGGGGGCAATCGGTGATCGTCGAAAACCGCGCGGGCGCCGGGACCAATATCGGTTCTGAAATCGCCGCCAAATCGCCGCCGGACGGCTATACGCTGTTCATGCCGACGGTGGCCAATGCCATCAACGTCACCTTGTACCAGAAGCTTGCGTACGATCCATTCAGGGATTTCAGCTACGTCACCGATATCGCGAAGGTGCCGGGCATGGTCGTCGTTCACCCGTCGGTGCCCGCGAAGAATATCAAGGATCTGATTGGCATTGCCCGCGCGCATCCAGATGAATTGCGGCATGGCTCGACCGGTATCGGCAGTCCGCATCATCTAGCCGGTGAATTGTTCAAAACCATGGCCGGCGTCAAAATGATCCATGTCCCGTATCGCGGCGCGACGCCGGCGCTCATCGATCTGGTGGCCGGACACATCGAAGTGTATTTCGGCGCATTCGTGTCGACGCTTCCGCATGTCAAGACCGGGCGCGCGCGTGCGCTGGCCGTAACGAGCCTGAAACGCGTCGCCGTGACGCCCGACATCCCGACCATAGACGAGCAGGGCCTCAAAGGCTTCGAGACCGGCTCCTGGTTCGGCATCGCGGTGCCGACCGGAACTCCGCGCGAGATCATCAACAAGCTGCATGCCGAAGTGGTGCGCATAATCAAGATTCCCGAAGTCACAGACCGCATCGCCTCGGAAGGCGCGGAATTCGTCGGTGATACACCGGAGCAGTTCACCGCGTTTTTCAAATCGGAAGTCGCGAAATGGGGCAAGGCAGTCACGGTGTCGGGTGCGAAACCGGAATAGCAGGATTAAGGATTAAGAATTAAGAATTGTAGATCGAGGATGGGGCATGCGAACTAAGTGGATCTTTCTGGCAGCGATAGTGATGGTCGGCATCACACAGGCGTGGGCGCAAAAGTACCCCGATAAACCGGTGCGCCTGGTCGTTGGATTTCCGCCGGGCGGCGCGGGCGACATACTCGGGCGGCTTGCTGCACAGGCGCTGGCGACCGGTTTGCACGAGCAGGTCGTCGTCGACAATCGAGGCGGCGCCGGCGGGCTGGTGGCGACCGAAATCGTCGCGCACTCCGCGCCCGACGGCTACACGCTGCTGTTCACATCGATTCCGCAGGTAATCAATCCTTTTCTTTATAAGAAAGTCGATTACGATGCGATCAAGGATTTTGACGCCGTCGTGCAGTTCGTAGCGGCGCCTTTGCTGCTTGCAACCAACGTGAACGTGCCCGCGAAATCGGTCAAGGAGCTGATCGCGCTGGCGAAAGCGAAACCGGGACAGCTCAACTATGGGTCCGGCGGCAGCGGCTCGTCCAGCCACCTTGCCATGGAGTTGTTCAAGTCGATGGCGGGCATCGATCTCGTGCACATCCCGTATAAGGGAACGGGCCCGATGTTTGCGGAGCTGATCGGCGGGCAGCTCAACGTCACGATCGCCAGCGCGGTGCCGCTGATTCCGCAAGTCAGAGCCGGCCGTCTGCGCGGGCTGGCGGTTACCGGTGCGAAGCGATCTTCCGCGATGCCGGATTTGTCGACGATAGGTGAGACGGTGCCGGGCTACGAAGTCACCAACTGGTTCGGCGTCGCTGTGCCGCACGGCACGCCCAAGCCCATCGTCATGCGCCTCAATGCCGAAATGAACCAGGGCCTGCGATCCGCCGGTTTGAAGGAGCTGCTGAGCGCGCAAGGCGCGGAGCCCGTCGGCGGCACGCCCGAGGAGTTCGCGGCGCTGATCAAGCGCGATCTTGCCAAATGGGAAAAGGTTGTCAAAGCCTCTGGCGCGCGGGTTGATTGAAACCGAGGCTCTCGTAGGATGACAGTGCAGATACCAGATCCGCGCCGCTACGCGGCGGATGCCGCTGGTGCGCAGCCGGGCGCGCGCATTGTCGAATTGCTCAAGCACGGCGATGACGCCCGCATAATGAATGTTTTGCGCGCCGCGCCGTCGACGGCGGCGTATGCGCGGCTGTGGGATGAGATTTGCGACGCCGCGCACCGCCCGGCGGCGGCGCCCGGCGAATCCGCCGTCGTGGCGCGGATTTTCGCTCTGCCGCTGGTGATCGTCACTGGGAGTAGCCGGCCGGCGTCAGTGCCCGGCGTGGTGCCGGATATTGCGGCCATCGGCGCTCTCTTCGAACAGCATGGTGCATTGGGGTCGACCCGGAATTTCGGCATCGGCAACGCCTTGTGCTCACTTGATACGATAAGCGCCATCGGGCCTGCCGAGGTTTATGCGTGGACGCGCGATATTGACGCGCGGCGACGAGAGCTGCCGCCGTCGGCGATCGAAATCAAAAGGCCCGGCGAAGAAGTGCATCTGCGATTTTTGATCGGCGCCGGCATCGCACCGGCGGCGGAGCCTTCGTTCGTCGAAACGGCATCGAATATCGGCGGCTGGGGCATGCCGCTTACGCGCGCGCTGGCGGCGCAGCTCGCACAGCAGGGTGTCGAGGTTCTGCCGCTGGCGCGGCCTCCACTCGACCTGCTCCGCGCCGCGCACGCGGGACGCGGCGCGCAGCTCGACGCCGCGTTCAATCTCTTCGTGAGCAACGCGGTGCGGCGATTTCGCGGCGCGACCGGCGATCCGGTCGCCGTCATCAGCGCGCACGATGACGCCGATGTCCGCATCAGCCTCAGTTCGGAATTCGATGACAGCGCGCTCGAGGGGTTCCGCTGGCCTTTGCACCCGCTGGACGACCTCGCGCAGATCGTTGGCGCGGCCGACGAGTTGCTCGCCGCATGCCGCGTCGTCAATGTGCGTCACATTGAGAAGGTACTGCCGGCGCTGAACGCGCGCGGGGCAGTCGGCTTTATCAGCGTGCGCGACGCGGACAAGCTGGGCGCGGGGCCTACGCGCCACTGACGGGCCGGCTCGTTACAGCCAGTCCGCTTACAGCCAGTCTTTGTGCTTCAGATAAAGAATGGGCCCGACCGCGACCGCCACCATCAGCAGCAACGCAAGTGGATAGCCGTAGTACCAGTCGAGCTCCGGCATGTGTTTGAAATTCATCCCGTAAATGCTCGCGATCAGCGTGGGCGGCATCAGCACCACCGACAGCACAGTAAAGATGTTGAGCCGCTTGTTGAACGACAGGTTGATCATGCCGATCACCGCGTCCATCAGGAATTTGGCGCGCTCCGCGAGGAACGTCGAGAACGTCATCAGCGATTCGACGTCGAGCAGTATTTCGTTCAGTGCCGGTGTCTGCGTCGCGGCTTCGGGGCTGCGCAACATGTTCGACATTGCGCGCTTGTTCTCGAGCAGCCCCAGGCGCACTTTGCCGTTGACGTCTTCGATGCGCGCCAGCGATTCCAGCACGCGCGGCATCGAACGCGCGTTGGCGCGAAAGATTGCCTGGCTGATCGGCTCGAGTTCCGCCTGCAGGTGCTCGTAGAGGTCGGCCATCTGGCCGATGCGCGTCCAGACTATCCCGGTCAGTACCGCCGCTGGCCCCTGGCACAAGTCGGGATTCTTGGCTGCTGAAGCCGCGAAAATCCGGAATTCGGGCAGGTCGTCGCTGCGCAGCGTATAGAGACGGCCGTTACTGATCGTGAAACCGACGTTGACGTTGCGCGAGACTTCGCCATTCGTCGCGAGAAAATACAGATGCAAATGCAGCCCGTTCTCGTCGCGGTAGAAGCGCTCGCTGGCCTCGATTTCGCCGAGCTCTTCGATAAACTGCAGCTGCTGGCTATACGCCTGCTTGATCCACTGACGGTCCTGCTCGGTCGGATTGTTGATATCCAGCCAGACCATTTCCGGCTTGAGGTCCGCGTATTGGTTGACGGCAACTTTTTGAAACGTGCCATTGACGAGGGTATAACCGGTGAGCATGGTTTAGTTTAGGCAATGGTTGCGATTCGT
The DNA here is from genome assembly GCA_025363575.1 of Betaproteobacteria bacterium. The sequence continues at coordinate 28,619 of JANYDM010000179.1, read as the reverse complement.
TAATCTTGTAACCTGATTTTAACTTCCCGCCGCGGACGGCGGGGTAAAATCGCGTGCGGCTGCCGCCATGGGTTACGGGTTCAATGCGCATACTTCAGAATATTCGGGTCTGGCTGGGAATAGGGCTGGCGGTTTCCGTCGCCGGCGCGGCGCCGGCACGCGCTGCCGACGAGCCCGCCGAGACGTGGCAGCTCAAATTTCAGACCACGGGCGTCGTGCAGCACAAGCCGTCTTTCTCCGCAGCTTACAGCGGCACTAACAGCCTGCTCACGAACCGCGAGAACAGCCGCTCGATCACAGCGACCTTGTTCGCGGGACTGCGGCCGTGGCAGGGCGGCGAGATATACGTAAATCCGGAGGTGGCCATCGGCGTGCCGTTTTCGGAATTGCGCGGCGTGGGCGGATTCACCAACGGCGAAATGGCGCGCACGTCCGGTCCGGACCCGACGTTCTACCGTGCGCGCGCGTTTTTGCGACAGACGTGGGGCATGGGCGGCGGCAGGGAGGCGGTTGAATCGGATCAGAACCAGCTCGCAGGCACGGTCGACGCGCGGCGCTTGGTGCTGACAGTCGGGAACGTCTCCGCGCTCGATCTATTCGACGATAACAAGTACAGCCATGAGCCGCGCCGCGCATTTCTCAACTGGTCGCTGATGACTCATGGCGCGTGGGATTATCCGGCAGACGCTCGCGGCTACACCTGGGGCGCCGCACTCGAGTACGTCACGCCGGACTGGGCTTTACGCGCGGGACGTTTCGAACAGCCTAAAGATTCGAACGGGTTGCCGCTCAATTCGCGCATCATGTCGAGCTATGGCGATGTGGCCGAGGCCGAGCACGGCTATAAGCTCGGAACTCAAAGCGGACGCATCCGGCTGCTGGCATTTCGCAATCAGGCGGTGATGGGACGATTCGACGACGCCACCGCCCAAGCTGCCGGCGGCGGCGCGGCGCCCGATCTCACGCAGGTACGCACGGCGCAGGCCAAGGTTGGCGCAGGCATAAACATCGAACATGACGTCGCTAAAGATATCGGCCTCTTCGCGCGCGCGAGCGCAAACGACGGCAAGACCGAGACGTTTGCGTTCACCGAAATCGACCGTTCGATCGGCGGCGGTGTCGTGATCAAAGGCGCGCGCTGGCAACGCAGCGGCGACGAAGCGGGCATAGGCGTGGTAGCGAACGGCCTGTCGGCGTCGCATCGCGACTATCTCGCGCGCGGCGGGCTGGGTTTTTTTCTCGGCGACGGCCGCCTGAGTTACCGCAGCGAGCAGATAGTCGAGATGTACTACAGCCTCAAAGCGGCGCGCAATATCTGGCTCAGCTTCGACTACCAGTACATACGCAATCCGGGGTACAACGCCGACCGCGGCCCCGCCAATTTCTTCGGTCTGCGCCTGCACGCGGAGCTCTGAGCCGGGCGGTCGCAAGCAGGGTTGTGGTATGTTCGCCGACCATGTCCGAACTGCCTTATCAGAATCTCACGCCCGACCTCATCCTCGACGCCGTCGAGAGCTGTGGCTACCGCTGCGACGGCCGCCAGTACCCGCTGAACAGTTTCGAAAACCGCGTTTACCAGGCGTGGCTTGACGACGGCCGCGTGCTGGTCGCGAAGTTCTATCGGCCGCAGCGCTGGAGCGACGAGACGATACTCGAGGAACACGCTTACGCGCGCGAGCTGGCCGCGCGTGAGATTCCCGTCGTGGCGCCGCTGGCCGGTCCGGACGGCAGCACGCTGCACGAATGCGGCGGCTACCGCTTCGCGCTGTTTCCGAAACAAGCGGGCCGCGCGCCCGAGCTCGACGACAGCGATACCCTGCGCTGGATCGGACGTTTTCTCGGCCGCATCCACGCCGTCGGCGCGCTGCGCCCGTTCGCGCACAGGCAGCGTATCGACATCGAAGCGTTCGGCGAAATGCCGGCCAATTTCGTCATCGAGCACGAGTTCGTGCCGGAAGATCTGACCGATGCGTACGAAGCGATCGTGAACGATGCGCTTGACCGCGTCGCGCAATGCTACGAGCGGGCAGGGTCCGTGCGCGACATCCGCCTGCATGGCGATTGCCACGCCGGCAATATATTGTGGCACGATGACGGCCCGCATTTCGTCGATCTCGACGATTGCCGAACCGGGCCGGCGGTACAGGATTTGTGGATGCTGCTGTCGGGTGACAATGCAGCGATGAGCGCGCAACTCGGCCATATCATCGCGGGCTACCGCGAGTTCTGCGAATTCAATCCCGCGGAGCTTGCCCTGGTCGAAGCCCTGCGCACGCTGCGCATGATTCATTATGCGGGCTGGCTGGCGAGCCGCTGGCATGACCCGGCATTCCCGGCGAATTTTCCCTGGTTCAATACGCAGCGCTACAGGCAGGACCAGATACTCGCGCTGCGCGAGCAATGCGCTGCAATGGACGAGCCGCCGCTCGAACTCGATTACTGATACACCGATATAGAGATGAGATGCGGGTGATCGTCAATCTGCTGCTGGCCGCCGCAATAGCCTACGCCCTGGTCCTGCTGCTGGTGTTCCTGCTACAGCCGCGACTGGTGTACTTCCCGGAAGCGGCGCGCGCGCTGACGTCCACGCCGCGCGCTGCCGGTTTCGAATACGAAGACGTTAGTCTGCATGCGGCGGACGGTGTCAAACTGCATGCATGGTGGGTGCCCGCGCATAACGCCCGTGGAGCAGTCTTGTTGCTGCACGGCAACGCCGGCAATATTTCGCATCGCCTGGGCTATGTGACGATGTTCAACCGGCTCGGCTATTCAGTGCTGCTCTTCGACTATCGCGGCTATGGCAGCAGCGAGGGCCATCCGGATGAAGAAGGCACGTATCGCGACGCCGAAGCGGCATGGCAGCATTTGACAGCGACGCACGGCTTGCCGGCACGCGATATCGTGATCGTCGCCGAATCGCTCGGCGGCGGCGTGGCGACGTGGTTGGCAACGCAGCATACGCCGCGCGCGCTGGTGCTCGCGTCGACTTTTACTTCTATACCGGATCTCGGCGCGAGCATCTATCCGTGGTTGCCGGTGCGGCTGCTCGCGCGCATCAAGTACGACAATATCGGGCGCATCGGGCAAGTCGCGACGCCTGTCCTGATCGCGCACAGCCGCGGCGACGAGGTCATACCATTCGACCACGGCGAGAAACTATTTGCCGCCGCGCACGAGCCTAAGCAGTTTCTGGAATTGGCCGGCGGGCACAACGAAGGCTTTCTGTTTGCGCGCGTCGACTGGATCGCCGTGGTCGGCGCTTTTATCGCGCGGGCGGGAACCAAGAAGGAATAGCGGTTCGCCGATCTCGATACGTCGCGTAAACTACGTCCTTAAGCTACCGGAAATTTCCCATGCTCGGTGTTACCGACTACGGCGCTTTTGTCGTCGCGATCATTGTCTTTCTGCTGATTCCCGGTCCGGGAAATCTCGCCTTGATCACCTCGACGGGCAAAGGCGGTATCAGGGGAGGTTTGGCGGCCACCATAGGAGTGATCCTCGGAGATCAAGTCCTGATGTGGTTAGCCGTCGCTGGTGTCGCGGCTTTGCTGACTGCTTACCCCGCGGCGTTTCAGGCGGTGCAGTGGCTGGGTGCCGGCTACCTTGCCTGGCTCGGCGGCAAAATGCTGCTGGCCAGACCGGGCGCGGCACCGGTGCTGCATATCAAACCGTACCACTATGTTAGGCAGGCGCTGGCGATCACGCTGCTCAATCCGAAGGCGATCGTGTTTTACATGGCGTTTTTTCCGTTGTTCGTCGATCCGGCCCGCCATCAGGGGCTCACGACCTTTGCGTTCATGGCGCTGACTATCGCTGCGCTGACTTTTATCTATGGCGTGTTTGCAGTGTTGCTTGCGCATTTTCTGGCCAGCCGTTTGCGCGCCAATCCGGTGGTTTCACGGTGCCTGGAAAAGCTCGCAGGTCTGTTTCTGATTGGCTTCGGCGTCAAACTGGTCGTGACTCGCTGATTTCCGCAAACATCCCGTCGGGCCGCGTGACATGCCCGTTCATCAACGATCGTTCGCGATCAATTCCCCCACGTAAGCGCCGATCGCCAGCGATGAGGTCAGTCCCGGCGATTCGATCCCGTAGAGATTTACCATGCCGTGCACGCCATGCACGCTATGGTCCTGGATCGCGAAATCCACCGCTTCCTTGCCTTGGCCGGTGATGCGCGGACGCATGCCGGTATAGCCGGGCTGCAGCGCGCCGTCCTGCAGATCCGGATAGTAGCGACGGATCGCTTCGTAAAAGCGCGCTTCGCGGCTTTCGTCGAAACGGTAATCGAGGTTGTCGCGCCATGAAAAATCGGGGCCGAACTTGCAGCGCCCGCCGAGATCGATGGTCACGTGCACGCCCAGCCAGTCCTGGCGGGCGACGGGATATACAAGGTGATTGAAAGGGGTCTTGCCGCTTAGCGTGTAGTAATGGCCGATGGCGTAAAAATTCTGCGGGATGGTCGCCGGCGGAATACCTTTGATAGCGTGTGATACCGGCGGCGCGCCGTGGCCGGCCGCGTTGACGACGGTATTGCACAGGATCTGCATTGGCTCGGCGCCGCCGACTTCCAGCAGTATGCCGTCTGCGGTGACGGCACCGCCGGTGACGGGGCTGTTCAGGACGAGCGAGGCACCGTGGTTTTCGGCATCGCCCAGATAGGCCAGCATCAAGCCGTGGCTGTCGATTATGCCGGTTGACGGCGACAAAAATCCCGCAAAGCTGACAACGGCGGGCTCCATTTCGATCAACTCTTCGCGGGACAGCATGCGCAGGTCGTCGACGCCGTTGATCTCGGCCTGCTTCTTGTAATTGTGCAGCCCCTCGAGTTGGGCTTCGTCGGTGGCCACGATGACCTTGCCGATGCGCTTGTGATTGACGCCGCGCTCGGCGCAATACTGATAGAGGGCTTTTCTGCCGGTCACGCACAGGCGCGCTTTCAAGGAACCGGTCGGGTAGTAGATGCCGGCATGGATGACTTCGGAATTGCGCGCGCTGGTGTGCGTGCCGAACGCGCTTTCGGCCTCGAGTATGACGACTTCACGGCCGGCCAACGCCAGCGCGCGCGCGATCGACAGGCCGACCACGCCGGCGCCGATGACCGCACAATCTATTTTGTCGGGCATCTTGATAAGTCTCGTTGCGGAGGTTTGATATCACCGCCTTCGCGCCAGGGCATGCGCGGGGCGGTAAACAAAAGCGGATTTGTTTTGCGCGTAATATTACCATCCACTCTTCCAACTGTATCTCCGATGATGCCACCTTCCTGGGATCCGCAGTTTGCGGCGCATTCGCCGATGTTCGAGCCGCTGCGCGCGAAAGCAGGTGAGCTATGTCTGCCCGACTGGCCGGCGTGCGCGGATTTGAATCGGCTTATGGAAGCGGGCGAGGCCGTTACGAATGCCGCCGGACGGCAGCTACGATTTGTCGAGCAGTCGCTGCGCCAGACGGCGTTCGAGGACGGATTCGAGCCGCGTATTTTTCTGCGCGGCGAAGTGCAGTTCCGCCCCCACAACTGGCACGACCTCTGCAACGCGCTGGTGTGGCTGACCTCTCCGCGCGCGAAGGCGGCGCTCAACGCGCGCCATTTCCGGGAGCTCGAGCGGCAGCGCACCGCCGGCGCGCCCAACCGCGGCCCGGCTCAGGACGCGCTGACGTTGTTCGACGAGGGCGGCGTGATAGTCGCGAGCGCCGATCCCGCGCTCGCTGCCCTGCTAAGCGGGCATGAGTGGAAGGAGTTGTTCTGGCGCCAGCGCACGCGCGTAGTTACGCACATGCGGTTCTATCTGTTCGGCCACGCCCTCTACGAAAAGGCACTGCAGCCGTTCGCCGGCATGACAGGACGGGGCGTGCTGTTTGACGTTGAAGAGGATTTTTTCGCACTGCCGCCGGTGCGACAATTGAATGTACTGGATACGCGGCTGGCCGCGCGCATAACAGACCCGGCGCGGTTCCTGGCGACGCGCGAATTGCAGCCGGTGCCGCTGCTGGGCGTTCCCGGCTGGTGCGACGGTAATCGCGAGGAGCAGTATTTCGACGATACTGCTTACTTCAGGCCGCTGCGCGCGGCTCGGGCGCAGGCTCGGGATCGCCGCTGACCGAGCAGCGGTTGCGTCCGCGTTTCTTGCTGTTATACAGCGCTTGATCCGCGCGGTTCATGATGATGGCGAGCTCTTCGCCATGCGCGGGAAAAGATGAAATGCCGATGCTGACCGTCGTCGTCACCTGCTTACCCTGCGTGTCCAGCGGCATGCCGGCGATAGTCTTGCGTATGCGCTCCGCTACTTCGAAAGCGCCCTCTGCCCGCGTTTGCGGCAGCATAACCACGAACTCGTCGCCGCCGTAGCGTGCGAATACGTCCGTTTCGCGCAGGCCCTGCTGGATGCAGGTTACCGTGAGCTTGAGCAGGCGGTTGCCCGCTTCATGGCCGTAAGTGTCGTTGACCGATTTCAGGTTGTCCGAATCGACCATCAGGATGCTGTAGGCATGGCCGTAGCGTATCGACTGCTTGTGCACGCGATCGGCGAGCGACGTGAACGCGCGCACGTTGTAGATGCCCGTCAGCTCGTCGGTCTCCGAAATGATCTTGATGCGCGAGAGCGCGGTGCGGATATCGGCGGACAGCATAGTCGTGATGTAGGCGACCAGCAGCATGGGGGCGAGCTGCGACATGAAGTCGCCCGCGTTGGTGACCCAGAACAGGGAATCGTCCGTGCTCGAATAGCCGAGGAAGATATAGCAGGCCGCGATCAACGCCATTTCAAGCAGCGTGATCAGCTTGCCGAGCGTCAGCGCCGAGGTGACTATTGTCAGCAGGTAAAGATTGGTCAGCGGGCTTTCGAGGCGACCGGTGTGGTAGAGAATCCACGTGATGAAGACGATCATCACCCAGGTTTCTATCGCCAGCTTCCAGCGCGATTCCGAGCGATAGACGTTGAAATAGCGGAAGCCCAGGACGAACGCGGAATACAGGATCAGGCCGAAATAGATCGGCGCGTTCGATTCATCGCTGCGGCCCTGCACAACCTGGTAGAGCATGACCAGAATGACCAGCAGCCATTCGATCTCGGCAACTGTCCTGGAAAACCCCTTGAGTTCCTCGGCTTCAAAACCCGGCGCGGTGATCTGGCCCTTGCCCATGAAATTGTCGTTCAGAAATCCCCCTGCATACGCATCAGCTTATCCGCCGATGGTGGAATCATAGCGCATCTGCCCGCTGGTTCACCATCGGGGCATGCGGTCAGGCCGTAAAAAAGCGTCGGGTCTCGAACACGCCGGCTGCCAGCCGCTTGCCATTGACTTGCAGGCTGCGCTTGAGCACGAGGTCAAAGAGCAGCGGATTGTGCCGGCGGATGGCCGTCAGCACCGGTGCCGCCGCGGCATCGATGAATTTCTGTTCGACCATGTAGTCGACTGAATAGAGCGGCATGATGCCCGGTAGCGGATAGTCGGAGCCATTGAGCAGCCGCGGGTGCCATTCGCCGCGCTCGATCACGCTTGCCAGCGAGGGGCCGGCCCGATTGAGCTGGGTCATCGCCGATATGTCGCCGAATACGCGTCCCGTATAGCGAGGGTCGTCCATGAGGCGCGCGAACAATTCAAAGCTGTCGACCGGCGGCCCGCCCGCGCCGCGGTCGAGATCGCGGTCGGTGCCCATCGATGCGCAATGCGCGACGATAACGCGCACCCCTTGGTCCAGTGCACGCCGCAGCTTGAGCGGGTTGCCGAAGTCCTGCTGCTCGGCGCTGACTGCGCCTTCCATGCCGGCGTGGGTGAGCAGCGGTACGTTGAGGCGCGCCATTGCTGCATAGAACGCATCGCAGCGCGGCAGCGCGGGATCGATGCCCATCGCCCCGGGCAGCCATTTGATCGCGCGCGCGCCGTTGCGTTTCGCGTCTTCGAGCGCCGCCACCGCGTCGCTCCGATACGGATGAATGGAGGCGGCCCACTCGAAATACCGCGGGAATTCCTGCGCAATGCGCCGTGCATGACTGTCGGGCATGTAAAACGTCGACGCCGCCAGCGACAACGCGCCCGCGTCGTCATACGTGCGGTCGAAAGCAAGCAGCAGGACTTTGGCGCCGGGCCGCATGCCTGCCATCAGCTGGCGTAGGCGCGCGACATAACTTTCGTCGACGCTGCGGGACGAAGTGCATGCCGCATTCAGGTAAAAAAGGCGCTGCGCGTATTGCACAGGATGCAGCGGACTCAGCATGGCGGGGTTGATCCACGCGCCGCTGGGCGAGTCGCCGGTGCCGACGAGGTGCGTGTGGCAGTCCCACACTTGCGCGGGGTCGATGCCATGCCACGCTGCTTGCACAAGCTCGTGATCCGCCAGCCAGGGCGGCAGTGCACCCAGGCAGGGATTCGCTATGCCCTGCTCGGGCCAGTAGCGCCATGCGCCGGCTCCCGCAAGCGCCGCGGCACAGCCGCCCGCAAGATACCGCCGCCGCCGTCGATCGATATTGGCTGACATGAATTTCCTGCTGATATGATATCTGCATGATAGGGCTTCTGCAGAGAGTGAGCACGGCGCGCATCGTGATCAACGATAGCGAGACCGCTGCGATAGGGCTGGGCATGCTCGTGCTGGTTGGTGTCGTGGCTGCCGACGACAGGCAGAAGGCCGATCGCCTGCTCGAGCGGCTGCTGTCGTATCGCGTGTTTCCGGACGCGGCAGGAAAGATGAACCTTGACTTGCGTGCGGTCGACGGCGGCTTGCTGTTAGTGCCGCAATTCACGCTGGCCGCCAACACTAAAAGCGGCACGCGCGCGGGATTTTCGACCGCTGCGCCGCCAGCGGTGGCGCGCGAGCTTTTTGAATATCTTGTCGTGCAGGCGCAAGCGCGCTATGACAATGTCGCATGCGGCACTTTCGGCGCCGATATGAACGTGTCGCTGGTCAACGCCGGGCCAGTTACGTTCTGGCTCGAGAGTTGAAGACTCTTAAAGCGAGCTGGCTTAGTCTGCTTTTGCGCCCGATTCCCTGATCACGCGCGCCCAGCGCGCGGCGTCGGTTTGCAAGAAAGCAGCAAACTCCGACTGTGAGAGCGTACCGGGCTCTGCACCGTCGCGTCCCAGCCGTTCGCGGGTCTCCGGCAGCGCGAGTATGCGCGACGCTTCCGCATTGAGCCTGGCGGCGATCTCCGGGGGGAGCCCCGCGGGCGCGAACAATCCAAACCATTGCTGCGATTCAAAGCCCGGCATGCCTGCTTCCATCATCGTTGGCAATTCCGGTATGGCGGCCGCGCGCCGGGGCGAAGTCACAGCGAGCGCGCGCAGACGGTCCGCATGAACCTGCGGCAGCACGATCACCACGGTCGAGAACGATAAATCGATCTGGCCGCCGACCAATGCCAGCACGCCCGGCGCGGAGCCTTTGAACGGTATGTGCGTAATATCGACTGCAGCAGCCGTTTTGAACAACTCGGCCGTGAGGTGCGGTGGCGAGCCGCTGCCGCCCGAGCCGTAAGTCAGCCGGCCCGGCCGAATACGCGCCAGCGCGACCAGTTCCTTGACGGACTTCGCGGGCACGGACGGGTGCGTGACAAGCACCAGCGCGGAGGTCGCGATAAATGCAATGGGCGCCAGGCTTTTCAGCGGGTCATAGCCGAGTGCCGGATAAAGTCCGGGATTGATGACGATAGGGCCGGCAGACGATAGCAACAGCGTGTAACCGTCTGCGGGCGCTTTCGCCGCGATCTCCGTGCCGATTGCACCTGCGGCCCCAGCGCGGTTTTCGACGACGACGGGTTGTTTCCACGCCTCGCTGAATTTCTGCGCGAACGTGCGCGCCAGCGCATCGGTGACGCCGCCGGCCGACTGCGCGGCGATAATGCGGACCGGCTTGGCCGGATAACTCTGGCCAACTGCGCACTGTGCCGCCGTCATGCAGGCGGCGATGTGCAGAATGCGATGCATTGATATTTTTATACGCTGGCCATTATTTTTCCCCAGCGCGGGTCGGGGCGGTGCTGCATGCGCGGTCCGGCGGCGTGCAACGCCGCCCAAGTCGTCGAAGTAATATTGAGCAATACGGGTTTACCGAATTCCGCTTCCAAGATGGGCACCGCGTGGATCGCGAACCAGAGGCCACCGGGCATCAGCAGCGCCTGTGCCTCGGGCGTTTCCCGCAGCACCTGGCGCCCCAGTTCGAGAGCGAGGTCGTAGTCCTCCGAAGCGACGCTTTGCTTGTTCTCGGCAAGGGTGCGTCCGCGCGAACGGCAGGCGATGGCTTCGATGCCGGCGTCTGCCAGATAACGCGTCAGTGCGGCATTGACGGCGGCTGGCCAGCGCGTCGCCAGTGCGATTCTGCTCGCGCCGAGGTGCTTGAGCGCCGCGATATGCGCTTCGAGGTCGGTGTCGCACGGCAGCCCGGTGCGCCTCGAGGCTTCAGCCAGTATTTCCAGCATTTTTTTGCGGCCGAGCGCGGAGGCGACCGGCACGCCGCTCAAAGAGATGCGGTCGGCTTTTTTCTTCGCCAGCAGATCGAAGCGCTCCCACAGCGTGGGCAGGTTCTGCTCGACCGATGCAAGCGTGTACTCGGTGAGGTTCAGCCCCGTCGTGATGAGCACCATGCCTTCGGGCGCGACGCGGTAGAACTGGTAGGCGTCCATGTCCGTGTACAGGTGCGGAATGACATAGCCCAGTTGATACCACGGATGTATAACACTCATAGCAGGCAGACCTCGTGACGGAGAAGCGCGGATTTAGGGAGTCGCCGGTCCGCGTTGCGGCCGTGCAACGGTGACTACTGGCTGAGCACCGGGTCTTTCAGTCCGCCGCCAACGTTGAGAGCGCCGCGGGCGATCGATACGTTTTGCGAGCCGAGCTGCACGATGAGCTTGCCCGCGAGCTCGCTGCCCGGCCCTACGTCCAGCGTGCCGGCGGCGTTGAGCGGCCCGGCGGCCAGCTTGATATTGCGGTACGCGATGCGCCCGCCGGCTGCCTGCGCTTCGCCGGAAATTTCGGTATACGGCGTCTTGCCCCCGCGCAGGCCTGCCCGGCTGGTGGATTGGATCGCGCGCACGAGGTCGACATTATTGAGCGTGCCTTTTTGCAGGGTGAATGCGGCGGTCACCCGCGGGCCCACGAACAGTTCGTCCAGCGTCTGGCCCTGTGCCGAAAATTTCTGCGTGGTTTCGAGCGTGCCGGCGACGGGAGCGCTGCTGGTAAAGGCCCCGAGTACCTGCGCGATGTCGGCGTTCTTTAGACTGAGCTCGCCGTTGGCCGTCAGGCCGGTGCCCCATTTCAGGTTCACTTCAGCTTTGAGCGCGCCACCAAATACGCGGCCCTCGATGCCGGTGATCGTCGCTTGCCCGCGCTTGATCATCGCCGTTGCGGCCAGGTCGGAAAACTCGACTTTCAGGCCCGCGGGCGGCGTCCATGCGCGCGCGGTGAAGTTTGCGCGGACCTGTCCGGGCTCCTTCAGCGGAATCAGATCGAGGCTCGCCTTCGGGTCGCGCAGCGACAATTTCTGCCAGCCGCCGTCTTTGCCCAGCGTGAGCGTGCCGTCCAGGTTGGGCAGTTCGACGCCGCGCAGGGGAAGCTTGATTGCGACGAGCTTGATGCGCTGGACCTGGAGGCGGGAAACGGTCGCGGGCGCCTGCGACCAGGCGACGAGCCGCGGCAGCGCATCCTGATCTATTGTGATGCCCGACAGCTCGATTTCATCGAGCTCCTTGCGTTCGTCGAAGACCGTTGTCGAAGTCACTGCGATAGTCGCGGTGGCGATGCGCACGTCCTGCGCCGCACCGACGGCAATTTCCTCCAGCTTGATCTGCGGCACGGGGAACAGCGTAAAGCGCAGGCTGCCGATATGGATCGGTTCCTGCAAACGTTCGGACAGCATCTTCTCGACGCCCGGAATGTAGCCGTTCATCGGCGCGACTTGCAGTATGGCGACGCCGGCCAGCACCAGCAGCACCAGCACCGTCGCGATCAGGCTGCCCCAGTTGGTCGGGCGCCGCGCAGCTTTGGTCGTTATGCCCTTTGACGCGGCATGTTCTTTTTCGAGCGAGCGTTGCATCGCGGCCGCATCCGCGCGCGTCTGCGCGTCGGCGCGCGCTTTGACTTCCGAATCAAACTCGGCTTGCGAGCGTGCGCGGATCTCGGCCTCGACCTTGGCCTCGATTTCTTTCTCCGCGTTCTGCCGCATCTGGTGTTCCTGCATGACACGCGCGACGGTTTCCTGCTTGGCCCGGTCTTCGGCAGCGGCGCGCGCGCGCTTTTCGGCAATCGCTTTCTGCTCGGCCTGCACACGCGCCATCATTTCTGACTGCGCCTTGGCTACCGCCTGCTCGTGCTGCAAGCGCGCGGTGTCGAGCATGCGCTGTGCTTCGTCGCGCATTTTGTGCGCCTCGTCGCGCGACTTTTCGGCGACTGATGTCTCCTTGCTCGCAGCCTCGCGAACGAGTTTCTCGGCGGTCGCGCTGATCTGCAGCGCGGCCTTCGCCTGCGCCTCGGCCTGTTCGCGTTTGCGTTCGGCTTCTTCGCGCGCCTTGCGTTCGGACTCGACGCGCGATTCGAGCTCCACCTGCGCCTTGCGTTCGGCCTCTTCGCGCGCTGCGGCGACACGGGCGTCGGCGTCTTCGTGCGCCTTGCGCTCGGCGGCAATACGCGATTCGACTTCCGCGCGCGCGCGTTGTTCGGCTTCGGCGCGTGCATTGCTGACTGCCTCGTCGCGGGATTGGCGCTCTACGGCGACCTGCGCTTCAGCGTCGGTGCGCGCTTTGCGCTCGGCTTCGAATTCCTGGCGCGCCTTCGCTTCGGCTGCGGAGCGCGATTGGGCTTCAGCGCGCGCTTTACGGACTTCTTCTTCGCGCGCGGCGATTTCCGTTGCTGCCCGCGCTTCGGCGTCCTCGCGCGCTTTGCGTTCCGCGGCGATGCGCGCTTCGGCGTCCTGGCGCGCTTTACGCTCGGCGTCTTCGCGCGCCTGTGCTTCTTCGCGCGACTGGCGGATGTTGGCCTCGAGCACGCGGAATTCGGCGCGCATTTTCGCTTCGGCTTCTTCGCGCGCGATCTGCAGCTCGGTTTCGCGCTGCAGCTTCTCGGCTTGTTCGTGCGCAGCGCGGCTGGCTTCGACGCGCGCTCTTTCTTCCGCTGCGGTGCGCGCGTCGGCTTCGGTCTTCATGCGCGCTTCGGCTTCGCCGAGTGCGCGCGCCGCTGCTTCGGCTTTGGCGAGCGCCTCCTGGCGCGCCGCTTCAGCCGTGCGCGCAAGCGCTTCCGCCTCCGCCCTTATTTTTTCTTCGCTTTGACCCGCGGATCGCGCTGCGGCTTCGGCGCGCGCCTGCGCGTCGGCCTGCATGCGCGCTTCGACTTCCGCTTTGGCGCCGGCCGCGGACTCCGCCATGGCTTTCGCCTCGGCGATGGCTTCCTCCGCGGCTTTCGCGCGCGCTTCTGCTTCAGTGCGTGCTTTGGTTTCAGCTTCGCGGTGCGCCTTGGCGTCGGCTTCGGCGCGCGCGCGCGCTTCGGCTTCGGCTTTAGCGCGTTCCTCGGCTTGCTTGAGTGCTTCTTCCATCGCGCGCATTTTTGCTTCGAGCGCGACGCGGGCACGTGCTTCGGCTTGCGCGCGCGCGCGCCTCGCCTTCAGCCTGCGCGCGGACTTCGGCTTCGGCGCGTGCGCTCGCTTCCGCCCGGGCCTTGTCTTGTGCTTCGAGGGTCGCTTTCGCTTCCGCCGCGGCGCGCGCTTTCGCTTCCGCGTCGGCGGCGGCCTTGGCTGCCATGGCGGCGCGCATGCGGGCCTCAGCTTCCGCTTTCGCCTGGCCTTCGGTCGCGTTCACTTCGATTTGCGCCTTGGCGCTATCCTGCGCCGCTGCGCGCGATTGCGCTTCGGCTGCCTGCTTCGCAGCCGCTTCCTCGCGTGCGCTGGCTTCGGCTGCCGCGCGGGCGCGCGCTTCGACTTCCTGGCGCGCCTTGGCCTCCGCGGCGGCGCGGGCCGCGAGCTCGGCGCGCTGCTTCGCTTCTATTTCTGCTTTTGCGCGCTGCGCGGCCTCGGAATTGAGCGCCGCCACCCTGCCGGGCAGCGTGAAGTCGAGATCCAGCTCGTCGTCGGCGGTGCCCGTGGCTGGCGTTTCCGCCAGCACCTTGATGTATCCGTCGACCAGTAATTTTTCGAGCGCCGCTGCAAGATTGTCTTCAGCCACGCCGGATTTCCGGGCGAGGTCGCCGGCTTTCGATTTGCCGTCGATGGCGAGGAACAACAGGCCCTGCTCGCGCGAAAGGCGTATCGTTTTGGCCTTGACCTCGAGCACGCCTTTGGCGGTCTTCGTGTATATCGTATGTGGTTGCATTGAATTCAATTGTGGGGGCTGCCGTTAGCGTAACCGCACCCCGGATTCACCGCTCTTTTTCCCGGTCCCGCATGCAGCAGAGCATGCGCCTCCGACCCGGTTTTTTCCATTGAACATCAGCGTGCATTATAGATTAATACGTCGCTAAAACGGCCGAAACGGAAGTTATTCCGGCGGCGGCGAGCGCCTGTCGGCGGCGCAGCGGTTGCGGGCGTGATGCATGGCGCAAAAAAATGGCCAGCGGCGCATCCCTGGCGTCAGAAGTCCGCTGCATTCGCCTTGATTTGTCTCGGAATCCCGTGCCGGCGTTGTGCTTCAGTTCACTCCAGCTTCAATACGATCTTGCCGATATGCCCGCTGGACTCCATGAGCGCATGCGCCTTGCCGGCATCGGCGAGCGGGAACGTCGCGTTGACCACCGGCTTGATCTTGCCGGCAGCGATGAGCGGCCATACCTTTTCTTCGAGTTCGCGCGCGACCCGCGATTTGTAGGCCTGCGGGCGCGTGCGGAGGGTAGAGCCGGTATAGGTAAGGCGTTTCAGCATGACCGGCATCAGGTTGATTTCAATTTTGGAGCCTTGCGCGAACGCGAGCTGGATGATGCGGGCATCGGGGGACGCCGCTTTAAGATTTTTCTCGATGTTGGGCCCGCCGACGATGTCAAGTATGACGTTGGCGCCGCCGGCTTTGCGCACCGTTTCAACGAAGTCTTCCGCCCGGTAGTCGATGACGAGATCCGCGCCGAGCTCCCTGCAAAATGCACATCTTTGCGACGGGCTGTCGGTCGCGATGACCTTTGCGCCGAACGCTTTGCCGAGCTGGATGCACGTCGCGCCGATGCCGCCCGCCCCGCCGTGAACAAGGAATGTTTCGCCGGCCGTGAGTTGCGCACCGATGAAAACGTTGCTCCATACGGTGAAGAAAGTTTCGGGCAGCGTCGCCGCTTCGACAAGGGTGAGACCCGCGGGAACGGGGAGGCAGTGTTGCGCATCGACTGCGCAATACTCGGCATAGCCGCCGCCGTTGGTGAGTGCGGCCACTTTGTCGCCGACTTTCCAGCGTTTAACGTCGACGCCGGCGGCAACGACTTCGCCCGCGATTTCCAGACCGGGCAGGTCGGTGGCGCCCGCGGGCGGCGGATAAAGCCCTTTGCGCTGCATCATGTCGGGACCATTGACGCCTGCAGCGGCGACTTTGATCAGCACGTCTGCGGCACCCGGCGCGGGCACGGGGCGCATGGCCAGGCGCAACACTTCCGGGCCGCCGGGCGCGCTGATTTCTACGGCTTGCATCTGCTGCGGTATTTCGCGACTCATGAGTTTCCTCAGGTTTTGGCTTCTCTGAAAATCCGGATGCGCTCTTTGAGTCCCGGTACGCTCGCAGATTGCGCGAGCGCGGCCATGTCCGCCTCGCGAGTATCGGCTGCGAGTTGCGCGTTGAGCCGCGCGAGAGCGGGCTGCGTCAAGGCTTCCGAATTCGTTTGTGCCGCATCGGCCGCGACTTGCCACTCGCTCTGTGCCGCCACGCGCGAAATGAATCCGAGCCTCAGCGCTTCGCCGGCGTCGAACGTGCGGCTCGTACCGAGCACGTCGCGCGCGGCGTCTGCGCCTATGCGTTGCGCGAGGCGTCGCGTTCCGAGTACGAGGCCGAAACGCAACCCGGGCATGCGGAAGGAGGAGGCCGGCGCGGCGATGCGCGTCCCGCACGCGCAAACGAGGTCGGCGCCCGCGCCAAAATTCCCGCCGTGCGCGAGCCCGAGTGTTGCATACGGCGCGTGATATACCCGCTGCAGCAGGTGTTCGATGCGTATGAACCGCAGCACGAGATCGCCTTCGCTTGCTGCCTCGTAGCCGGTGAAATCGAAACCGGCGCAGAAATGATTGCCGTTGCCGTCGAGTATGAGCAGCCGCGTGCCGTCGGTCGCCGCGTATTCGACTGCGTTGATCAGCGCTTCCACCAGCGAAGCGGACAACGCATTCGCCTTCGCCGGACGGTTGAGCGTCAGCCGCGTGACGTGGCCGGCGTGGCTGCGCAGCAGTTCATTGTCCATGCTGCGGGCGGCGCCGGACGACGCCGGTGAATTGGCGAAAGCGCGCGTGATTTTTCATGAAAAAGGGTGGGGCAGAATGAACCTGTGCTTCAATCCCTATACTAACATGTCGATTTGATCGTTCCGCCCGGGACAACAATGGAGGAGTCGCAATGCTTGAACGTTTATTCAGCGCCGCGGTTTTGCTGGCCGTGGCGGCAGCCGCGCCGGGAGCAGACACTTATCCGTCGAAACCGGTCCGGCTTGTTGTGCCGTTCGCACCGGGCGGCGGCAATGATATAGCCGCGCGCTTTGTGGCGCAGCGGCTGACTGAAGCATTCGGCGAGTCGGCCGTGGTGGACAATCGCGCCGGTGCCGGCAGCACGATAGGCACTGACATTGTCGCGAAAAGCGCGCCCGATGGTTACACGCTGCTCGTCGTGCACAATGCAATTGCGATCAACCAGACGCTCTACGCGAAACTGCCGTACGACACGGTGCGTGATTTCGCGCAGGTGGCGATGATAGGAGCCACCACCAATACGCTGGTCGTAAATCCCGGCGTGGCGGCGCGCACCACCCGGGAGTTGATCGCGCTCGCGAAAAGCAAACCCGGCAATTTGAACTACGCAAGCACCGGCGCCGGCGGGACAGCGCACCTCGCAATGGAATACTTTCGGCTGGAGACGGGCACCAATCTTGTGCACATCCCGTATAAAGGCACCGCACCCGGTTTGACCGACGTGGTGGCGAATCAGGTGCAGGTAATGATCTCCGCGCTCCCGGGCACGATGCCGTTCATCGCATCGAAACGCGTCGTAGCGCTGGCGACCACCGGCGCGAAGCGTTCGGCGTTTTTACCCGACCTGCCGACACTGAAGGAGTCAGGCGTGCCGGGTTATGAATTCGATACATGGTATGGCGTGCACGCGCCCGCAAAAGTGCCGAAGGAAATCGTTGCGAAGCTCAATGCCGAAATCGTGAAGGCGTTGTCGAAACCGGACGTTAAAGAGCAGCTCTTCAAGCAGGGCATCGAAGCGCAGATCATGACGCCCGCCGAATTCACCAAGCACGTGCGTGCGGAAGTCGCGAAGATGGGCAAGATCATCAAGGCGTCGGGCGCCAAAGCCGAGCAATAGCGCGATGAGGGGCCGGCTGTAGCGCCGGCGTCAAAACTCCGCTTCGAGCTCGTCGATGTCGTCAGGCTCGAGCTTGGCGTCGGCTATCCATTCCTGCATTTCAGGCAGCGCGATGATGCGCTCGCACCACGCGGCGGGACGCGCGTCCAGCTTGACGTCGTAAGTCAAGAAGCGCGTCGCCACGGGTGCATACATCAGGTCGGCCGCGCATAATTTTTTGCCAAACAGGTACGGGCCGCCGCTGGCGGCGAGACATTCGCTCCAGATGGTGACGATGCGCTCGATGTCGGCCTGCGCGCGCGCCCATACCTTGAATTTGGGGAAATGCGCCTTGAGATTCATCGGCAGCGCCGAACGCAGCGCGCTGAAACCGGAATGCATCTCGCCGCAGATCGAGCGGCAGCGTGCGCGCTTGCTGCGGTCCCTGGGAAACATGCCGGCGTCGGGACAGATCTCGTTCAGATATTCCGCGATGGCCATCGTGTCCCACACCCTGTTGCCGTCGTGATTAAGGCAGGGCACCAGGATCGACGGGGCCAGCAAAAGGATCTCCGCGCGCGCGGCGACGTCGTCGGTCGGAATCGGTTTTTCGGTAAACGGCAGCCCCGAGAATTTCGTCAGCAGCCAGCCGCGCAACGACCACGATGAATAGTTCTTGCTGCTGATGGTAAGCGTGGCCATGGCCATGAATTCGGTCCTCTTGTCTATAGACGCGTGCGTATGCCGCGGCATTTTCGACATTGGCATGCATATTGCGTGCCTGATGTTATGCAAATGCTAATTAAAAACGGGATAGCGGGGTGATCTACCAAGCCTATCAAGCCTATGCGGACGCGCTCACCCCGGTGCGGGGGATCGCGGAAACGGTCATTTCCGCTTGCGAGCAGGCGCCGCCCGACGTCGGTGAGACCATTACGGTGCGTCGCGTCGCTGCGGCCAATGAACTCCTGGCGCTGGCGCGGCTGACGCACGAACGCCCCGATTTCGGAATTTCGATGGTCGAATCGGGCGGGCGCGAGGTCGCGGTAAGCGAAGAAGTCGTCCACCGCACGCCGTTCTGCAGCCTGCTGCACTTCAAGAAGGACAGCAGCGCGGCGCAGCCGCGTGTCTTGCTGGTGGCGCCGATGTCCGGTCATTTCACCACGCTCTTGCGCGGCACCGCGCAGACCCTCCTGCGCGACCATGATGTTTATCTCACCGACTGGCACAATGTGCGCGACGTGCCCTTGCTGGAAGGCAAGTTCGACCTCGACGATTTTATCGAGCACCTGATCACCTTTCTTGAAGTATTGGGTAAGGGCGCGCACCTCGTCGCGGTGTGCCAGCCGACGGTGGCCGCACTAGCGGCCGTCTCTCTGATGGCTGCGGATGGCAATCCTGCGACGCCATCGACGCTGACGTTGATGGCCGGCCCGATGGATACCCGCGTCAATCCGACCAAGGTCAACGAGCTGGCGACCAGCAAGCCGATCGGCTGGTTCGAGCGCAATCTCATTGGCACCGTACCGGTCCGCTATCCGGGCTGGCTGCGCCGCGTGTATCCGGGCTTCATCCAGCTCACGGCATTCATGAGCATGAATCCCGATCGCCACACCAAGGCTTTTACCGATCTCTATCATTACCTCGCCAACGGCGAGATCGAGAAGGCGGAACCGATACTGACTTTCTATCACGAATATTTTGCGATGATGGACCTGCCCGCCGAGTTCTATCTCCAGACAATTTCCGCGGTGTTTCAGGAGCACCTCCTGCCGCGCGGCAAACTGCTCTCGCGCGGCCGCCTGGTCGAGCCGGGCGTGATTCGGCGCACGGCGCTGCTCACCGTCGAGGGCGAGAAGGACGATATCTGCGCGGTCGGCCAGACGCTCGCCGCGCAGGACATGTGCGGCGGGATACGGCCGTACATGAAAGAGCACCATATGCAGCCCGGCGTGGGGCACTACGGCGTGTTCAACGGGCGGCGCTGGGACAACCAGATTTACCCGCATTTGCGCGAGTTCATCCATTCGCACGAATAATGCTTGCCGCACACTATTTATTTAGCCAACGTCAGGGAGGCTGCCATGCTGGATAAGACGCAGATGGTTTTTTCTCATGTCAAACCGGGCGATACCGGGTTCCGCAGCGATGGATTGCGCGACTTTTTCAAATATCGCGACCTCGGCATCGCCGAAGCAACGCGCGGCAAGGTGCTTGCGCAGCTGGTTATCGCCAATCAGGCACCGGAAAAGGGCACGGGCTGGCACTATCATGGTGCTGAATTTCACATGGTGCTCATGCTCAAAGGCTGGGCAAAATTTATGTACGAAGACAAGGAAACGCTGGTAGCCGCGGGCGATTGCGTGCATCAGCGCCCCGGCATAGTGCATTACCTGTTCGATTATTCGCCGGATATGGAATATCTTGAAGTCGTCGGTCCGGCAGATTTCACGACTACTGAGGTCAAAGGCCCCTGCGCAGTGCCGGCGCCGAAGCCGTGGTAAGAGGCAAAACCGCGCTTGTTACAGGTTCGACCAGCGGTATAGGGCAGGGCATAGCCGAAGCACTCGCCGCCGCTGGCGCGAACGTAGTTTTAAACGGCATGGGGCCTGCCGCCAGCATGGAGTCGTTGCGCGCGAAGATCGCGGGCGCGCATGGCGTGACGGTGCGCTACAGCGATGCCGACATGAGCAAGCCCGAGGCCGTGCAGCAGATGATGGAAAAGGCGGTCGTCGAATTCGGCGCGATCGACATACTGGTCAACAACGCGGGCATTCAGCATGTCGCGCCCATCGATGAATTTCCCGTCGACAAATGGAACGCGATCATCGCGATCAACCTGGTTGCGGCATTTCATACCATACGCCACGCGCTGCCCGCGATGAAGCAGCGCAAATGGGGGCGCATCATCAACATCGCATCGGCGCACGCGCTGGTGGCGTCGCCGTATAAGTCCGCCTATGTCGCGGCCAAGCACGGTGTCGCCGGGCTAACCAAAACGGTTGCACTCGAGGTCGCGCAGATGGGCATTACCGTCAACGCCATTTGCCCGGGCTATGTGCTGACGCCGCTGGTCGAAAAGCAGATACCCGACACGGCCAGGGCGCGCGGCATCACCGCAGCGCAGGTCGTGAGCGACGTCTTGCTGGCGGCGCAGCCGACCAAGCAATTCGTGACGGTGGCGCAGGTCGCCGCGCTGGCCACGTATCTAGCCAGCGACGCCGCGGCCTCAATCACCGGCGCCATCATGCCCATCGACGGCGGCTGGACCGCGCATTAAACCGCATGCGTTGAAGTCAGCGGGTCATTGCAGTAATCTCCGTTCGACGTCGTGCGCGTGCGGGTGGTCGTCGCGGCCGGCGCGTTGAAGGAGATCGATGAATATCCGCCTCGCAGTCGCAGCGCTCGGGTTTTGCACGATGGTCTCTATTGCCGGCGCGGCCGACTACCCGGCGCGCTCGATTCGCTACATCGTACCGCAAGGCGCAGGCGGGTCTTCCGATACGCTTGCGCGGCTCGTCACGCAGAAATTGTCGGAGTCCCTCGGTCAGCAAGTCGTGACCGACAATCGACCCGGCGCAACCGGCAATATCGGCACCGAAATCGCGGCGCGCGCCGCGCCCGACGGCTATACGCTGCTGCAGGTGGCAACTTCGCTCGCCACCAATCCAGCACTCTCGGTGAAAATGCCGTTCGACCCGATTCGCGATTTCGCGCCCATTACTTTGCTGTCGCAGTCGCCGAACCTCTGGATCGTGCATCCGTCGTTGCCGGCGAGAAACATGCGCGAGTTGGTCGCGCTCGCGAAATCGCGCCCCGGCGAAATCAACTATTCATCGTCGGGCACCGGATCGTCGCAGCACCTTGCGGGCGAACTCCTGAAGTCGCTCGCGCATATCGATATTGTGCATATCCCGTACAAAGGCAGCCCGCCGGCGCTGATCGATTTGCTGGGCGGGCGCGTCGTGCTGATGTGCTCGACTATTGCGCCGGCAATGCCGCTGGTGAAGTCGGGCAAATTACGGGCGCTGGCGGTCACGAGTCTCAAGCGCTCGGCGGCCGCGCCGGAGATCCCGACCGTTGCCGAAAGCGGCCTGCCGGGCTATGAGGCGACTGCGTGGCAGGGCGTGCTTGCACCTGCCGGAACGCCGCGCGAAATAATCCTGAAACTCAATACTGAGATCGTGCGTATCGTCAATTCGCCTGACGTGCGAAGGCAACTCGGTGAGCAGGGCTACGAACCCGCCGGCACTTCGCCCGAGCAGTTTGCCGAGTACATAAAAACCGAAATCACGAAGTGGACGCGCGTGATCAAGGCTGCAGGATTGAGGGCGGAATAAGCGTGAAGCCGGCGGCGTTGTTTTTTCTGGTATGCATTGCATCAGTGCAGATGGTCGCCGCTGCCGATCAGCTGACGCACGAGCAGGCCCTGCGTGCTCTCAATAATGCAGTAGTGGCCGTGCGCCGCGCCGCGGCGACGCGGTTGGCGGAGGTCGGCCGCATGGGCGACGTCGCGACACTGGTCAAAGCGTTGCGCGATCGCGATGAAGAAACGCGCGCCGCCGCAGAAGGCGCGATCTGGCAGATATGGGGCCGGTCGG
Source organism: Betaproteobacteria bacterium (assembly GCA_025363575.1). Next base: position 6,583 of record JANYDM010000179.1, on the reverse strand, counting down.
GCGATGCGCAGATAGCGCGATCTATCAACGTGGCATGGAACTGATGCGACTGGGCGCGGCTGCCGAGGCAATCAAGGCATTCACGCTTGTCATCAAGAACAAGCCCGATTTCGCTGAGGGCTGGAATAAGCGCGCCACGATATATTACTCGGTCGGAGAATATGAAAAGTCGCTGCATGACTGCGACGAAGTCATGAAGCGCAATCCGCTGCATTTCGGCGCGTTGTCGGGATATGGCTTGATCTACGTGCAGATGAACCAGCCCGAGCTCGCTCTCGACTACTTTAAGCGCGCGTTGGCGATTAATCCCAACATGCAGGGCGTGGTGCTCAATATGGACCTGCTGCAAAAGCAGATTCGCGAAAAGCAGAAGCAGTACATTTAAGCGCAGCAACGGAAATCGTTTTTATGAGTAGTCCCCAGGTCCGTCGCACAGACAAGCTGATGCTGGATACTGAAGTGCGCGAGCTTCTTGCTGCGTCGTATTGCGGCCGGTTAGCGACAGTCGGCGCAGATGGCATGCCGTACATCTGTCCGCTGCTTTATGTCTGGATGGAAGGCCAGGTGTGGCTGCACAACACGAGCGCGCCGGGTCATTTGCAGTCGAACGTGCGTCATGAGGCACGCGTGTGTTTCGAGATCGACACCCCTGGGCAGGTGTTTCCCTACGGCCGGTTCGAATGCGACACGTCGATCGAATATCAAAGCGTGGTGCTGTTCGGGCGTATTCGAATCGTCGAAGAGCGCACGCTCAAAGCCGCGTTCTTCGATGCCTTGATGGCCAAGTACTACCGCAGTGAGACCACGCGGCCTCAAAGCTTTTATCCGCGGCTGGACGCTGTCGTAGTTTATGCGATCACGGTCGAAAGAATGACCGGCAAGGAGACTGCGCTACCAGCGGTGGAGGCGCAGTGGCCGGCGGCGGACAATACGAAATCGCCGAATGCCATCGTTCCAAAATCCTGAGGGGGATAACTGCATGGCCGAATAGATGGCGCTTAAGAGACTTGAAATCCATTGCGCGCGTCTGCGCGTCAACTAGAGACTTTGATCGCGGCTTCCGATGCAAACGCGCCGTCGGGATCGAGAGACGCCAGCGCTTCCTGTTCGCGCCGCGTGATCTGCAACGTGGGCGTAGCGCCGACGCCATCGACCTCGAACCCCGTGCGCTTAATCACTTCTTCCATGCTCGAATCCGGATGCCACGATTCGAGCGCCAGTCGTGCGTTGCGCCGCTGAAATACGGCAATCGGCGTTATCAACGCGGCGAGATTGCCTGCAGCCGTGATGAAATCGAGTTTCTCGACCAGCGAACGCGGGCTGTGTTCGGTGCGCCAGGTGACGACACGTTTCGCAGTCGGCAGCATCACGGCAGCGCCGCCGCCGCCCGGTAGCCGCACCTTGGGCTCGTGCCACGATCCGATCACCGATACATTGGTGCGTCCTTCCCCATCGATCTGCGCGCAACCGAGATAGGCGAGGTCCATGCCGCCACGCGCGCACAAGTCGTAGAAATCCTGATTGGCGAATATAGCCGCCGAACCGGCGACGATGGCCGGATCGCTGCTGGAGTGCGGAATCTTTGTGGGCTGTGGCTCGACGCCACCGGCGACGTTGATGTAGGTGAAATGAAAATCGTAGGCGCGCTTTGCGAGCAGGCACGCGAGCATGGGCAGCGTCGAATTGACGCCGCTGAACGTAATCTCGTTTGCGCGTATCTGACGCGCGAGATTAACGACGACGTATGAGAATGCCGACCAGGTCATGGCGGGTGATTAAGTGATCAGGTGATTGAGTGATTTATTGCTTAATAACTCGGTTGCCCAATCACTTAATTACGGCCGCAGCCGCGGCCTCGGGCGCTTCAGACAGATGCATTTCGAGCACGCCGGGTTCATCTTTCATATAACGCTCGACGGCCGCGTAATCGATTTCGTAATGCGGATGCATGGATCCGGGCCACGCGCCATCCGGCACGACGGCGACGGCCTCAACCATGAAGCCCGGCACCAGCGTCAACTCGGGTTGCAGGCGCAATATGTCGGTTGGTACCAAACGCTCGGCGGTCACGAGTACGCGTCTCGCGGCGCGCGTGATCGGGTGGTCCCAGAAAGGCGTCCCATAGACGCGCGCGTTGCCGAGATCATCGACTTCGTTGACGTGTATGACGGCGACGTCCGGCCGGATCGCGGGTATCACGTAGACTTCCTTGTCGCTGTAAGGGTCTTTGACCGTTTTCCAGTCGTTGATTTTGGCGAGGTCGCTGCCGAACACGCCGGCCACCGGTTGGAAGGGGATTCCGTATGCGGCTGCACGCAGCCCGGAGACGAGAGTCATTCAGGCGTGTTCTTCGAACTCCGCCTGCTTGCGCTCGATGGTCTGCCTGAACCAGCGCGCGAGGCCGAAGTTGCCTTCCATGGCGACGATGCCGGCCCGCACTTTGGCGACGGCGCCGGCGCGGCACAGCATGTCCACATCGTAGCCGGGCGACGGCTTGATGATTTCGAGATTTTTCTTTTTCTGCCGCACAAGCTCGCGCATCAGAGCGAAAGGGCCGCGATGCAGGAAGCTGCCGCCGACGGCTATAGACGTGCCGTCGCTAATGCGCGCGGCAAGTGCGGCGAGGCTGATGACTTTTGACGGAGCGGTGGCGGTCATGAAAAACTCCCCGGAGACGTGGCGCCATCATAGCATCGCGTCGCGCTGTTCCGCCGGCGCACGGTAGTGCGATAATGTGCGTGAAATGCAGCGAAGAAATCACGATGCGTGAACAGCCGCGCATGAATCTTAAGATTGGCGTTGCCTGTGCCACCCTGCTTGGCGCCCAGCTTGCGGGGGCCGATGCTTATCCGGTGAAGCCGATACGCATGATTGTCGCCGTGCCGCCTGCCGGCCCCGCGGACACATTGTCGCGCCTTGTCTCGCCCAAGCTCACGGAAGCGCTGGGCCAGGCCATCGTCATCGACAACCGGGCGGGCGCCAACGGCAATATCGCGTACGAGATGACGGCGCGCGCCGTGCCCGACGGCTACACGATCACGGCGGTCGCGGCCGGGGTCGCGATCAACCCCAGCCTGTATCGCGACGTGAAATTCGATCCCGTCAAAGATTTTGCGCCGATCACGCTGGGTATCACGGTGCCGAACGTGCTGGTCGTTCATCCGTCCGTGGCGGCGGCCAGCGTAAAAGACCTGATCGCCCTGGCGAAGGCGCGCCAGGGAAAACTGGTATTTGCCTCGGCCGGCAATGGCACGTCGGGCCATCTGGCGCTGGAGCAGTTTCGCCTCATGTCGGGAGTGCAGACCGTGCACGTGCCGTACAAAGGCGGCGGACCGGCATTGACCGACTTGCTCGGCGGGCAGGTGCAGGCGTTGTTCAGCATTGCGCTGATTGCGATGCCGCAGGTCAAGGCTGGCAGAATCCGTGCACTGGCGACTACCAGCGCTCAGAGGTCGGCAGTCGCGCCCGAATTACCGACCATGGCGGAATCGGGTTTTCCCGGGTTCGAATGCGTGGGCTGGTTCGGCTGGCTCGCACCGGCGCGGGTGTCCGCGGACATCGTTACAACACTCAACCGCGATATCGTGCGCATCCTGAAACTGCCCGACATGCGCGAACGGCTGTCGGGTCTCGGCGCGGACCTGGTCGCGAATTCGCCGCAGCAATTTGCAGCGTTTATCAAAAACGAGCGCGACAAATGGGCGCGCGTGATCAGGCAGGCCGGCATACAGGCGGAATAAACAGGGAGAGCGGCATGGCGAAGGCGAACGTGAAAGCAAAAGCAAAAGCAAAAACGAAACCGGTGGCAAAGAGCGGTTCGCGGGCAAAAGCCAAACCGCGGTCGAAAGGCATCCGCAAGGTCGGTTACGTCGACGTGCAAAACCATGGTCATGGCGTGCACGCCGTCAACTGGCACGATTGCGCCGGCGGCGGCCAGGTCGTCGTGCAGAACAAGGTCGCCTATGTCGGCAACATGCGCAATCCGCACGGCACGCAGATTATCGATGTCAAAGACCCGAAAAAGCCGAAACTGCTCGCCGAATTGACGATGCCGCCCGGCACGCATTCGCACAAGGTGCGCGTGCACGGCGATCTTATGCTCGTCAATCGCGAAGCGCTTGCCGCCCATTCGCTGCAAGGCGAAGTTCCGCCGGAAGGCTACAACGGCGGCATTGGCATCTACGACATCTCGAAGCCCGCACAGCCGAAATTGATAACCGAGTGGAAGGCCACTCTCGGTCCCGGTGCAAGCTATGCGCGTGGTGTGCACCGGTTTGATTTCGACGGCCGCTATGCCTACATCTCGCCGACGGTAGACGGTTACATCGGCAACATCGTGATGATCCTGGATCTGAAGAATCCGGCGAAGCCGGAAGAGGTCGGCCGTTGGTGGATGCCGGGGCAGTGGGTTGCCGGCGGCGAGACGCCGACATGGAAAAACGACGCGCACAAGTGCCACCATCCGCTGCGCTTCGGCAACCGGCTTTACACGAGCTATTGGCAGGGCGGGCTGGTCATACTCGACATCGACGACATGACGAAGCCCAGGTTCGTTTCGGGCCTCGACTGGAGCCCGCCGTTTCCGTGGCCGACGCATACGGCGTTGCGCATTCCGTTCAAGATCAAGCAACGCGATTTCATGCTGGTGTCGGACGAGGATGTGTTCCGCCAGCCTGACTTTCCGCAATATCCGGCATCCTTCCTGTGGATGGTGGATGTCACTGATGAAAAGCATCCGCAGCCCATCTCGACTTTCCAGATCGAAGACATGCCCGACACGCCGCAGCCGCGCATGACCGGATGTCATCAGCCGTGCGAAGTCGTGACCGGCACGGAAATTCCTGTCGCATGGTTTGCCTATGGCCTGCGCGTTATCGACATTTCGAATCCGCACTCGCTGAAAGAAGTTGCCTACTACATGCCGGACGTGCCCGCGGGTTCCGAACGCGTGCAAAGCAATGACGTTACGGTGGATAATCGCGGCTTGATTTATTTGCTCGACCGCGTGCGCGGACTCTCCATACTCGAACGGACATAAAGGCAAGAAGGCGGGCAATGAAACGCAAAGTAAAAATGGCGGTGCAGGCGCCAAGCTTCCGTCCCACGGTGGCCGGCAATCATTACGCGGTGACGACCGGACACTATCTGGCGACCGCGGCCGCGATGCGCATACTCGATGGTGGCGGCAACGCGGTTGACGCCGGCGTCACCGCGGCAATGGCGCTGCCGATATTGCAGCCGGATATGGTGAGCTTCGGCGGTGTTGCCCCGACACTCATCTACCTGAAAAAAGAAAATCGCGTCATCAGTCTTGCGGGACTCGGCTACTGGCCCGCTGCGACGGACATCAACCGCCTTATTAAAGAAGCGGAAAGCATAGGTGCGGGCGATCACGTTCCGGAAGGTTTGCTGCGCACGGTGATGCCCGCGGCACCGGCGACCCATATCGAGGCCCTGCGCCGCTACGGCACCATTTCGTTCGAGCAGGCGGCTAGCGCTGCAATGGAAATCGCGCGCGACGGCTTTGCGGTGTACCCGTTGCTCGCGAGCAATATTGAATACGTGGCCGAACAGTTTGCGCGCTGGCCCGACAATGCGCGCGTCTATCTGCCGGGTGGCAAGCCGCCGCAGGTCGGCGACGTGCTGAAGCAGGAAGACCTCGGCCGCACGATATTCCGCATGATAGAAGCCGAGCGCGCGGCGCGCGGCGACCGTGACAAGAAGCTGCGCGCGGTGCACGATTATTTTTACCGTGGCGCGGTCGCCGACACCATCGCTGAGTACCACAAGCGTCATAATGGTTTCGTTACGAAAGATGATCTCGCCGGCTTCGAAGTGCCGGTGGAAGACAGCATCAGCGTCCGGTATCGCGGGTTCGAGGTGCATAGCTGCGACGTCTGGTGCCAGGGCGTGGTCCTGCTCGAAGCGCTGAAAATTCTCGAAGGCTACGACCTCAAAGCGCTTGGCCACAATTCGATCGCCTATCTGCACGTCGTGGACCAGGCGCTCAATCTTGCATTCGCAGACCGCGAAGCGTATTCAGGCGATCCCAAGTTCGTGAATGTGCCTCGCGCGGGCATGCTCGCCGATGCTTACGCGGCGAAGCAGCGCGCGCGTATCGACATGCAGCACTCATTTCCCACGTTGCCCGATCCAGGCTATCCGGACGGCGCGCCCGCACCTTATTTATTGCACGAGCGCGCAAAAGACCCGGCCCGCGGCGTCGAGCGCGCTCTGCAACCGGGCACGATCTATGGGTGCGTGATGGACCGCGAAGGCAACGGATATTCTGCAACGCTCTCCGATCCGCAGTACGACACGCCGATTATTCCGGGGCTCGGCTTCGCACCTTCCGGGCGCGGCTGCCAATCGCGTCTGAAGTCCGGACACCCGAGTGTTGTCGCGCCGGGCAAACGCCCGCGCCTTACGCCAAATCCATCGCTCGCGTTCAAGGACGGAAAATTGTTCATGACGTTCGGCACGCCGGGCGGCGACGTGCAGAGCCAGGCGATGCTGCAGACCCTGCTCAACATCACCACGTTCGACATGGACGTGCAGGCCGCGATCGAGGCGCCGCGCTTCG
>JANYDM010000006.1 GCA_025363575.1 Betaproteobacteria bacterium | reverse complement strand
GACTTCATGAGCTGGAGCGGCCTCGAACAGTTGCCCTTCTTCTGGGAGCCCTTTCGCTCGCCGGTGTTTGCCATTGCCGCCGCGATCATTATTCCGGCGCTGCTGGCCGTACTGATCGGCTATCCGATTTTTCGCAGCCGCACCCGCGACGTGTATTTCTCGATCATCACCCAAGCGCTCACCCTCATCGTCAGCATTTTGTTCATCGGCCAGCAACCCTATACCGGCGGCACCAACGGCCTCACCAACTTCACCAGCATTCTGGGCGCGCCGCTCGGTGCCAGATCGACCCAAACTGGCCTGTATATTGCCTCGGCCGTGGGCTTGATCGGTGTCTATATTTTGTGCCGCTGGCTGGTCAATTCGCGCTTCGGCAAATTATTAGTGGCCATGCGCGACGATGAGGATCGCGTGCGCTTTTTGGGCTATAACCCCTCGATGCTCAAGACCATCGTGTTCGCGATTTCGGCTGGGATTGCAGGCTTGGCCGGCGCGCTGTTTGTGCCGCAGGTCGGCATTATCAATCCGAGCGAAATGTCGCCGGCCAATTCGATTGAAATCGCGATCTGGGTGGCGGTGGGCGGCCGCGGCACGCTCGCCGGGGCCCTGCTCGGCGCGGGAATCGTCAACGGCGCCAAAAGCTGGTTCACCGTCGCATTCCCCGAATACTGGCTGTTCTTTCTCGGTCTGCTGTTCATCGCCGTCACGCTATTCATGCCCAAAGGCGTCATGGGCGTGCTCGATCAATGGAAAGCACGCCGCGCATGAATACCGCCGCCGGCAGCCCGCTGGAAACGCGCGACGATCCCAACGTATCGCATGGCCGCGTCATCGCGCCCGGCACCGTCGACCTCGCGCACGGGGTCATCCTCTATCTGGAAGATATCTCGGTCAGCTTCGACGGTTTCAAGGCGCTGAACAAGCTCAGCCTCGCGATAGAGACCGGAGAACTGCGCTGCATCATCGGCCCCAATGGCGCCGGCAAGACGACGATGATGGACGTGATCACCGGCAAGACCCGCGCCGACACCGGCACGGCGTTCTTTGGCCAGAACATCGACCTCGCGCGCCTGTCCGAAGCCGAAATCGCGCACATAGGCATAGGCCGCAAATTTCAGAAACCTACCGTCTTCGAGCATCATTCCGTGTTCGAGAATCTTGAGCTCGCGATGAAGATCGACAAGCGCGTGCGCCACAGCCTGACGGCCGAGCTCGATTCGGCGCAGCGCGACAAGATCGCCGTCACACTCACGATGATCCAGCTTGCGGATGCGGCGGACCGTCTGACCGGACTTCTGTCGCACGGCCAGAAGCAATGGCTCGAAATCGGCATGCTGCTGATGCAGGAGCCGCAATTGCTGCTGCTCGACGAGCCAGTCGCCGGCATGACCGATGACGAGACCGAGCGCACGGCGGAGCTCTGCAATACGCTGGCGGGACAGCACTCGCTGGTAGTGGTCGAGCACGACATGGATTTCGTCACGCGCATCGCGCGCAAAGTAACGGTGCTGCATGAAGGCAGCGTGCTCGCCGAAGGCCCTATGGACAAGGTGCAGAACGATCAGCGCGTCATCGAAGTGTATCTCGGACGATGACGCGATGCTGACGATATCCGCGCTCAATCAATATTACGGCGGCAGCCACATCCTGCGCGACTTGAGCTTCGATGTCCCTGCCGGCGCGTGCACGACCATACTTGGCCGCAATGGTGTCGGCAAAACGACGCTGCTCAAATGTCTCGTCGGCGTCGTCGCCACGCGCTCCGGCGCGCTCGCGTTCGACGGCAAAGACATCACTACCCTGCCGCCCTACGAGCGCGCGCGTTTGGGCATAGGTTACGTGCCGCAGGGGCGCGAGATATTTCCGCGCCTGACGGTCGAAGAGAATCTGCTGATGGGACTCGCGCCGAAAAAAGGCGGCGGCTCGATTCCGGGACGCATATTCGAAATGTTTCCGGTACTGAAAGACATGCTGCACCGGCGTGGCGGCGATCTGTCGGGCGGACAGCAACAGCAGCTGGCGATCGGCCGCGCACTGGCCGCCGATCCGAAGATACTCATCCTCGACGAGCCCACTGAAGGCATACAGCCTTCCATCATCAAGGACATCGGCAACGTTATTGCCGCGCTGACTAAAAGCGGCGACATGGCCGTGCTGCTGGTCGAGCAGTATTACGACTTTGCCAAATCGCTCGCCGACCATTACCTCGTTATGTCGCGCGGCGAAATCATCAAGCGCGGCCTCGGCAAAAACATGGACAGCGAAAATGTCAGGGCCTGCCTTGCGCTCTAGCATCCGCTGCACCGTTGCAACGAGTCACCCGCGTGGACGCTGAACTGATTGACGATGCGGCCGTTGTGCAGGCGGCCGCCACAGTAGGCCTCGAGCTTGCGCCGGAACATATCGCCGGCACCGTCAGAAATTTCAAACTCATCGCCGGCATGGCTGATGTCGTAAACGATTTTCCCCTGGCGCCTGAAGCCGAACACGCGGCAATATTCACCCCATGCTCGGCGCCGGCGCCGGAGTAAGCGAGATTGCCGCCGCCGTTCGGGGCGGCACAGTCAGCGCGACGGAGATGGCCCGCGCCGCGCTCGCGCGCATCGACGCAATTGACCCCAGGCTCAACTGCTTTACAGCAATCACGGCCGAGCGCGCGCTGGTGGAAGCCGCGGATGTCGATGCGGCACGTGCGGCCGGCCGGGACCCCGGCGCCCTGGCTGGCGTGCCTTATGCAGTAAAAAACCTCTTTGACGTGCGCGGGCTGACGACGCTCGCCGGCGCCAGGATCAATGCCGAATGTCCGCCGGCAGCGAGCGATGCGGTACTGGTGCGCAGGCTGCGCGCCGCGGGCGCCGTCCTTCTCAGCGCGCTCAACATGGACGAATACGCTTATGGCTTCAC
>JANYDM010000162.1 GCA_025363575.1 Betaproteobacteria bacterium | reverse complement strand
GCATCAGCGTAACGTCGTGCTGTTTGCACTGGCAATGGGACTGCGGCAAGCCAACGTGATGAAGCTGGAATGGTCACAGGTGGACGCAGAACGGGGCACCGCATGGATACACGCCGATCAGGCCAAGGGGCGCAGGGACATACACGTGTCTTTGAATTCCGTGGCACTTGGCGTGCTTCAGGCGCAGGCTGGCAAGCATCCTTCGCGGGTGTTCACGTTTCGGGGCAGGCCTATCAATCAGGCCAATACCAAGGCGTGGAAGGGAGCGCTCAAGCGGGCCGGTTTAGAGGATTTCCGCTGGCACGATCTGCGCCACACCTGGGCAAGCTGGCTAGTGCAAAACGGAACGCCGCTAAATGTAGTGCAAGAGATGGGCGCTTGGGAATCCGAGGGTATGGTGCGGCGGTATGCGCACTTGGCTCCCGCGCAGTTGGCGCAGCACGCAGAAATCGTCTCGAATCTGCTTGATGGCACAATTGCGGCACAACCGCCAAAAGAAAAGGGATTAGCACTTAGCTAACCCCTTGAATTTTGGTAGGCGGTGCGAGATTCGAACTCGCGACCAACGGATTAAAAGTCCGCTGCTCTACCGGCTGAGCTAACCGCCCGCAAAAGGCGCGAATTTTACCGGTTACGTGCTAGCGGGTCAATTTAACCGGCCTGCCGGCACCACCCGCGCGCCCGCGTGCGCCTCCGCGGCCGCCCCTCTGCCGCAAATGTTCATCGAACGTGCAAAAAGGACTATCATTTGGCGTCGCACGAAACTTCGGATCACAGGCGCCGCGGAGCGCGATCCGGTGTGCGAACGTCCAACCTGGGGGAAACCATGCGCATGACCCGTTTGCTGTTTACGCTCGTTGCTGTTCTTGCCGTTGTCTTCACGCCGGCGCGATTGGTTCTCGCTGCCGACGCTCAAACCGACGCGGCGCTGTCCGGGCTCGTTACCTCGACTGAAGAAGGCGCCATGGAGGGCGTGCTGGTCAGCGCGAAAAAGGCCGGCTCCAATATCACGGTCACCGTCGTCAGCGACGCCCGGGGCCGCTATCGCTTCCCGCGCGCGAAGCTCGAGGCAGGACAGTACGCGATACGTATTCGCGCCGTGGGCTACGACCTTGATGGCCGCGTCGCTGCCGAAGTCGCGGCGCAGACCGCGACCTCGCTCGATATCAAGCTGCGCAAGACGCAAGACCTCGCCGCGCAACTCTCGAACGGCGAATGGATTGCCAGCATGACCGGCACGCAACTGCAAAAGAACGCGCTGCTGGGCTGCGTCAGCTGCCACTCGCTGGAGCGCATCGTGCGTTCCAAGTACGACGCCGACGGCTTCATGACGACCGTGCAGCGCATGAGCACGTACGCGAACCAGAGCACGCCGCTGCGCCCGCAGAAAAGGCTCACCACGCGCGACACCGACCTCGTCGGCGAAGATCAGGCGCGCGTGCAGCGCACGACGGCCCAGTGGCTCGCCACCATCAACCAGAGCAACGGCGCGGGCTGGGACTATCCGCTCAAGCCGTTCCCGCGGCCGAGCGGCCGTGCGACCCAGGTCGTGATGACGGAGTACGATCTGCCGCGGCCGACGATAGAGCCGCACGACGTCATAATCGATGCCGGCGGCACTGCGTGGTATTCGAGTTTTGGCGAGCAGGCGATCGGCAAACTCGATCCGAAGACCGGCAAAGTGACCGAGTACCCGGTGCCGGAACCCAAGAAAGGTTCTCCGACCGGCCTGCTGTCGCTGCGCTCGGACAAAGAGGGCAATTTGTGGGCTGGCATGATGTATCAGGGCGCGATCATGAAGTTCGAGCCGAAGACGGAGAAAATGCAGGTGTGGAATCTCCCGCCGGAATTGAACCGCGCCAATTCGCAGGTCAACATGACGAGCCCGATGACCGTGCACGTCGATGGCAAGATCTGGACCCAGAACAACGGCGTCGGCGGCATCCATCGCGTCGACCTTAAAACCGGCACGTGGGAAACATGGGAACCGTTCAAAGCCTCGCCGGTCGGTCACAACATCTATGACGTCGTCGGCGATTCGCAGAACAATGTGTTCTTCACCGACATCGGCAAGGAGCACATCGGACGCGTGGACGCGAAGACCGGCCAGCTCACGATGTACGAAACACCGACCAAGGCATCGGGCCCGCGCCGTGCAGTCATGGACGCGCAGGACCGACTCTGGTTCGCCGAATACCGCGCCAACAAGATCGGCGTGTTCGACACCAAGACGGAAAAATTCCAGGAGTGGCCGATGACCACGCCGTGGACGCAGCCTTACGACGTCGCTGTCGACAAGAACGGCGAGGTGTGGACCGGGTCCATGCTCAACGACCGGGTCGTCCGGCTGGACCCGAAAACCGGCAAGACCGTCGATTATCTGCTGCCGCGTTCGACCAACATACGCCGGGTGTACGTGGATAACACGACGCCGACACCCACGTTCTGGGTCGGCAGCAATCACGGCGCGTCCATCGTCAAGCTCGAGCCGCTCGATTAGCCGGCTCTTTGCTCCAACTGAAACAGCCGCAGCGTCCAAAACGCTGCGGCTGTTTCAATTTTCGCGCATGATTTTCCAGTACTGATACTTCATCGTCGCCGCCGAGCCGGCGATGATGGCGCCGAACGTCAGGATGGAGCCCAGCGCGAGCGTCGAGAAGCCGCTGATCCCCTGCCCTATCGTACAGCCCAGCGCGGTGACGCCGCCGAAACCCATGAGGACGCCACCGGCCATGTGATTGGCGAGGTCTTCTTTTGTCGTGAAGCCTTCCCAGCGGAAAGTCCGGCTCGCCAGCGCGTAAGCGCACGAGCCTGCAATCACGCCGAGCGCTGCCATGATGCCGAAAGTAATCGTCAGCGACTGGTCCGTCCACAACATCAAAAGCTCGAGCGTGTACGCGAGCGGCGCGACAAAGGAAAAGGATTCCGCGGCATGCGTGTTGGTGCCGAAGAAAGTCATCTCGAGGGTCGCGGGATTTTCCTGGTAGCCCAGATGCGCGGTCACGTACCAACCGGCCACGATGATCAGCCCGACGACGACGCCGCCTGCAATATTGGCGGGATTGGCGCGAAACTCGCGGTCTTTCAGCACGAATAACAGCAGCCCCGCTGCGACGATAGCGGCCACCGCGATGCGCAAAGTGCCGATCGCAATGCCGGTGCCCGCCAGCAGCGACGGCAGATCCTGCCCCTTCAATCCGTACGCTTCGAAGTTGACCGCCACCGGCTGCAACACCGAAACACGGAACTGGCCGAACAGCCCGCGCAGCGTCATGTACGCGGAAATCGCGAGAAACACATAGACCACGACCGATTTCAGATTGCCGCCGCCGATGCGGATCAGCGTCTTGCTGCCGCAACCGGAACCCAGCGTCATGCCGACGCCGAACAGGAAGCCGCCGGTCAGGAACGACAGCCAGGTGAAATTGGGCGAGGTGTAAATCGATTTCGAAAGATCGACGATGCCGAGGTACCACAGCGTATAGGCGCCCGTTATCGCCACCGCGATCGCCAGCAGCCACATGCGCATGCGGCCCCAGTCGCCCATGTTGACGAGATCGGACACCGCGCCCATCGTACAAAAGTTAACTTTATTGCCGACCGCGCCGAACACGACACCCAGCGCGAAACCGCACCATGCGACCGTTGCGCCCAAATGCGCCGTGCTTTCCATGCTTGCTCCCGCGGACAGGTGCCGACATTCTAGTCCGCGGGCATGGGCGCTGCCAGCGCTGCAGCGGCTACTTCAGGTAGCGGGTGGGGTCGGCGACGCCGGCAGCTTCAAACCCGGCCTTGCGCAAACGGCATGAATCGCACATGCCGCATGCGCGCCCTTCGCCGTCGGCCTGATAGCAGGAAACGGTCAACGCGTAATCGACGCCGAGCGACAGTCCGCGGCGGATAATGTCCGCTTTGCCCAAGGCGATGATGGGCGTGTGCAACACGAGCCGCGCGCCCTCGACCGCTGCTTTCGTCGCCAGGTTGGCCATTGTTTCATATGCGCGCATGTACTCAGGCCGGCAGTCGGGATAGCCGGAATAATCGACGGCATTGGCACCGAAAAATATATCGCGCGCGCCGAGCACCTCTGCCCAGGCGAGCGCCAGCGACAGCAGGATCGTATTGCGCGCGGGCACATAGGTGACGGGTATGCCGGCTGCAATGCCGCCGGTCGGCACGGCTATGCTGGCATCGGTCAATGCCGACCCGCCAAACGCCGTCAGATCGAGCGTAGTGATGCGGTGCTCCCGCGCCTGGAGCGCTTGCGCGACGCGCGTTGCCGCCGCGAGTTCGGCACGGTGGCGCTGGCCGTAATCGATCGACAGGCAATAGCAATCGTGGCCCGCGGCGCTTGCGATCGCAAGCACCGTCGCCGAATCTAGACCGCCCGACAGGAGTACTACCGCGTTCGCCATAATCTACACTTGGTTCGCCTTCAACGACGCGAGCGAATAGTGCGTGCCGCGCCAGTTGATGCCGTCATCGCGCAATGTTATGTAGGTCGCGCGCAGCAGAATGCCGATAAAGAGCACGGTTGCGAACGGCAGCCCGGCGGCGTGCCAGCGTGAAACGCCGACGTAGCGCGTCTGATCGATACACGCGGCGAACAGCAGCAGGCACGTGGCCACATTCAAAGCGAGCACCGTGCCGGTGGTAAACGCGAGCGCCACGAACGGCCAGACGAAAAGCACCGTCTGCAACAGCGCGCCGGCGACGATGGCCGCGACACTGTAGTCCACGCCGGCGAGCGTATTTTTCTCGAGGCCGCGCGCCAGCGCGCCGACCGACGGATACCATTCGACACCGATCTGGCCGCACCCGAACAGCATTTCCTGCGAAAAACCCGCGCTTTTGATGATCTTGCCGAGCTTGATATCGTCGTCCGGACGCATGGCAATGCGCGCATGACCGCCGACGGCGCGGTACACGCTTGCCCGCACGAGGTTGAACGCGCCGATGCCGATGAAGCACTTGCTGCGCGGATCGGCCGCCTGCCACGGGCGCGCGAACAGCGAAAAGAACAGCGTGAACGCGCCCATGAACATGGCAAGCGTGATGCCGGGCTTGATCATTTCGGGGGTAATCGCGAGATGATCGCGGGATGCCGCAAGCGCATGCGCGACCGCGCGCCGCACGGTGTCCGCGCGCATCACGACATCCGCATCGGCGAATATGAGGATTTCGCCCGACGCCTGCGCCGCGCCGCGCTCGAGCGCGTGATTCTTGCCGAGCCAGCCGTCGGGCAGCGTGTCTATCCGCACTACCTTCATTGCGGAATTGCGCGCCTGCACGCGCGCCAGGATTTGCGGCGTTGAGTCGGTCGAGCGGTCGTCGACGACGATCACCTCGTAGTCCGGATAGTCCTGCGCGAGCAGCGATTCCAGCGCGGCTTCGATATTGGGCTCTTCATTGCGCGCCGCGATCACCAATGAAACGCGCGGCGGCCGGGGCGGCAATACCGCGGCCGCATCGCGCAGAAAATGTATGCTGCGGTTGCCGCGAACCACGACGCACATGGCGCACGCGACGATGATCAATGTGATGAGCGCGAGCCAGAACATCGGTGCACAAGCAACCCGGGCGCTAACGGCCCGGCTGCGCGCCCCATAACTGCTTGTGCAGCTGGGTTTGCATGCGCACGGGCAACTCATCGCGCAGTATCCAGTCGGCGAGCGCAGTGGCGTTGAGCGCACCATGCACGGGGGAAAACAGCACGGGACAGATCGCGGCCAAGCTGCGTTCCGTCATCTGCTGTTTTGCCCACGCGTAATCCGCTTCGTCGCAAAGCACGAACTTGATCTCGTCGTCCGCGGTCAGGTGCGCGAGATTGGCCCACAGGTTCTTCGCTGCCTCACCCGAGCCGGGCGTTTTGATGTCGAGGATTTTCGAAACGCGCGCGTCGACCGGCGACACGTCGAGCGCACCGCTTGTCTCGAGCGAAACCGAATAGCCGCGTTCGCACAGCGCGGCCAGCAATTCGGGGCAATACTTTTGCGCGAGCGGCTCGCCGCCGGTCACCGTGACGTAGCGCGTGCGGTGCCGCGCGAGGGTATCGAGCACCGCCGCCAGTGTCATCGTTTGCCCGCCATGGAACGCGTAAGCAGTATCGCAATAGCCGCAGCGCAACGGGCAGCCGGTGAGCCGTACGAATACGGTCGGCAGGCCGACGCGGCTGGTCTCGCCCTGCAGGGAAAAAAATATCTCGGTAATGCGCAGCGTGGCCGTCGCGACATCCGTCGTGGGCGCTATCGGCGCGCCACGTTCTGCCACCGCAGAGTTGTCGGACACGTCCTAGAGTTTGCCGGCGGGTGCAGCAACCGCGGGTGCGACCGAGCCCGGCGCATTCAAGGCCGCGAGACGGCGCTTGGCTTTCTCCGCCGCTTCACTGATCGGGAACCGGGAAACCAGCTCTTCAAGGGTTTTTCTGCCGTTGGCCGATTCGCCCATCTCGATCTGTGAGCTCGCGATATTGAGCATGGCGTCGGGCACTGTCGGGCTGTCGGGATAAGTCTTGAGCAGAAGCTGCTGGCTGCCGATCGCCAGCTTGAAGTCGCGCAGGTTGAAGTACGAATCGCCGATCCAGTACTGCGCGCGCGGCGCGAGATTGCTCTTCGGGTACTGCTTGATGAAATTCTGAAAGGCGACGATCGCGCCCTGGTAGTTGCCCATGCGACGGTGGCCCTGCGCGGCTTCGTAAGCGCGCGTCTCGGCGCCTGTATCGGTATTCGCCACCGTGATCGCAGGCGCTGCGGCTGGCGCGCCGGCGGGACCCGGACCGGCAGCGGTGGTCGCCGGTGCGACCGGCGGCGCGGCAGCCGGCGCGTCGACCCCCGACGGCCCGCCCTGCTGCTCGAACCTGCGCACACGCGTATCCAGATCGAGGTACATGTCGCGCTGACGCTTGCTCGTGTTCTCGACGCTGTTGTTCAGCACTTCGATCTGGCCGCGCAGCTTGGTCATCTCGAGCTTGAGCGCCTCGAGCTGCGTGAATAGATCGAGCAGCGCCTGGCTTTTGAGCGCTTCCTCGAGCTTGTTGATGCGCCCATCGACTGCCTGCTGCTGGGCTTTCAGCTCTTCCTTCATGTCGTCGACGCGGCGTCTTTCAGCGGCGATCTGCTTGCGCGCTTCGTCGTCGTCGAAGAGACCCGCGTGCGCGCTGGCGGCGAATACAACAAAAAGCAAAACCGCGCCGCACTTCGAAAGTGTGGCGCGGCTAAAATTCAGTCCACGGGGAAGTATCGCCATTCAGCGTTACTTTTCGCCTACGTAGGCAATGTCGCCGCGGCGGTTTTCCGCGAACGCCGCCTCTTCGCGGCCCGGATTGCGCGGCTTCTCTTCGCCATAGCTCACAGTCTCGATCTGGTCTTCCTTGACGCCGAGCAGCAGCATCATCTGCTTGACGCTATCGGCGCGGCGCTGGCCCAGCGCGATGTTGTACTCGCGGCTGCCGCGCTCGTCGGTATTGCCGCTGATGACGATTTTCTGCGCGCGATGACTACTCAAGTAGCGTGAATGCTCGGTAACGAGCGGCTTGAACTCGTCCTTGATGACGATGCTGTCATAATCGAAAAACACGCTGCGCTGGGCCAATATGCCTGTAGTCGGTCCGATTTCGGTACCGCTACCCGTCGAAGTGTTGGGAACCGATACGATTGGCCCCGGATCCCGCACCTCTTGCTTCGGCAGCGGGGGCGCCTCCCCCTTCGACGGCGTGGCATCGACGACTTCAACCGCTTTTTGTTTGTCCGTGGTCGTCGAGCAGCCGGCAAGAAGACCGACGATGGCGAGGCTCAATAGTATTTTATTCATGTGGTATCACTCCTTATCAAGGGCTTTTGACCAGTGGACCCCAGGCCGGTTCACGCACATCGCCCGTTTCCGCGCTGAACCGCTGACGCACGCGGCCATCGCTGGATACCGCGGCTAATATACCACGCCCCCTTACCTCGGTAGCGTAGAGCACGATCCTGCCGTTAGGCGCGAAGCTCGGCGATTCGTTGGTGCCGTTGTCGGTCAGCGCCTGGGCCTGCTTGTTCGCGAAATCCTGCAGCGCGACGTTGTCGAAGCGTCCGGCGCGCTGAATAAACACGAACGATTTGCCATCCGGCGAATAGCGCGGCGAGACATTGTAGGGACTGTCGAACGTAAGCCGTTCGGGCGCTCCGCCGCTCACAGCCACGCGATAGATCTGCGGGCTGCCGCCGCGGTCGGAGGTAAATATTACATACTGACCGTCGGGCGAGAAATTCGGTTCCGTGTCGATGCCGCCGCTGCTCGTCAGACGCGTGACATTACTGCCGTCGGCGTTGACGACGTAGATCTGCGAATTGCCGTCTTTCGTGAGCACGAGCGCGAGCCGCCTGCCGTCGGGCGACCACGCCGGCGCGCTGTTGCTGCCTTTGAAGTTCGCGACGACGGTGCGCTGGCCGGTGAGC
>JANYDM010000154.1 GCA_025363575.1 Betaproteobacteria bacterium | reverse complement strand
ATGCGATTACCGCGGCCGCCGGCGCATAAAACCAGTCGAGACGGCCCGCCATGACTTCGACGACGCCCTCGGACGTGCCCTTATACGGCACATGATTGGCCTTGATGCCGGCGGCGATCATGAATTTTTCGGAATTGAGATGGGTGCCGCTGCCGGTGCCTCCGGAGCCGTAATTGAGCGAGCCCGGCTGCGCCTTGGCGGCGGCAATCATATCCTTGAGCGTGTTCCAGTTGCGCTGCGGCGGCACCACCAGCACGTTCGGCAAAGATACGAGCGGCGTGATGCCGGCAAAGTCTTTCACTGCGTCGAAACCCGGGTTGCTGTAGAGCCACGGCATTCCGGATTGGGCGGACGACGTCAACAATATAGTGTGGCCGTCGGGTTCGCTGCGCGCCACCAGGCCCGCGGCGATGGTGCCGCCGGCGCCAGGGCGGTTTTCGACGACGATCGATTGTCCGAGCTGCCGCGACAGCGGATCGCCAACCGTGCGCCCGATAACGTCGCTCGGGCTGCCCGGCGTGGCGATGCCGATGATGCGGATCGCTTTGGTGGGAAAAGTTTCGGCGCCTGACGCCGCGCCCGCGCAAATTGCCAGCGTGCAGCCGGCCAACCACATGGAAAACGTCATCGTGCGCATTGCCGTCTAGCCTTTCCGCGCGAGTTCGTCGCGCACGATTTGCGCGCCGCGTGTCATGGCGCGCATTTTGGCGCTGGCCGCGGCGCGCGAGAGGGAAACGCAGCCGCAATCGGGCGCCGCGATCAGGCGATTGGCGGGCAGCACTTCGAGCGCCGCGCGCAGTTGCGCGGCGACGCTCTCCGCAGTTTCCACGGTCTCGCTGCCCGCGTTGATGACGCCGAGCTGAATGGTTTTGCCGGGCAACGCGGCAAGTATCGCTGGTGCCAGCTTCGGTTCGGCGAATTCAAGCGAATACTGATCGACCTTGGCGCGCGCGAGCGCCGGAAAAATCTCCTCGTAGCCGTGCTTCCATTCCTTCTGGCCGCGCAGGCGCTTGGTGTAACCGTAGCAGACGTGCACGCAGCTCGTCGCTTTGGTGCCGGCAAACGCGCGATCGAGCGCTTCCACGCCCCAGTCGAGAAATTTTTCGGGCAAGCGCGTGATCGCGGGCTCGTCGAGCTGCACCATCTCGCAGCCGGCGGCCGCGAGCGCGGCGATTTCCTGGTTCAGCGCATCGGCGTACGCGAGCGCCAATGCGCGTTCATCTCTGTAGTACTCGTCGAATGTGCCGTCCACCAGCGTCGACGGTCCCGGCAGCGTCATCTTGATCGGCCGCGACGTGAGCTGACGCAGAAATCTGTAGTCGTCGAGCGTGCGGTGATTGGCGAGCGTAATCGGTCCGCGCACGACCGGCACGTCCTGCGTGGTCTTGCCGGCGCGCATGACCTTCGGTTTCATCTTGCTGCAATCGACGCCGCCCAGTTGCCCGACAAAGTAGCTGTAGTGGGTGGGGCGGCGCTGCTCGCCATCGCACACGATGTCGATGCCGGCATTTTCCTGTTCCGCGAGCGCGAGTCGCGTCGCGTCGTCGAGCGCTTCAGCCAGCGCCGCGCCCGACAAATTCCAGCGCTCGGTAACGCTGTACCACTCGGAAGTGAGCCACGCCGGTTTCGGCAGGCTGCCGATAATGGTGGTGGGGATGAGCGGGAGGGGCATGGCGAATTCTAGCGCCCGGCGGCCAGCTGCGCGACCCTGGCATCGCGCTTCCTTGCCGCGTCGTCGAGCCTGGCGCGCGTCGCGGCCAGCCACGCACGGTCGGCCTGCAAGCGCTCGCGCTCGGCGGCGAGCATGCGCGCGACCTCGGACGCTTGCGGTCCGCCGATCGGTTTGGCCGATTGCACCATGTTCTCCGCCGTCAATGCGCGGCGGAACTGCGCTTCTGTCAACGGCAGCTTGGCGGCCTCGATGCCGAAATACTTCGATGCGCCGGTAAACAGCCGCTGCGCTTCCCGGTAGGGTATCTCGGTCGGCTTCAGCTTGTTGCTGCGGCCGTAGGTGACGAGATCGGACGCGAAGTGATGGCCGACC
>JANYDM010000135.1 GCA_025363575.1 Betaproteobacteria bacterium | reverse complement strand
ATTGCGCTACCGTATTGAGCCGTGTCTCGTTCATATCGATCACCATGTCTAGGATGATCGACCCAAACCTCATGCTTCAGGCTCATACCTCGTTGGAAATACGAAACCCCATTCAGGCTCATACCATATTGGAATAGACTCCGGCTTGATTCCAGCGGCACAACGGAATACCGTGCAAGCTGGGTGTTTTTTATATTGAGGAGAGAAGAATGA
Organism: Betaproteobacteria bacterium; assembly: GCA_025363575.1. Next base: position 33,429 of record JANYDM010000135.1, on the reverse strand, counting down.
AAACCATGCGTTCGTTAAGCGTCACCCTTATCACCGCCGTGCTGTTGCTCGCAGGCTGCGCCGAAGAGCCGGTACGTTCATACAACCCGCAGTATTCCCAGGGTGTGGTCGACCGGATTGAAGTCATCAAGAAAGGCGATCGCAACAATCTCGCGGGCACCATCATCGGCGGCATCGCGGGCGGGCTGATCGGTCACCAGATCGGCGGCGGCAGCGGGCAGACGGCCGCCACCATCATCGGCGGCGTCGGCGGCGCGGTTGCCGGCAATCAGATTCAGCAGCGCCGGCGCGGCGCGGACGAGACTTTCCGCGTGACCGTGCGTTTCGACAATGGCGCCACTGAGGTCATACGGCAGGACGATATCAGCGATCTGCGCACCGGCGACCGCGTGCGCATTGACGGCGGCCGCGTCTACCGCATGTAACCCGACGAAACTCGCTCGATCCTGGCGTAGGGCAGGCGCCGGGAGCGGGTTTTTCCTGCGAATGCGACAACTGACGGGCTTGCCATGTTAGTCGACCTCAAAAATATTCCCCTCTTCGCCGGCATCGACGAAGGCCTGCTGCACGATCTCGCTGTCAAGGGCGCGATCAAGACTTTTCCAAAAGACGCGGTTGTCATCAACGAAGGCGATTTCACCGCGTCGCTTTATGTCATTCTCGAGGGCAGAGTCAAGGTCTGCCTTGGCGACGAATGCGGCAAGGAGGTCGTGCTCGATATCAAGGGGCCGGGTGCCTACTTCGGCGAAATGGCGCTCGATGAACGAGCGCGATCGGCATCGATCGTGACGCTCGAATCCTCGCGCTTCCTGGTCGTTGCGCAAAGCGATTTCAAGCAGCTGATGGTTGCCTATCCGCAGATTTCCCAGCATCTCATCAGAAACCTGATCGCGATCGTGCGCGGGCTCAACAAGAACATCAAGAGCCTCGTCATGCGCGATGTCTACAGCCGGGTATCGCGGCTTCTGCTCGATCTGGCCGTCGAACACGACGGAAAACTGGTCATCTCCGAGAAGCTGACGCAGCAGGACATGGCGAGCCGCGTCGGCTCGTCGCGCGAAACGATCAACCGCATCTTCCGCGACCTCTCCGTCGGCGGCTACATCAAGGTCGAGGGCAGGAAGATCATCATTAACAAGGCGCTGCCTGCGCGCTGGTAATTTCCACCGCCGCAGTCACATAGCAGCCTCGCCGTTAATCTAGATCTGAGTCAGTGCCTGCCGAACGAAGGCGGCACCGGCGCATTCTCTTCTTTCTTCTTGGGTGCCCTGAGCAGCAGGGAAGGATTGTCCGTGACTTTATCCGTAAGCGCACCCACCCCTTTGACGACTTTTTTCACCTGGTCACCGATGCCGCCGAATTTGTCGGCCAGCGCGGAGAACTTGGCGGCGAGCTTGGGCAGATCATCGATCATCGCCTTGAGGCCTGTCTTTTCAAATGGAATTTCCGGCGTTTGCCCCGCTGGCGTCGACGCCAGCAGAGTCTGCGCTGCCGGATTGCCGCCGCTCAACTCTATGAAGACGTTGCCGGTGATCCCCTTGAGCTCGAGACCCGCGCGCGTATCGGTTTTGACCGGCGTCCCCTTGCGCAGACGGACATCGACGCGCACTTTGCTCGTATCGGGCTCGATGAGGATTTCCTTGACCGAGCCGACATTCACGCCCCGGTATTTCACGGGCTCGCCGACCGAGAGGCCGCTGACCGAATCCGGGAAATGGATGTGGTAAACAACGTCATCGCTGCTGCCCGGACGGCCGAGCCAGACGGCAAACAGCGCTGCGGCGAGAAACAGTCCGATGATGAACAGCCCTTCGAAGAAATAGTGCTTGTCAGTTTCCATGGTTCGCCTTCCTGGCATTCAGCGCGCCTTCGGCGCGCGGCCCGTGGAAATATTCGTGGATCCACGGATTGTTGGACTGCATGAGGTTTTCCGCCGTGTCGACCACGACTTTGCGATCGACGATCACGGCAATGCGGTGGCAAGTGGTAAAGAGCGTGGTCAGATCGTGCGTGACGATGACGAAAGTGAGGCCGAGAGATTCGTTGAGCCGCCGGATCAGCTCGTCGATGCCGCCGGCCGCGATCGGGTCGAGACCGGACGTGGGTTCGTCGAGAAACATGATTTTCGGATCGAGCGCGAGTGCACGCGCAAACGCCGCGCGTTTCACCATGCCACCCGACAGCGCGGACGGAAATTTGACGCCGGTATCCGACTGTAGCCCGGCAAGCGCGAGTTTCATCGCCGCGATTTTCTCCTGCTGCGCAGGCGGCAGCGCCGTGTGTTCGCGTATGGGCAGCATGATGTTTTGCGCCACCGTCAGGGACGAGAACAGCGCGCCTTGCTGGAACAGCACGCCGATGAGCGCCGCCTTGTCCGCCGCTTTGATCGACAATACGGGCCGGCCGTCGACCACGACCTCGCCGGCATCCGGCCGGTGCAGGCCGGTGAGCGTTTTCAGCAGCACGGATTTGCCGGAGCCCGACCCGCCTGCGATGCCGAGGATTTCACCCGCCTCGATTTCGAGATCGAGTTGGTCGTGCACCACCTGCCTGCCGAAGCGATTGACGATCCCGCGCGCGGACACGATGGGTGGTGCGTCATTCGCGGCGCGCGCGCTCATAGGCCCATTTTTTCGAACAGAATGGAGAAGAACGCATCGAGCACGATCACCAGAAAAATCGATTTCACGACGGCGCGCGTGGTTTCGCGCCCTACGCTCTCCGCCGAGCCGGTGACCCGCAAGCCGTGCATGCAGCTGATGATGGCGATGAAGAAAGCGAACACCGGCGCCTTGACGAGGCCGACCAGAAGATCCTGCGCTTCGATCGCCTGCGGCAGGCGCATCACGTATTGCGTCGGCGACACGTCGAGCAGCATTTGCGCAATCGCGCCGCCGCCGATGAGGCCCATCATATCGGCGAAAAAAGTGAGCAGCGGCAGCGTAATGACGAGCGCGATTATCCGCGGCACCACCAGCACTTGCATCGGCTCGATACCCATCACCTGCAGCGCGTCCACCTCCTCGCGGGTTTTCATCACGCCGATTTCCGCCGTGTACGCCGAGCCCGAGCGGCCGGCGACCATGATGGACGTGATGAGCACTGCCATTTCGCGCAGCACCGAGACGGCGACGAGGTTGATGGTGAAATCCTCGCCCCCATAGGGGCGCAGCTGGGCGACGCCCTGATAGCCGAGCACGATCGCGATCATGACCGCCAGAAGCCCGATGATGGGCAGCGCCTGAATGCCGGTTTCTGACACGTGGCGCGCGATCGCAGCCGGCCGCATGCACGCCGGATGCAGCACCGCGTTGAACGTCCAGCTCGCCGCGCGCCCGATGAAGGTGATGATGTCGCGCGTGTCGTGCCAGGCGTCGTCGGCGCCTTTGCCCAGTTCGATCACGAGCTGGCGCCAGTGCGGCACCGCAGTGACCCTGGGCAGCGGCTTCAGATCGAGCGCGCAAATCAACTCGAGCAGAGTTTGATGATCGGGGCGCACGCCGGTGAGCTTCACGCCCCGATCGCGCAGGTCGCAGAGGAACAAAGCGCCGGGGGTATCGAGGCTTTCAACGCCGGCGACGTCGAGCGCGCGAGATTCGCCGCGCTCCGACCAGGACTTGAGGGCATCGGCTGCGGCAGACAGTGTAAATATCTCAAGCGCTCCCGACATCGTTCTGTGAGCGCCGTCGCCCGTGACGACGACGGCACGCCGGTGCGGAGCGGCTGTGACTTGCTGTTGGTCTGCCGGCGCGGTGCTCACGGTCAATCGGGGCCTTTACAATGGACTGATAGGGGGATCCCGCGCGGGTCCGGCGGGTGAAGGTTTCCGCCGCGGGGCGAACTCCTCGCATCGTGTGGCAGCGTAATCACAACCGCCTGTGAAATCTGTACGCTAACGCACACACAGTACGTCGATGGAGCGCGGACCCGCCCGCCGGATTGCGCAGGCCGCGCCATCATATTTTTTGCGTGATGTTATTCTTCGAGTTTAGGCGCATGGAAGGCAACCACTCGTGGACAAAACCACCCGGGCTCTCGCTGATTACGTAGTCAATCTCGAATTCTCGCAACTGACTGCGAGTGCACTGCACCAGGCGAAACGGCGGCTCATCGATACCCTGGGCTGCGCGGCCGGCGGCTATGACAGCGAGCCGGCCGCAATTGCACGGCGCATCGCTGCCCGTCAGCAGGGCGAACCTGCCGCGCGCATTATCGGAACCGGCAAGCGCACGTCGATGGAAATGGCGGCCTTCACCAACTGCGTAATGGCGCGCTATCTCGACTACAACGACACTTACATCTCCGTCGGCTCGGGACACGCGAGCGACATGATCCCCGCGTGTCTCGCGGTGGCCGAAGCGCAGAACGCGAGCGGCAGGGATCTGCTGTTGTCTATCGTCATTGCGTACGAGATCTACACCGGGCTCGCCGATGTCGTACCTTTGCGCAATCTCGGCTGGGACCAGGGCCTGTTCGTCGTGCTCGGCAGCGCCGCGGCCGCATCCAGACTGCTCGGACTCACGCGTGACCAGACGGCCGATGCACTCGCCATCGCCGTAACTGCCAATATACCGACGCGGCAAACGCGCAGCGGCGAGCTCGCTATGTGGAAAGGTTGCGCAACCGCCGTGTCGGCGCGCGCGGGTATATTCGCGGCGCTGCTTGCGGCTGACGGCATGCACGGCCCCACCGCGGCGTTCGAAGGGCGCGACGGCGTATGGGACCAGGTGACCAAAGGGCCGTTCGAGCTCAAGCGCCTGGGCGGCGACGGCGTGCCATTCGGCGTCGAGCGCACGAACCTGAAGTTCTTTCCGTCGGAATACCACTCACAGGCGCCGGTCGCGATGGCGGTCGAGCTGCGCGCGAAAATAAATGTGGCCGACATCGAGGCGATCAATGTCGAGACTTATCACTTCGCCTGGAGCGAGATCGGCAGCGAGCCCGAGAAGTGGGACCCGCAGACGCGCGAGACCGCCGACCACAGCCTGCCCTATTTGCTGGCGCTGGGGCTCGTCGACGGCTTCATCAAGGTCGACAGCTTCTCGCCAGCGCGCATGCGCGATCCGGCACTGCGGCAGTTGATGCAGAAAATCAAGGTCGCCGAAAACCCGGCGTTCACGGCGCAGTTTCCGGCAAAACTGGTAACACAGTTAGAGGTCGTCATGCGTGGAGGCGAGAAACTGAACGTGACCGCGCAATACCCCAAGGGCCACGCCAAAAATCCGATGACCGACGCCGAAGTCGAATTGAAATTCCTGAACTTGTGCGAACCGCTGATGGACGACGCGCAGCGCAGGGCTCTGCTGGCGGCGCTATGGAAAATCGAGGATGCGCCAGCCGGCCGCATCCTCGATCTCATGCATATCGAAAGCTGACCGGAAGCCGGGCGCCCATGACGGCGTCCGCCCCCGGGTAGGCCTACTTCAGCTTCGAGAGCACCTCGAGTATCTCGTCGTTAGGGACGAGACCGCGCGGATCGGTGACGCGCGCATAAACGATGGTGCCGTTCTTGTCGATGACGAACCATGAACGTTTCGCGCGCAGGTAAGTCGCAATACGCTTGGTGTCGTTCGCCGCGGTGGGGTCATCGTTGATTACGTCATAGGCACGTATCATCTCGCGGCGGAGATCCGTCATCAGCGGAAATTTCAGCCCGAGCTTGTCGCCCCATGCTTTGTTCGCATCGTTAAAGTCGACACTGATGCCCAGGACCTGGGCATTCGCGGCTTCGAACTTGGGAAGATCAAGTTGGAAGGCCAGCGCTTCCTGCGTTCAAGTGTTGGTGAACGCGCCGATGTAGAAGAACAGGACAACGGCCTTTTTGCCCGCGAAATCGGCGAGCTTGATTTCCTTGCCGGTCGTCGACATCAACGCGAAATCCGGCGCCTTGGCGCCAACGTCGATTGCGTGTGCGGCACTGCCGAACAGACCCAATCCGGCTACTAACGCCGCAGCCAGCGCGCTTCTCCATCCCTGCATTTTCCATCGTCTCGATTGCATGCGAACCTCCCTTTTTGTCGATGCTGCAAAATGAACGTCAATGCCAGTTGCGTCCGCCCCGCCGTTATTTGCCCGGCGGCGTGGCGGCGAGCGCTTTGATGTAAGCCTTGAATTCGGGGCTGCCGAGCTCGATCTTGCCATAGCCGCCCGCGACCACGTTGCCGCCGCGGTCGAAAATCACCGTCCATGGCGTTACTCGCACGCCGACGGCGCGCGCGACTGCCATGTCCGGATCGAGTGGAACGGGCAGCGTGTACTTGTGCTCGGCCAGGAAAGGTTTTACCGACTTGGCGCCGTCACCGTCGATGGAAATCGCCAGCACGGGAACGCCGCTCTTTTTGTATTCATCATGTGCCCTCTGCACGGAGGGCATCTCACCGACGCAGATGTCTCACCAGGTTGCCCAGAACCTCGCGATCATCACTTTACCTTTGAAATCGCTCGCGCGAACGCTGCCGCTCTCGGGTTTCGCGAGATTAAAATCCGGCAGGTGGGCCGGCTTGGCCGGCGCTGTGAGCCCCGCCGGCAGCGGGGGAAGCTCAGCGGCGGACGCGCCTAACGCCATTGACGCGAGCGCGGCTGCAGCCACCGTGCGTAATTGAGATTTGAATGCAAGCATACTGCCTCCAGGATTTGCCGATACGGCCAACATAGCAGACTGCATGCTGACTCACAAGCATGCGGCATTAATGCGCTAACGGGCCTGACGGCGCTTTTATTCCAATCTTCGGAAACCGCGGCGTAGAATAAACCCGCTCGTTGCTGGGCGGGCCGGCAATCCAAAAAACCAACGTCAGGGAGGCACAAATGAAAAACACGAAAATTGCGCTGGCCGTTGCCGCGTCAATCGCAGCGTTGACAGGCGTGTCCGGCGTGCAGCCACTGCAGGCGCAGCAGCCCGGATTTACCCGCGCGCTGCTGCAAAAAGGCGATATTTCCGCGCCCGGACGCGAAGCGGTCCAGGTCAGGGCCGAATTCGATCCCGGCGTCGCTGCGGGCAAACACACGCACCCCGGCGAGGAACTCGGTTATATATTGGAGGGCACGCTCGTCGTCGAGATGGAAGGCAAGCCGCCGGTGACGCTCAATGCCGGGGACTACTTTTTCGTGCCGGCCGGCACTGTGCACGACGGCAGAAACGTCGGCAGCGGCAAGGCCAAAGTGCTCGCGACCTACGTCGTGGAAAAAGGCAAGCCGATCGCCACACCCGCGAAGTAAGCGCATGCCGCGCGGCACGCCGAACCGCGACGGCTTTATCGTGCGTCTTCCCGGGAAAATGCAGCGCGCTGCATACCGCTTCACGCCGCCTTGCGCGGCCTGAATATTGCCGTATGCTCGATTTCCGTCACCACGTCACCGGCGCGCAATATGCACACGTAAAGCCGCACGAATTCGTGGCCTTTGCGCATCCACTTCTCCGCCGGGACGGCACGCACCTCGAACGTCTCGCCCGCGCGCGCGGCGGCATGAAACACGATGCGGCTCGCCGTATGTATCCACGCCAGCAGCGTAAAGCGGTTGCGCAACACGAGGTTGGCCTGGCGCAGCACGAAACCCGGATGCAGCACGGGCGACGCGCCTTTGCGATACAGCGGCAACTCATCGCGCGCGTCCGCGCACCATTCGAGGTTGTCGTCCTGCGTCGGCCGCCAGGCCAGCGCGGGAAAGGACTTGCCGATCTCCATCAGTTCCCACGTCACCGGCTCTTTCTGGCGCAGCGGCGCGGGCGCTAGCACCGCGCGTGCGTCAATCGCGGAAGGCGCGCCGTCGAGTTGCGCAGACATCCGCGCGAGCTCGTCGCCCTGCTCGTTGACGCAAGTCAGCGTATGCGTTTGCGCGCCGTCGGCCCGCGCTGCGCGTATGGTCAGCAAGTCTCCTTCGTAGGCAGGTTTGGCGAACGTCACTTCCGCCCTGCCCCGCGCGAGCCAATCCGCGCCGTACCCTGCGACCAGCGGCACTGTCATGTGACTGAACACCGTGACGCCCGGCACCAGCGCGCCTTTGAACCCGTACGCGAGCGCGACGTCGTCGCTATGCATGCGGTTTTCCGAATGCGCCGATGGATTATGCGTGCGCACCGCATAGTCGGCCCACGCGGCCGCGGCAGCGACAGCGACAGGTGGATTCATATCGACTCCCGGCAAATTTCAGGGGCGCGGCCCACGCGCCACGCGCGGGCCGAACATCGTTATATCGACTGCCATGCCCATCGCCTGATAACCCATGCGGTTCGGATGCAGCTTGTCGCCGGGACCTCCGATGGTGTTGTCGGGCACGAATTCAGCGCGCATGCCGCCGGTGTCGGGGTCCGTCGTTGCCCGATCGAAATCGGCGACGCCGTCGAAAAGGCCGCCGGTGCGGATGAATTCGTTGAGCTTCTTGCGCTTTTCGTCCTGCAGGTCGAAACCGTGCGCGGCGTTGGTGCTGCCGAGCGCTGAAGTCAGAGTGGCGCCTATGGCCCGCACGCCCGGCAGCCGCGCGCGCATGCGCGCGACCCCTTCGCGCATGCCGGCGATCACGGCGTCGGCGTCGGCATTGCCGTTTTTACTGAAATCGTTGGTGCCTTCGAGCCAGATCACGGCCCTCACGCCGGACAACGTCAGCACATCGCGCTCGAGACGCTGCAGTGCCGCGGGGCCGCCGGGAAACGGCTTCTGTGCAGAATACGCCGCCGGGCCGATGACCTGGTTGCCGCCGATGCCTGCGTTGATGACGACCCAGCGGCGGTCGAGACGCCGCGCCAGGACGTCGGGCCACCGATCGTCGCCGTTAAGGGTCGAGGCGGTGCCGTCGGTGATCGAATCGCCGAACGCGACGATGGCGCCGAGACCCGGTGGCGCGCGCATGTCGAGCGCATCGAGAAAATACCAGGAGGCGGTCGCATACGGAAATGCGGCTTCGGCGACATCGTCACCTTTGGCGCCCGCGCCCGGCAAGGTAACGTACGACGATTGCAGCGCCTTCGCATGCCAGGTCATCGGGCCGCTTGCGCCCGCGACATGAAAACTCACCGCCAGCTTGCGCCCGCGCAAATCGCGGCCGCGGCGCGCGAACGGCAACGCGACTGCGTCGCTCCACACCGACGCTCCCGGCGCTACGGTTACGCGCCTGCTGCCCGCAAACGTGACAGCGCGATTAGTCCCGGGCACCAGAGCGGAACCCGACCATTGCAGACCGGCGAAAACGCCGTCGAAAGTAACGGGCTGCGTGCCGAGCGCATTCGACAGGCGCACGCGCGCGCGGTCGCCCCAGAACCCGGGCGCGACGATAAGGCGGAACGATTGATCGCGCGCGCCGCTCTCGGGGACCGGGAACACGCGCGAGAGATCGGGCTGCGCGGACGGATTGCCTGTCGGATAGGGCCCGTGCACCGAGGCGGCCCAGCTCGTAACCCAACGCGGGTCCTCCGCGGCGGACGACGTCAACGACATGGCGATGATCAACAGCGCTAAAGCGCGAGCGGCAATATGCGGCATGACGGCACTCCCCTGGTCGAACGTCGCGGCATCATACTGGAACGCGCGCCGCCGCCGTGGCAACGGAAAATCCGACTGCGCTCCTCAGCTTTTCCTGCCAGCGCGCTTTTTTTTCTGCAGCCTGAATCCCTTTTCCTGCAGCAGTTGCGCAAATTCCGTGGCGCACACCGGCCGGCTGAAATAAAACCCCTGCACTTCGTCGCACAGGTGTGTCTTCAAAAAATTGAGCTGCTCGTTGGTTTCGACGCCTTCGGCGATCACGTTCAAATGCAGGCTGTGGCCGAGCGAGATGATGGTGCGCGCGAGTATGCCGTCGTCCGGATTTTCGTTCATGCTGATATTGCGCACAAACGACTGGTCGATTTTCAGCGTGTCGATCGGCAGCCGGTGCAAGTACGAAAGGCTCGAATAACCCGTGCCGAAATCATCGACCGACAAGCGCGTGCCGACCGCCTTCAGCGCCTGCAGCGCGGCAATCGCGATCTCGGAATCGTGCATGACTACGCTTTCCGTGAGCTCCATCTCGAGCTGTGCCGGATCGAGACTGGCCGCGCCGAGTATCCGGCCTACCGTGTCCGGGAAATTCTCCTGGCGAAACTGGCGCGCCGACAGGTTGACCGAGATGACGATGGGCGCGAGCCCCGCGTCCTGCCACTGGCGGTTCTGTTCGCACGCAGTGCGCAGCACCCATTCGCCGATCTTTACAATGAGGCCGGTCTCCTCGGCGATAGGGATGAAGCGGGACGGTGACACCAGTCCCCACTCCGGGTGCTGCCAGCGTACGAGCGCTTCCGCGCCGACGATCATGCCGGTCTTGATGTCCACTTTGGGCTGATAGTGGAGGATGAGCTCATTGCGCTCGAGCGCGCGGCGCAGGCTGTGCTCGATCGACAGCCGCTCACTGACGAGCCGGTTCATCTCCGGCGTGAAAAACTGGAAATTGTTGCGCCCGTGGTCCTTGGCGCGATACATGGCGGTGTCGGCGTTTCTCAGCAGCGTGTCGACGTCCGTGCCGTCCTGCGGATAAATACTGATGCCCGCGCTGCACGTGAGGTTGAGCTCCTGCTGGTCGATGGTCAGCGATTCGCCGATTTTCTTGATGATGCGCTGCATCGCGCGAAAGATGATCTCCTCGTTCACCTGGTCCTTCAGCACCAGCACGAACTCGTCGCCGCCCAGGCGCGCCACGGTGTCGCCGTCGCGCAGCGTCGATTGCAGGCGTTCCGCGACTGTGCGCAGCAGGACGTCCCCCGCGCTGTGGCCGAGACTGTCGTTGACGTGCTTGAAGTGGTCGAGGTCGATGAACGCGATCGCCAGCGGGCGCACCTGGCGCTGCGCGCTCAGCGCCTGACCGAGGCGGTCGAGCAGCAGGTTGCGGTTGGGCAGCCCGGTCAGCGAGTCGTAATTGGCCTGGTGCTCGAGCTCTTCCTGGTAGCGCTTGCGCTCGATCGAATAGTTCATCGAGCGCACCAGCAGCTCGCCATCAAGATTGTTTTTTGTCAGGTAATCCTGCGCGCCTGTTTTCACCGCTGCCAGCGCGACACTGCGGTCGTCGTTGCCGGTGAGCACGATGATCGGCACCCTCGGCGAATGCGCGAATACCCTGGCGAAAGTGTCGAGCCCTTCGCTGTCCGGCAGCGACAGATCGAGCAGTATGAGATTGGTCTGCTCGAGCGCCAGTTGCTCGAGGCCGTCCGCGAGGCGGTTCACGCACGTCAGCTCGAAGGGCGCCGCCGGGTGGTCGCGCAGCATCTCTTCGATGAGGCGCGTGTCGCCGGGGTTGTCCTCGATCAGCAGTACGGATTGGAGGCTCATGGCATGCGCGCGGGCGGCAACGTGACGATGGTCAGCCAGAAGCGGTCGATCGACTGCACGACCTGGATGAATTTCTGCAGGTCGACCGGCTTGGTGATGAAGCAATTCGCGTGCAGATCGTAGCTGCGCGCGACGTCTTCCTCCGCCTGCGAAGTCGTGAGCACCACGACCGGAATATGCCTGAGGTGTGCGTCGCCCTTGATCGCCGCCAGCACTTCGCGCCCGTCCTTTTTCGGCAGGTTCAGGTCGAGCAATATGATGTCGGGGCGCGGCACGCCTTCGAACTTGCCGCGGCGGTGCAGAAAGTCCAGCGCCTCGATGCCGTCTTTTGCCCAGTGCAGGTTGTTGTAGACCTTGCCTTCCTGCAGCGCTTCGCGCGTGAGACGCACGTCGCCCGGATTGTCTTCAACCAGCAGTATCTCGACCGGCGGAGCGGCCTTGTGTTCTTCAACCATGAGGGCGGCCCTGTGTCTTCGGAAGTGAAAAATAAAAAGTGCTGCCGCTGCCGGGCGTGGACTCGACCGAGATGCGGCCGCCGTGACGCTCGACGACTTTCTTGCAGATGGCGAGCCCGATGCCGGTGCCGGGATAATCCGCCCGGCTGTGCAGCCGCTGAAACATCATGAAAATGCGCTCGAAGTACTGCGGCTCCATGCCGATGCCGTTGTCCCTCACCGAAAATATCCAGTCGTCGGTTTTTTCCTGCACGCCGATGTGGACTGCCGGCGGCGCGGCGCTCTTGAACTTGATCGCGTTGCTGATGAGGTTCTGAAAGAGCTGCACGAACTGGATTTCGTCGGCCGGCAGCACCGGCAGCGCGTCGGTGGTGACGATGGCACCGCTGCTTTCGATCTGCGCGCGCAGATTGGCGGTCGCCTTGCGCAGGATGCCGCCGCAATCCGCCGGCTGGATCTCGAGCGGATGGCGGCCGATGCGCGAATAAGCCAGCAGGTCTTCTATCAAACGCTTCATGCGCGCCGCGCCGTCGATCACGAAGTCCATGAACTCGCGCGCGTCGCCTTCGAACTTTTCGCCGTGGCGGCGCAGCAGCAACTGCGTATAACTCGACACCATGCGCAGCGGCTCCTGCAGGTCGTGCGAGGCGACGTAGGCGAATTGCTCGAGCTCGGCATTCGAGCGCTCGAGCTCGCTGGTCTTGCGCGCGAGGCTGTCGTGCGCGTCGCGCAACGCGATCCCGGCGAGCATGCGCTGCGTGATGTCGCGGCCGATGCCGCGATAGCCGGTGAATGCGCCGCCTTCGTCAAACACCGGCTCGCCGCTGACCGTGATATAGGCGATGCGGCCGTCGCGGTCCATGCGCCCGTATTCGAAATCGTGAAACGGCCGGCGTTCCTGCAGCGTCTGCTTGTGCCCGGCCCAATCGGTGGCCGACGGCCCGACGTGCGGAATCTCCCAGCGCCGCTTGCCGATGAACGACTCGAGCGGATCGGCCGTGCCTTCGGCGTAGCCCGACGAAATCTCGGTGAACTGCAGTTTTTCGTTCTGCTCCCAGAACCAGTCGGAAGACAGCACGGTGAGCGCGCGAAACCGCGCCTCGCTTTTGCGCAGCGCGGCTTCCGCCTGCATGCGGCCAATGAACTGGCCGACCTGAGTGCCGATGCCGTGCATGATTTCCAGCACCCAATCTTCACGCGGGCGCTTTATGCGCGAAAAAAACTCCATGTCGCCGTAAAAACCGCCGCCGACCATGATCGGAAAGGCAAAGGCTGAGCGCAGCCCCGCCTTGAGCGCCACGTCGCGCCGCAACATCGTTGCTTCGGCTTCGAGGTCTTCGATCCACGCCGCTTCGCCGGTTGCCCACACCTTGCGGTTCAAGCCACCCTTCCCGCCCGGTGTCTCCAGCCGCCGCTTGCACCATTCGCAAAATGCGGAAACCGCCGCGTCGTCCTCGCACCAGGCATCGCTGCAGTGCAGGTTGCCGGCATGCTCGCCGATTTCCCAGCGTGCGCCGTATGCGCAGTCGAGCCCCTCGCAGAGCACCTGAATGACGTCGGGCATGACGGCCGTTATGCTGCGTGCGTCGGCCAGGAGGCGGGTAACCGCATGCTCGATGGCCTGGCGTTCATCAGCGCGCTTGCGCTCGGTGATGTCTTCGACCACGCTCACCACATATTCGGGCTCGCCGCCGGCGTCGCGCACGACGGACATGGTGCGCCGCCCCCACATCAGCGAACCGTCCTTGCGCAGAAAGCGCTTTTCGCCGGTGGCCCATTCGCTTGCCCCGCGCACGATCTGGCTGCGCAGGCGGAAGCCCAGGCCATAGTCGGCCGGATGGGTAACATCCTTGAGCGATCTGCCGATGAGATCGCCCGGGCTATAGCCGAGCATGCTGCAGAATTTCTGGTTGACGTCCACGAGCATGCCATCGAGATCGACGCGCGTAATACCTACCGCCGCATTCTCGAACATGGCGCGGTAAACGCCATCGTTCAACTCGTGCAGTGTGATGCTCGTCACAGTCCTGGAGCTCCTCTTTTTATAAGGCCCGGTTCTCGCCGATCAAACCGTGCCTGCGGGCGTGATTTTGTAGTAATGCTTGCTTGCTCCGCCGGCTGCTGCTGCCGGTTGTCATTCTAACCGCAGCGCACCCGCCGCGTCACAATCAAACTCCCATTCATGCGTATGATCCGGGTACCTTGAGGCGCGGGAGCACACCGTTTGTGCTGTAACGCACAGATGCCCGTGCGGCGGATGCGTAGCCTTGCAGCCGCAGCAGCGGCACGGTACTACCCGGGTATCCGCGACGATCAACGATTCCGACCAGGGCAGAGCGCGTAGCGCTTTAGCCGCCTTGCTAGAAATGAAGCAATCAGACAGCGGGTCGCTCGGGCGCGCGGTTGCCGGGAAATAGCGCAAGGCCAGCGGGACCCGGCTCGAATTATTGCCTGTCGGGGCCGGCTGGCAGGCTGACGGCGTTTAGAGGATAATAGCGGCGATGAGCGAAGAACAACCATCCACAGAGCAGTCAAGCGAAGCCCCTTTTGTCGAGGCCCCCGGGTCCGATGTACAGCCTGTCAAGCGCCAGTCGCAGGATCCGAAAAGCCGGCTGCGTGAGCTTCTGGCCATACCGGAGCGCGACCGCGCCGACGAGGTATGGGACGAAATCATCAATCTCGAAATCGACATGGCCCCGGGCAACCGCGCGTCGCAGCAAGGCGAGCCTACCACCGGCGGCGGCGGCGGACGCCAGCAGCAAAACCATCGCCCGCAGCAGGGCCGGCGCCCGGACCAGCAGCAACGTCAGGACCCTGCAGGCGGCAAGCGTCAGGGCAAGCGGTTCTTTCAGAAGCGCAAGCGCGGCCCCGGCGCACCCGCCGACCGCTAGCTTCACCTCTCCCCCGTAGCGCAGTACCTCTTCTTCTACCTGCGGCGCCTTCGCGCGCCGGCACGGTCAACGCGTGCCTGCATTTTCCGCACCGTGCGAAATGAGCAGCTCGTCACGCAAAAACCGGAGCAACAAGGGATGGGCGTTGCTCAAGCCCTCTTCGTGCGGCTTCAGATATTTCCACCCCATGTCGACCAGCACGGAGCATACGGCCGCACTGCGGCTGACGCCTAACTCGCAGTGCACGTAGATGCTGCGGTTCAGGTGCGCGCGGATGAATGTGGCGATTTGCTGCGCGTGCTGGCGTTGCGGCGGCATATGGCCGGCTGCGCGCTGCTCCGGCGTATCGTCCTCCACGTCGCTGAACTGCAATCGCAGCACGTCCGCCCAGGCCGGCAGCTGAAGGTTCGCCGGCCCTGCATTCACATCAGTGATCGATACCAGCGCCGCGCCTTCCCGGTTGCCCGCGCACTCCGCCTGGCGGCGGTTCATATGAGTGCAATAGCGGGTGGGCATGTCGGCGGCGTCGTTCCCGTGAATCCGGCGGCGCGAAGAAATTCCGCGCGATGCTTCGATTATTGCAATTTTATTTTATTTTTCCCACACCGGCGTGCAGGCCGCGTCAGCCGGCGCCGCGGGCGCGCAGCCGGCGCCAGCCGATGACGACACCCGTCATGCTGAAGGCGAAGCCCGCCGCGCACAGCAACATCACGACAAAGTGATGCAAAGCCGGATGCGCGGTCAACGCGGGGAAATCGAGCGTGTGTAGCGCGCGGAACGCCCAGCGATAAGCCCGCCGCGACGCGTCCAGCTTTTCCACGATGCGTCCATCGGCGCTATCGACATGCCACCACGTGTCGCCGCACACGATGCGGTAGACCGGCGCACCAGCGGTGCGCGATCGCGCGGCATAGCTGTCGTCGGCGGGACTGACGGTGCAGTCCTGGCCAAGCCGCTGCGCAGCCAGCGCGATCACGTGCGGCGGGAAAGTGCGCGCGCCGCCGCTGTTGCTGAACGCCGGCGTGCCATCCGCCGCGATCGTGCGCTCGATATTGAATCCGCCGAGGCGAAACCACTCCATTTCGCGCAGACCTTTGCCGCTATCCGGCAACGACGAGTACGCGCGGCGAAAAACGGCGGCTTCTTCAGCGCTGGTCAGCAGCGGGCCGTTGATGCGCGCGATTTCATCCGCGCTCGCGCGGCCATCGGAAAAAATCGTGCCGCTGTCCATCGACAGCCAGCCGCTGAAGATCCACGTCAATACGAAAGTCGCGCAGCACAGGCCCAGCACGTGGTGCCAGTACTGCCAGCCCTGGTAGGGCGAAGAAAAACGACGCGCGCGTAAAACGCCGAGCGCGGCGCCCGCGAGCGCGCCCAGCGTCGCGATCAGCGACAGCCACCAGACGAGCGCGTTCCATGCCGCTGCGTGCTTGCGCAGCGCGGTCGGATAGAGCCAGTGCAGCACGCTGCCCGCGTAATTGAATACGCGTTCGTAACGCGTCGTATCGCGCACGACTTCGCCGGTCAGCGAGGATACATAAAGCTCGGTGCCCGCAGCATCGTTGAGCGCGATGCGATGCAGCGGCCGGTGTGCGTTGAGTCCGCCCGCGACCGTCCATTGATCGTAGTCCGCGAGAGCGGCCGCGGCCGGCGCAATCTTGATGAGCCCGCTGGATGTCGCGTGAGCGGTGGCGCTCGCCAATGCAAAAGCGGCGTCGACCGCGGGTGGCGCGCCGGTGGCTGCATCGAGCGCAAGCGGCGTGCTGTCGACCAGCGTTGCAACATAAACAGGATGACCGCCGGGCGCAGTGAGCCGTAGCCGCGTGACGTCATTGCGGTCGATTTTTTCCAGCACCGCGACGGGCGAGAGCGTAATCGCGGCCGGGGCGAATGTGCTCAAACCCGCGATGCGCTCGTCTTCGGTGAGTTCAGGGTACGCGACCCAGTGCATGATCGCACCGGACGCGAACCACATCGCGAACAGCAGGCAGAACGCGACGCCGAACCAGCGATGGACCAGGATCAGCGCGCGCATGCCGGCACGGTCTCTGGACTAGAACTTGATGGCGACTGACGCTTCGTAGCTGCGCGGCGCGCCCAGCAGGATCTGATCGGGATAGCCGGGGTCAGCCCAGATCGCGTATTTTTTGTCAGTGATGTTGCGCACCCGCAGCGTGAGGCGCGTTTTCTTTTGCAGGTCGATGAACGCATAGAGATCTGCCGTCGTGTAGGCGAGCATCTTCACGGTGTTCGCGTCGGCATTGTAGCGGTCGCCGACGTGGCGCATGGCAGCGCCGATCTCGACGGGCGCCGGCAGATTGAACTTATAGGCGGTACCCGCGTTGGCGACAACGCGCGGCACGTTGGGCGGCGTATTGCCGGAGAAAGTGCCGCCTGCGAACGCGTAGTCGGCATAGCGCGCGCCGGTATACGCCGCATTGCCCCAGACATTCCAATGCACGGTCGGACGCACAGCGCCCGCGAGCTCAACGCCGTCGGAAACCACTCGGCCCGCGATGTTGAGCACGTGCCCGGCCTGGTCGACGGGAACGTTTTTGCGCTCGATGTCGAACACGGCCAGCGACCATTCGGCCTTGCGCTCCCAGAACAAATGTTTGACGCCTGCTTCATAAGTGCGCGCGGTCGTCAGGTTCTGCGCCTGCGCCGGACGCAGGTTGAAAAGGTTGGCGGCCGCCACGTCCGCCGCGGTCGCGTACTGGCTGTACAACATAAGCCCGGGCCGCGCTTCCCAGGTAGCGCCCACGCGTCCGGTAACCGGCGTCCATGACTGCGAATACGGATAGCCGGCGCGGTTGGGGGCGTTGCGGTCGAGTGCGATCTCCTCGTAGCGCAGACCGCCGATCAGCGCGACGGCCGGCGTGACTTTGAAGCGGTCTTCCACGGCCATGGCCACATTGCCGACGCGCGTAGTGAAGTGCTCGACTTCCAGCGGGCCGAACGTACCGCGCGCGGGATTCACCACCGACACGCTATCGGTCGGGAAAGGCGCATTGGTGAAGTCGAACTGATTGACGTAAAAATTGATATTGCTCATCTCGAATGCCGCAACCAGGCGGTTCTCGCGTCCCGCGATCTTGCTGTCCCACTGCAGCTCGGCTTTGTTGCCGACGAGGTTCTGGTCGTGCGCAACGTAAAAACGATCGCGGTCGACCAGACCCGTGGTGGGATCGTATGAATACGTTTCGCTGTTATAGAACTCGCGCCGCGCAGCGAACCCGTACACCTGGTCGCGCACGGTCACGTTGCTGTTCACCGCCCATTCGAAACCGCCACGCAGCCAGTACTGGCTGGCCTGATTGCGATTGTCGACCACGTTGTAGTTGGTGCTGAGCGTGCGCGCATCGATGGTGACCGCGCCCAGGTTGTTGCCGCTGATGCTGGCGACGCTCGTTCCCGACACGATGCCGCCTGCGGGCACGATGCCCGCGCCGGCCGCCGACACCAGCGGCGTTCCCCAGTAGGCGTTCGCTTTGTCTTTCTTGTATTCGAAAGCGCCGAACAGCTTGAAACTCGACGACACCCGGTAGTCGAGCTCCGTGGACAAGTTCCAGCTTTCGCTGCGCGTGTCGTCGATGAAGCCATTGCTGGATGAGCGATTGAGGTCGAAACGGTAGTCGAGCCCCTGGATCGAAGTGCTCCCGCCCGAGCCGAAACCGGCGCGCACTGTATTGAACGATCCATAGGAAAGATAGGCCTCGCTTTCGATGGCGCCGGTATGCGGCTTTCGGGTCACGAAGTTGATCGCGCCGCCGACCGCGCCTTCGCCCGACATCAGCGAGGCCGGCCCCCTGAGGAACTCGATGCGATCGAGGTTGGCGGTGTCCATTACGCGCGACGTCATGCTGGCCGGGCCGACGCGTATGCCGTTGTAGAGCATATTGAGCTGGCCGAAGGAAAACCCGCGCATCGAAAAACTCGCGGGCGCGCCCGGTGCATCACCGCCGGTAACGCCGACCGCGCCCTGCACCGCTTCGGTGGTCGTGCGGTAGCCCTGCTTTTTCATGGCGTCCTGGTCGATGACATCGACCGTCGCCGGCGTTTCGCGCACCGTAAGCCCGAGGCGCGACGCGCTGTCCACGGGCGCATCCATGTTGAGCGGAGATGTGCGGCTGTCTTCGACGCGCACTTCGGGCAGACGGGGCTGAGCGAGCACAGGTGCGGCCGCGCACAATGCGAGCACTGCGCTTATGGCACGTACCGCGAGCGCAATGGAAATGATGGTCTTGAACATGGCTCCCCGGTTTTTTAATGCCGCGATGGCAGAGAGCGCCTGACGTTCTTGCGCCCGGCCGTATTATTTGCATATTCACGCGCATAAGTCGATGCCGGTACACGGATAAAATGAGCTCTCCGAAAACAGGTCAAGGCGATGCGATGGCGCAATATGCAAAGAAATTCCGGTTCCTCCTGATCCAGGCCTTCCACCTGTCGGGCAGCACGAGCTATCAGCTGCGCCCCATGCAGGGCGCCAAAGAATCGATGCTGATGAACTACGCCGACTTCTCGCATCTGCTCGACGACGTCGAGTGGGAAGTCGATCCGGGCGCGACGGATCCGCACGGTAACTGGCCGGTTGAAACGCGCGAGGAATTCGCGATCGTCGGTGTGAGCCGGCTGCCCATCGTCAAGGCGGCGTGCGCAAGCGGCAAATACAATGCCATCGTGCTGCTCGGCGGCGGCGATCCCGGCTTCATCGAAGCGCGCGAAATCGGCCGCCGCTACGGCATCCCGGTCACCGCCTGCTTCAGCGCGCAGCTGCATATCGCCGCCATGCTCGGCAACAAGTTCAGCGTGATCGACATTTCGGAAGCGCACAACATGCACCTGTGCGATCTGGTCGTGCAGTACCGCTTCAAGGAGAAGTGCGCTTCGGTGCGCAATGTGAACTTCCCGCTGCCGCGCCCGCCGGATTTCAAGGAGCGGCCGATCCAGGACGAAAAGCACAAGGCGCAGCGCGGCGAGAAATCGGAAATGCTCGAAACCGCGCTGGCGGAATCAGTCGTCGCCATCGAGGAAGACGGCGCAGAAGTCATCGTGCTCGGCTGCTCGGGCGCGTTCTGGATGCAACCCCACCTGCAAAAACGCCTCGCGGAAATGGGCTGGGAAGTGCCGGTGCTCGAAGGCTACCGCTGCGCGATCGAGCAGGCGAAAACACTCGTCAATCTCGGCGTCGACGCGAGCGGACTCATGCTGCCCTCCGACAAACCGAAAAAATGGCGGCGCCGGAAACTCGTTTAGCAGCAAGCGCAAAAGAATTGCGCCGGCTTATCAAGGAGACACTCATGCGTAAACGGATTCGCCACGTTGCTTTCGGCATGATTCTGCTGCTCGCGAGTTCGTTCGGCGCCGATGCCCCGGCCCAGACCTACCCGGCCAAAATAATCCGCGTGATCGTGCCGCGCTCGCCCGGCGGCGGCTCCGACATCATTGCGCGCCTGCTTGCGCCCGGCATGCAGAAAAAGACCGGCCAGACTTTTCTGATCGACAACCGCCCGGACGCAGCCGCCGTGGTCGGCGCCGTGCTTGCCGCGCACGCGACGCCCGACGGCTACACGGTTTTCCTCGCCGACAACGCGTTCTATCAGAACCCGGCGATCATCAGGAAACTGCCGTACGATGCAGTGAAGGATTTCAGCGGCGTGACGATGCTCGCGCAGTCGCCGGTCATCCTCGTCGTCGGCGCGCCAGTGCCCGCGATAGACGTCAAAAGCCTCATCCAGTACGCGCAGGAAAATCCGGGCAGGCTGACTTACGGCTCGGGCGGCATCGGCGCATCGACGCATCTCGCCGGCGTGCTGTTCAACCGCGCGGCCGGCGTCGACCTCATTCACGTCCCGTTCAAGTCCTCGGGCCAGGCGCTCGAAAGCCTGCTCGGCAATCACGTCACGATGCAGTTCGGCGGCATCAGCTCGGCGCGCGCGCAGATCGACGCCGGCAGGATCCGCGCCATCGCAGTGACAGGCAGGAAGCGCGACCCGTCCGTTCCCACCGTACCAACGTTCGAAGAGTCGGGCTTGAGTGGTGTCGACGTCACGAGCATCTGGGGCATACACGCCCCGGCCGGCACGCCGCTCGCAGTGCGCCGAGTTTTGCGTGATGCGCTGGTCGCAGTGATGCGCATGCCGGATGTCAATGCCAGGCTAGCCGAGACGGGCTACGACGTGGTGGGCAGCACGCCTGCGGAACACGATGCGGAAACGCGGCGGCTGGTGGCTTTCTGGATCGATCTCGCGAGCCGCGTCAAGATCAGCGCCGATTGATTATCCGGGAGGACAGCCGGCCACGAATTCCTCGATCAGTGCATTGATCTTGTCCGGATTTTCGGTCGGCGGAAAATGACCGATGCCAGACAGCTTCATATACTGAGACCCCGGCACCGCCTCATGAATTTCTTTTTCATATTCGGGCGGCTGGCCCGGATCGTCGAGGCCGCGCAATAGCAGCAGCTTCGGCTTGAGAGTGGCAATGCGATCGCGCACATCGAACGCGTCTATCGTCTTCAGATCGTGATATTGCGACATCGGTCCGACCTGGCGGTGGCGTTCCATCAGCTTGTCGCGCAAGGACGGCTCCACGAATTTCATGACGTTCATCTGAAACGCGAGCCACTCGTCGTAATCCTTGCCGGGCCCCTTCGCGGCGCGCAGGCGCATTTCATAAGTATCGGGCTTGCGCGTCTTCGGTTTCGCCGCGACCGTCATCAGCACGAGGCCTTTCACTTCGTCGGGATAGTCGAGTCCGTACTGCAGCCCGATCGAGGCGCCGAGTGTATAGCCGACGAGCACGAGGTCCTTCTTCAGCCCCTGCGCCCACAGCCAGCCGCGCACCCACTCCGTGTAACTTTTGACGTCGGGGCAAGGCGCACCCTCGAGATGGCCGGGCAAAGTCGGCGCGACGCTGCCCTTGAAATGCTGGAGCTGGTAGTAGTAAGCGTCGGCGCAGGCGCCCGCGCCGGGGCCGTGAATGAAAACGAGTTGAGGCATTCAGAAGCTCCCTGACAACTGCGTGATCGGTGCTTGCAGATTCATCCGGCACGCGTCAATTCGCATACAGCCACGGCCGCTGCTGTTTGTATCCGGTTTCGAACGCGCTGAATTCAGCGTCGTACTGCGCGGTGCGCGCAATGTCGTCCAGGCCTTCGAGCAAACATTTTTTGCGCACGGGATGCACGTCGAAGCGATGCACTTTGCCTGCGGGATCGGTGACTGTCTGCGCCGCGAGATCGACACTCACTTTTGCACCGGGATTTTCGCGCAGCTGCTGGCGGATCGCAGCGCATTCCGAGTCAGGCAACACCAGCGTCAGCAGGCCGTTCTTGGCGCAATTGCTCGAATGAATGTCGGCGAAGCTCGGCGCAATCACGCAGCGGATGCCGAATTCGTAGAGCGCGTAGACCGCGCTCTCGCGCGAAGAGCCGCCGCCCCAGTTACGGTCAGCGACGATGATCTGCGCGTGCTTGAACGGCTCGACGTTCAGCAGATGCTCTTTCTCGGTGCCGTCGGCGTTGAAGCGGCGGTCGTGGAACAGCACCTCGCGATATTTCGGCCCGCGCGGTACCTTGTTGAAGCGCGTCGGGCATAGCTGGTTGGTGTCGATGTTCGCTTCGTCTATCGGCGCCGCGATGCCGGTCAAGTTGGTGAATGGCTGCATAAATCCTCTCACGCATTGATAAAATTTTTAAACACGATAGGTAACCGCCGATAAACGCCGATGAACGCCGATAGTTCGCATTGCCGACTTGGAATGCCGTAAGGAAAAGGAAGCGGCATTATCAGTCAATTTTCATCTGCGTTGATCTGCGTTCATCGGCGGTCAATTCAGCATTCGCTTTAGAGCTGCCGGATTACTTCAGTAACTCGCGCACGTCGGTCAGGCGGCCTTTCAATGCCGCTGCCGCCGCCATCGCAGGACTGAGAAGATGCGTGCGGCCTCCGGTCCCCTGGCGTCCGCGGAAATTGCGGTTCGACGTCGAAGCGCAGCGCTCGCCCGGCTTCAGCTGGTCGCCATTGATTGCCGTGCAGAGCGAGCAGCCCGGTTCGCGCCACTCGAATCCCGCCGCGATGAAAATCCTGTCGAGCCCTTCTTTCTCGGCCTGCACCTTGACGGGGCCCGACCCCGGCACGATCCACGCCGGAATGACCGCCTTGCCGAGCTTCGCGACTTGCGCGGCAGCGCGCAGGTCCTCGATGCGTCCGTTGGTGCACGAGCCGATAAAAACGCGATCGACTTTGATGTCCTGCAGGGCCATGCCCGATTGCAATCCCATGTAATCCAGCGCGGCCTCGAATTCGCTGCGCAATTTCTCGTCGCCGATGTCGCGCGCATTGGGGACATGGCCCGTCACCGGCCCGCCCTGCTCGGGATTGGTGCCCCACGTCACCATCGGCGCAATCGCGGTGCCGTCGAGAGCCACCTCGCTATCGAACGCAGCGCCCGTGTCGCCCGGCAGCGACTTCCAGTATTCGAGCGCCCTGTTCCAGTCTGCGCCTTGCTTCGGCGCATAGGGGCGGCCTTCCATATAAGCGTAAGTCGTCTCGTCGGGCGCGATCATGCCCGCGCGCGCGCCGGCCTCGATCGACATGTTGCACAACGTCATGCGGCCTTCCATCGTGAGGCCCGTGACGGCGCTGCCCGCATACTCGATAACGTGGCCCGCGCCGCCGAATACGCCGATTTTCGCGATGATCGCGAGGATCATGTCTTTCGCCGAGACGCCGAATCCCGGCGTGCCGCTGACGGTCACGCGCAGCGTCTTCGATTTGCGCTGCCACAGCCGCTGCGTTGCCATCACGTGCATGACTTCCGACGCGCCGGCGCCGAATGCGAGGGCGCCGAATGCGCCGTGCGTCGCCGTATGCGAATCCGCGCCGACGATCAGCAGCCCGGGCTGCGTGATGCCCTGCTCGGGCGGGACGATATGCAGAATGCCCTGGCGCGCATCGTCGATGCCGAACAGCGTGACGCCGTGCTTCGCCGCGTTGGCCGTGAGCAGCTTCACCATATCGCGAATCTCGGGGACCGCGATGCCCTCCACGCCGCCCGCGCGGCTCGCGGTCGGCACGTAGTGATCGGTATGCGCGAAGATCTGCCGCGGGTTGGCAACCTTGATGCCGCGCGCGTCGAGCGCGGCGAACGCGTGCGATGAGCCCTCGTGGATGTACGCGCGATCCACATACAGCAGCACCTCGCCGCCCTCGTCAGCCATCTGGTGCGCAGCCCAGATCTTTTCGTACATCGTCCTTGCCGTCATCTCATTGCTCCTTGTTCGATCCTCAGTTCGCCTTGATGCCCGCGCGCTGGATAATGTCGCGGTACTTTCTGATTTCGGCCGCCATGATTTCACGCAGGCGCTCGGGCGTCGAAGGCACGAAGGTGAGGCCTTGCGCGCCATAGCGCTCGACGATGTCCGCTTGCGACATCACCTTGATCGCCTCGGCGCGCAGCCGGCGCGCGGCGTCCGCCGGGATGCCGGCAGGCGCCACCAGGCCCCACGATTCGAGAATGTCGAAGTCGGCAAATCCGGACTCGATCATCGTCGGCACGTTGGGCAGCACCGGTGAGCGCTTGCGGTCGGAGATGCCGAGCGCGCGCAGCTTGCCGCTGTTGATAAACGGCAGCACCGACGACACGGGGTTGAACATCATGTCGATCTGCCCGCCCATGACGTCGATCATCGCCGCGCCGCCGCCCTTGTAGGGCACATGCGCCATGTCGGCTTTCGATTCGAGGCGCAGCAATTCACCCGCGATGTGGTTGGACACGCCGGTGCCCGATGAGCCGAACGTAAGCTGCTTCTTCGCCGCTTTCGCGCGCGCAATGAGGTCCTGCACGGATGTGGCGGGATTTGACGGATGGACCACGAGCACGGGCGCCACTTGCGCGACGAAAGTGAGCGGCTGGAAATCCCTGATCGAATCGTAGGGCAGCTTCGCGATCAGCGTTGCATTCGCCGCGTGCGCGCTCAGCGACGGAATGCCGAACGTGTAGCCGTCTGCGGGCGAGTGCGCGAGCGCATCGAGCGAAATCACGCCGCCGGCCCCGCCGCGGTTATCGACGACGATCTGCTGGCCGAGCGCGTTGCCCATCGGCGTCGCGAGCAGGCGCGCGAGCAGATCGGCGGTGCCGCCCGGCGGAAACGGCACGATCAGGCGCAGCGGGCGCTGCGGCGTCCATTCCTGCGCGCACAGCGGGCCGCACATCGCGAGACATGCCGCGAGCGCTGCCGCGAACCCGTCGCGCAGGGACGGCATGGCTTACTCTTTCACGCGGACGAATACGGCGTCGACCGCGCTCAACGGCACGACCGCATCGAAAAATTCCTTGCCGCCGACTGCGCCGAGTTGGACAACGTTCGCGTTGACTTCGCGCACGAGGCCGGTGATTTCCTGGCCCGAGCGTACCCGCACGGTCACGCGCGCGCCTTTTTGCGCGACCAGCGTGGATTGCACGGTGTCGTTCGCGCCCAGCATAAGATCAGCGGCTGTCGCGGGCAGGACCGCCCACGCGGCAGTCAGGATCAATGCGGTAATTGCGGATTTCATGCCAGCCCCCTGTTGTGTGCAGGCGGCAATGATATGCGAAAACGCCGCGGCGGGCGGCGCCCTCCGGCCGGCACTTATTTCAGGCCGTTCGTGCCGAGGTATCGATGCATGAATGGCCAGTGCGTCCTTCTATACATCAGGGCGAACAATTTAAGAGCAGCTAATCGACCTTCGCGCCCGAGATGCGCACGATGTTGGCCCACTTGTCCACTTCGGTGACTATGAACTGCCTGAACTCGGCGGGCGTCGTGCCCGCAGGGTCGGCACCCTGCTCGGCCAGCCGCTGTTTGATGTCTGCCTGATTCAGCGCCTTGACGATGGCAGCGTTCAGCTTGTTGACGATATCCGCGGGCGTGCTGGCGGGAACGACGATGCCGTTCCATAAAGCCACCTCGTAGCCTGGCAGCAGCTCGCCGACCGCCGGTATGTCGGGAAACAGCGCCGAGCGCTGTCGGGTGGAAACGCCCAGCGCCTTCAGCTTGCCCGCTTCGACGTGCGGAAGGACTTCGACCAGCGGCGCGAACAGCACCTGGATCTGGCCGCCGAGAATGGCGGTTACCGCCGGCGCGCCGCCCTTATACGGGACGTGCTCCATCTCGACGTTGATCATGCTGTTGAATAGCGCCGTCGCCAGATGATGCGAGGTGCCGCTGCCGCCCGTGCCGTAATTCAATTTAGTCTTGCTGCCGTCCTTCGCATACCGGATGAAATCGGCGAGGTTGTCGACGCGCAGGTACGCCGGGTTGACGACCAGCAGGTTCGGCACGAACGAGAGGCGCGAGACCGGCGCCAGGTCCTGCATGAAATTGTACGGCAGCGCCTTGTACAAAGTCATGTTGGTCACGTGCGAGCTGGTGGCCAACAGCAGCGTGTAGCCGTCGGCCGGCGCCTTCGCCACGAAGTCGGCGCCGATGTTTCCGCCCGCGCCCGCTTTGTTGTCGACGACGACCGCGCGGCCGAGCTCGGTGCGCAGCTTGTCCGCAATCAAGCGCGCGGTGACATCGGTGCTGCCGCCAGGCGGAAATGTGACGACGAGCTTGATCGCAGCCGACGGCCATGCATCGGCGGCCGCAGCCGGCAATGGGCAGGCCGCCAGCAGGGCGCAGCAGAATATCCGCGGGAAAATTCGCATGCATTCCTCCTCGCTCGAACTTGTCCGCCCGGCGAAGCGTCAACGCGGGAGCGTCGCGCTGCGCTGCAGAAGCCGTGGCCGATATCAGGCAGAGCGCCTGGTGCTATGCGCGCGCGACCCGCTTGCCGTTGAGCACCGTCGCCACCGGAAACAGGCACTGCGTGCCGGTGCGCTTGCCTTTGTAGTTATCGACGTAGTCGAACGAGCCTTCCTTCAGCTCCATGATCGCGACGTCGGCCGGCGCGCCGACGTTGAGCGTGCCGCGGCCATCGAACGCGGGGAAGCAGCGCGCCGGGGCAACGGTCGCGCGCGCGACGATCTGGCTCAACGACATGCCGAACATGAAGAACTTCGACATCACGTTCGGGAAGTCGACGACACCGGTCGTCTTCGACTGGACGCTCCAGTCAGTGGAGAAGGTATCGGGCCAGAAGCCCTGCTTCATCGTGGTCTCCACCATCTCCCAGTTGAAGTGGCCGTTGACGCCGTTGCCGAAGTCGAAAATCACTCCGCGGCGGCGCGCGGCTGAAACCTCCGGCAGCAGACGTCCCTGGTCGTCGAGGATGCTGTTCGGCGGCGGCGCGTACATGTGCGTGACGATGTCGCCGCGCTTGAGCAACGAAAGGACAGAACGCATCGGCGAGAAATTCTGGCCGACGTGGATCATCACCGGCAGATTCAGCGGCGTCGCTACTTCCTGCGCGCGGCGCAGCGCTTCGAGATCGTTCTGTCCGGCGACGTCGTTCGACATCCGCACCTTCATGCCGGCGACGACATCGCGATGACGCGCAATCGCGCCGCGCGCCAGGTCGACATTGGCCTGATTGATGTCGTGCAGCTCGCCGCCCGGGCTCAGCACGCCCGTGCGCGCGATGTTCACCAGCACGCGGCCGATCTGCGGCGATCCGCGCGCGACGGCCGAAACCTGATCGATGTTGTCCGCACCGGCAGTGCCCGCATCGACCCAGCCCGTCACGCAATCCTGCAGCGCCAGCGGCGGGCCATCCTTGCCGCGCCCGGCGTGCGTGTGAATATCGATGAGCCCCGGCGTGACGATCTTGCCGCGCGCATCCAGGGTGTCGGCAGCGCCGCCGGAAATATCGGGCGCCACCGCGACAATGCGCCCGCCGGCGATTGCGATATCGCGGATCGCATCGAGCCCGACCGACGGATCGACCACGCGGCCGCCCTTGATGATCAACTCGATGGATTGCGCAAGCACATTCGGAATACGCGCGAACATCGCAGCGCCTGCCAAGCCTGCAGCTGCGGAAACGAACTGACGCCGGTTCAACATGATTGGATCTCCCCCGTTTATTTTGTGAGACGCGAAAAAACGCTGATCCCGGCCAAGACCCTGATGCGGCTTAAGCCGTCTGGCGGGCGGGGACAGTGGCTTTGGATTGTGGTCGCGTCATACGGGGGTGTCAACAAAACTCAAAACGAATCATGATGGCCCCGATGATTCCCGGGGATTAAGCAGTGCGGCCACAACCCTCTGCACCGTTATCTGGCAGAAGTCGACTTCCGGTATAACAACCGCAAGGCCTTGGGCGTTGAAGACCGCGCGCGTGCCGACTAGCTGCCGGCGGGCGTCAAAGGTAAGCGGCTGGCCGCGGGCCATTCATCCCAGATAATCGCGCTTGCCGACTGCCACGCCGTTGTGGCGCAGGATGTTGTATGCCGTCGTGCAGTGAAAGCAGAAGTTCGGGATCGAGCGGTTGAGCAGGAACTGCATGCCGCTGTAGTCCACCGACACATCGCGGCGCGTGAGCGTGATGACTTTGTCTTCCGAGCCGTCGATCTGCGCCGGCTTGAGCGTGTTCATGAACGCCACCGTCTGCTCGACGCGCGCGATGAGCTCGGCCAGGCTCTTTTCGTTTTCTTCTACCTTCGGCGGCTCCTGCCCGGCCAGCCGCACGACGTTGCGCGCGTGATTGGTCGCTTCCTGCACCTGTTTCGCGAACAGGAACATGTCCGGGAACAGCCGGTAATTGAGCAGGCCTGCCTCGTCGTATTTATGTTCGGCGTAATGCGCCGCGGCTTTCTTCAGACAGTTAGCCAGCCCGTTCAGCATTTTGGTGTAGACGGGGACGGACGCTTGATACATCGATAAGGCCATGGGGTTTTCTCCGGTAGGGAATACAAAATGATGCGGCGAGATCATAACTCAACGAAACCGCAGGCCTGATTCCCGGGTGACAGACCCGGGGCTGGCTTTAATACTTCTTATCATTCTGGCGTACGCCGGAAATGAAAGGCGCAACAGGAAAACCCGGCACGGGGTCTGCCACCCGGAACGACTGAATCGTTCTACACCGGCACCCCTGGATTCCCGCCTGCGCGGGAATAACAGGAATTACCTGCAAAAGGTGAGCACAGTCACGTCACTTCCGTGCGATGGGTCGTTGTCACGGGCGCTGACGGAACCTATAATGCGGGCATCGTGTAGGAGCTGTCTGACAAAACTGCAGCCTGTCCACCTACGTCGAATCGCAGCGCTTCCTTGGGAACAAGTGCCGCACATCGCGAAAATCGAGGAGCACTTTGTTGAATTTTTTGCCCGTCATCAATAAATCCCGCGCGCTGCTGACCCTGATCGCCCTGCCCGCGTCGATGCTGCTCAATGGCGCGGTGCAAGCCGATATCTATCGCAGCCTCGATCGCAACCCGCCGGTCTATACCAACACGCCGCCCGCCGAAGGGCGCTGGGAAGTCGTAATCAAAGAAACGCCGGCCGCTGTCCGCGCAGAGCCGGCGCCCGCGCCGCAGCGCTTCGCGGTGAACAGCCAAGCGCCTTATGCAGACCACATTCAGGCGGCGGCGACGGCGAACAATATTGATGCCGCGCTGATCCGCGCGGTGATCACGGCCGAATCGGGCAACAATCCTTACGCGGTTTCAAGAACGGGCGCCGTCGGCCTGATGCAGTTGATGCCCGAAACCGCCAGCCGCTATAACGTCACGGATTCGCGCGACCCCGGGCAGAACATTCATGGCGGCGCGCGCTACCTGCGCGACCTGCTGCAAATGTTCAACCAGGACGTGCGCCTTGCCGTCGCCGCTTACAACGCAGGCGAGCAGGCCGTCATCAAATACGGCAACCACATTCCGCCCTATCGCGAGACGATCGCCTATGTGCCGAAAGTGCTGAAGTTCTACGAGCGTTTTCGCAATGGCCTCCCCGCGGCGGAGTCGTCCGGTTACCGGCACGCTGCCTCTACACGCATGATCAGCTACAAACGCGCTGTATCGTCGGCGGCCGGGGCAGTCAGCTATCAGCGCGTCGCTTCGTCGGGATCGGCGAGTTATCGGCGCGCAGCCGCGGCGACAAAGAAGCACGGCGCCCGCAGCGGAGCCAGCGTAATTTATCTCGCCAGGTCGCCCTCGTAATTCGTTGCCGCAGCTGGCCCAGGCTGGGGCAATCGTCGGGAGGAAGCAGAAAAAAAGGGCAAGGGGAAGGGATAAAGGGGACAAGCCGCAAGGCTGAGGCGTCGGGCGTCAGGTGACCGGGAGCAATTCATTTCCCACCCTGGCGTCTGACGCCTTTATTTTTTAGCCCCTCGATTTCAGAACAACAGCGCCATCAGCATGCTGTTCTCGTATTTCCCGTCGACGAACGCGTGCTTGCGCATCATGCCTTCCATGACGAAGCCCGACCGCTCGAACAATGTCACGGCGGAAATGCTGTTCTCTCTCACCTGCAGCTCGATGCGTTTCAGCCCGCGCTGCCGCGCGGCGACGAGCGCCGCCGTCACCAGCGCCGTGCCGATGCCGCGGCCGCGCCAGCCCTCGACGATGCCCATGCCCAGCACAGCCGCGTGCTGGTAGATCGGCTTCACCTTCGGGACGATAACGCACCAGCCGACCACAGCCGTGCCGTCGAGCGCGACGAACTGAGGCACTTTGTTTTCGATATTGCCCGCCACGAACTTCTGCACGGCCGCGGCTGACGGCGCTTCCAGGTAGTCGAGGAAGCGATGCTCTTGCGCGACCTGGTCGAACGCAGCGCGATAGCCGGCGATGTGTTCTTCAGTAAGCGGCGCGACCGTGTATTCCATGCTGTTCTCCGTGTGATGCGGATTGTATTTTACATGTCTTGACGCTGTCATTCCCGCGGAAGCGGGAAGTGAAAGCGTCCGGTGGCAGACCACTCTCAAGCTATCCGGGTGGCAGACCCGGGGCTGGTCACTTTCCCTTGCGCGGCCAAGCGAAAGTAACCAAAGGGAAGGCCGCCCTGGTAAGCCGTTCCCTATGGGAATCCCTTGCGTTACTCGACGAGTTCGGGGTCTCGCAAAACTCGCTCGAATAGTGAGAAAACACAGTAGGGTTGCGAGCTCAGACAGTTCCTCGACCACAGCACCGAACTCGCCTGCGTTACTCAGCGGCTTACAAGGGTCGAAAGACCGCGCAGAGTCACGACGGGACGCAACGAGCGGTGAATGAGAAGTCGGGTTCTCAGGCTGTAAATCGCTCCGCTCGCAGTTTCACTGCCGTCCAATCTCACGACTCAACCTGCCGTTATCCCCTTGTGAGACGCCGAGCAGTCGCAGGCGTGAAAAGGGTTTTCGGCGAGAAACTGTCTGAGCTCGCAATCCCTATGTGGCTTCTCTAACTGCGAGCGAGTTTTTGGAGCCGCTTTTCACGTCGAGCAGCACAGGGAACTCCCGTCAGGGAGCGTCTCACCAGGGTCGCCTTCTCTTTGGTTACTCTTCTCTTGGCGACGCAAGAGAAAGTAACCAGCTGCCGGTCTGCCACCGGCGACCCTGAATTCCCGCGCATGCGGGAATGACAAGGCGATTGAAGAACTAAACCAACACCCGCGCCTGCCCACCGACCACCCGCCTCCCGCGACGATCCTTGCCGCAGACTAGAACTTGAACATCACGCTCATCGAATAATTGTCGATCGAGCTCGAGCCGCCGGTGAGGCCGGTGCCCACATTCCCGAGCCGCAACCACTCGAGCCGCGCCGCGACCTGCTTGTTGAAGTCGTACTGCAGGCCCAGCCCGCCTTCGCCGATGAGATTGTTTTTCCGCGCAGCCGTCGACATCGTGGTGAATGCCGCGGCGTTCGCGTTCCACGACGGGTCGGATCTGAACATCGCGCCGCCGATGCGCGCGATTCCCGAAAAGCCTCTGGCGATCGGCACCGTCCACACCAGGTCGAGGCCGACGCCCTGCCCTTTCGACGTGCCGGAAAACGTGGAAGCGGGCGCCGGCCGCGTGTAAGTGCCGTTCACATTCACGTAATCGCCGAGATTGAAATAGCCGGCTTCGAGCGCGACCGATTCGCCGAACTGGTAGCCGCCGAATATCCTGCCCGACGCGGTGGACCCGCCCACGGCGCCGGTGCCCGTGATGCCGCCGGTCGCAAGATCGCTGGCGAGGCCGTCGGAATCATAATGGTTTTTACTGAATCCCAGGCCGCCGCCGGCATACCACTGCGCCAGCACGTCCGGCACGCTCGCGCACAACGCCCACGCGCAAAGCATTGCCTTGATGAACCCGACCGCCGTAGATGAACGCATAATCTCTCCCTGATTTTCGATATGCGCTTGTCCCAGCGCTGGGCGCAAACTATAGCGCATGGCAGATGCAAAGACAAAAACGCGCACACGCGGGCGGTTATGCAAGCCTGTCTTGCAGAGCGCGGATGCGTTGTCTCATAGCTGCAGGGGCGGGGCTGGCGCTTTTGCTTGCGCGGGTTTCCTTCATCCTTCATCCTTGCGCCTTCCTCTTTATTTTTCACTCCTTCAATGGAATCACAAATGAGCAAACCCGTCGTCTGGGTGGTGGGCACCGGCGGCACGATCGCCTCCAAGTACGACGCCAAGCTCGGCGGCCACGTCGCCGCGGTCGGCGCCGAAGATCTGGTCGCCGCGGCGCCGTCGCTGACCGAATACGCGGAGATCCGCGCGGTCGAGCACTCGCGCATCAATAGCGCCGGCATCGATACGCCGACGGTGTTCGGCCTGCGCGACCGACTAGTGAAATTGCTGGCGGACCCGGCCGTCGCCGGCGCGGTCATCACGCACGGCACCGCGACGCTTGAAGAAACGGCTTATATGATGGATCTGCTCATCGATTCGCCCAAGCCCGTCGTCGTGACCGGCGCGCAGCGCAATTTCGACGTGAAAGATGCCGACGGCCCGCGCAACGTCTTCAATGCCGTCAAGGTCGCGGTCGATCCGGCATCCGCTGACCGCGGCGTGATGGTCGCGGTTGGCGGCGAGATCCACTCGGCGCGCGACGTCATCAAGTCGCATACCTATCGCTTGAACGCTTTCTCATCGCGCGACGGCGGAAAAATAGGCGAAGTCAATGAAGACTGCGTGATTTATTTCAATCGGCCCGAGCGCCGCCTGCATTTTGCCGTCGACCACATCAAGGACAATGTTCAGTACGTCGTCATGACGCAAGGCTCTAACGACCTGCTGCTGCGCGCGTGCATCGCGGGCAAGGTGGACGGCATCGTCGTCGACGGCGTCGGCGGCGGTAATATGAACGTGCCCTTCTATCATGCCATCTGCGACGCGCTGGCCGCCGGCATTCCGGTCGTCATCACCTCGCGCCACCTGGGGGGCCAGCCGCATATTTCGAAAGGCTACGTCGGCTCGCTGAAAAGCGTGATGGAGAAAGGCGCGATCACGGGCTG
The DNA here is from genome assembly GCA_025363575.1 of Betaproteobacteria bacterium. The sequence continues at coordinate 441 of JANYDM010000135.1, read as the reverse complement.
CTACCTGACGGGCATCAAGGCGCGGATTCTGCTGATGGTTGCGCTGGCGAAGACGAAAGACAGAAAAGAACTGGCAGACCTGTTTGCGCGCGCTTGATTGATGGCCTTGAATTCGATTACGCGAGGAAGCTATCGATGATTCGAGTTGTGATGAATGCAGCGGCAGTGCTACTGGCTTTGACAGGTTGCGGGCAGGCGCCAGACCCTGCGCCCACGGGCACACGCAAACCCGACCTGCAGGAAATTGCCAAGAATGCCCGCAGACCCGAGATAACTGCTGAAACGATTGCCGGCGACATTGCCGGGAAGAAACTCTCGGTCCCCGAGTTGCATGGAGACTACGCGGAAGAGCAGTGGACGATCGATGCCGGTGCAATTCGCCAGCTCAATATTCAGGAAAAGACCGTGACGGGCAACGGCGAAACGCTCGTCGTATTCGTG
>JANYDM010000075.1 GCA_025363575.1 Betaproteobacteria bacterium | reverse complement strand
GGCCGGTACGACGCCCGACGAATTCGCCGACTTCATGCGCGCCGAAACGGCCAAATGGGGTCGCGTGGTAAAGATCTCCGGCATGAAAGCCGATTGACCAGGCGCCACGCCGGACATTGCCCCCGCTCCCGGACCGTGGCTTAATCTCCTGATCCCTGATGTAAACATCTGATTGAAACAGCGAGGAACGCGTATGGATACCGCCGCAGGGACACTCACCAAATTCAAGATGTACATCGATGGCCAGTGGGTAGACTCCGCTTCAGGCCAGCATTTTGAAAGTTTCAACCCGTTCACCGGCAAGCCATGGGCCTTGGTGCCGCGCGGTAACGCTGAGGACGTCGATCGCGCGGTGCGCGCCGCGCGCAAAGCGTTCACCTCCGGCGAATGGCCGAAGATGACGGCGAGCCGCCGCGGCGCGCTGTTGCGCAAACTGGGCGATCTGATCGCAGATAAATCCAAAGCGCTGGCTGAAATCGAAGTGCGCGACAACGGCAAGCTCTACGCCGAAATGAGCGCCCAGACCGCCTATATGGCGCAGTGGTATTACTACTATGGCGGGCTCGCGGACAAAATTGAAGGCCAGGTCATCCCGATCGACAAGCCCGACACGTTCAACTACACGCGCTTCGAGCCGCTCGGTGTTGTCGGCGCCATCATCCCGTGGAACTCACCGTTGCTCCTGACCGCATGGAAACTTGCGCCCGCGCTGGCGGCCGGCAACGTCATGGTGTTGAAACCGTCGGAATATACATCGGCCTCTCTGCTTGAATTCATGAAGCTGATCGAAGAAGCCGGCTTTCCACCGGGCGTGGTCAATGTCGTCACCGGTTTCGGTCCCGAAGCCGGCACGCCGCTCGTCGAGCATCCGTTGGTCGCGAAGATTGCTTTTACCGGCTCCGATGCAACCGGCCAGAAAATCTACGAAGCCGCGGCGAAGGGTCTCAAGAAAGTCAGCATGGAGCTCGGCGGCAAGTCGCCGAACATCGTATTCGACGATGCTGAAATCGACAACGCGGTCAAAGGCGCGATCTCCGGCATCTTCGCGGCAACCGGCCAGACCTGCATCGCAGGCTCGCGCTTGCTCGTTCAGCAATCAATCCATGATCAATTCGTCGAGAAGCTCGTCGCATTCGCAAAGACCGCGAAGATGGGCAACCCGATGAGCATGGACACGCAGGTCGGCCCTGTCACCAACCAGCCCCAATTCAAGAAAATCCTGAGCTACATCGACATAGCGAAGTCAGAAGGCGTATACACCGCGCTCGGCGGATCGAAAGCAACACGTCCCGAATGCGGCGATGGCTGGTTCGTCGAGCCGACCATTTTCACCGGTGTGAAAAATTCGATGCGCATTGCGCAAGAGGAAGTGTTCGGCCCCGTACTGTCGGTGATTCCGTTCAAGGACGAAGAAGAAGCCATCGCCATCGGCAATGACGTCGTATTCGGCCTCGCCGCCGGCGTGTGGACACAGAACATGCGCCGCGCGTTCCTGATGGCGGAAAAACTGCAGGCCGGGACGGTGTGGGTCAATACCTACCGCGCGGTCAGCTACCTCTCCCCGTTCGGCGGCTACAAGCGTAGCGGCCTCGGGCGTGAAAGCGGTCAGGAGATGATCAAAGAATATCTGCAGACCAAGAGCGTTTGGATCTCTACGGCGAAGGAAGTGCCGAATCCGTTCATCATGCGGTGAGAAGCCCTCGCTCAGCGATATTTTGCCGACTATTCCCGCTTGCCAAACGTGCGTAACGCAACGCTCGTGGCGCTGTTCAAGCAGACGGGCTCGGCGCACCACGCGGTTTTTCGCGACCACCAATGGCGAGGAAGAGCAGTGCCGGGAGTGCCGAGTACTATGCGGCGTGGTTCATTGGAAAGTAGCGGGCGCCGGTTCGCCGAGTATGCAGTGCAGCCTGACTATCAATCATCAAATAACAATCTCGAAGAGGTCGTAATGAATGCGGACGATTTAAGGAAGGCCCAGGCCCCACTCAAGGAGCGCTATGGCGAAACGCCGGACGCGGCATTGGTCACCCTGCGTGCGCGAGGCAGCATCGGCGAAGGGCTGAGCTGCAAGATTGAAACCGGCAAGGCGCTGGTAACGGCCGGATTGCATCCGGCGACGGGCGGCAGTGGACTGGCCGCGTGTTCGGGCGACATGCTGCTAGAAGCGCTGGTGGCGTGTGCCGGCGTCACGCTGAATGCAGTGGCGACAGCGCTGGCAATCCCCCTTCGCGACGCGAAACTGACAGCCGAAGGCGACCTCGATTTTCGCGGGACCCTCGGTGTGTCGAAAGAAGCGCCGGTCGGCTTTTGGAACATCAGGCTGCGGTTCGACCTCGACACCGATGCATCGGACGAGCAGCTCGCTACGTTGTTCAAACTGACTGAGCGCTATTGCGTCATTTATCAGACGCTCGCGCATCCGCCGGCGTTGTCAGTCACCCGCATGAATAAGGCCGGCTGAACGCGCAGTCACACCACCGGCGTCTTGACCGCCTTGCCGGCGAAATGTAATTGCAGGTTCTCGATCTGCAGATTGCCCATCGCTGTGCGCGTTTCGTTGGTGGCGCTCGCCATGTGTGGCGTCAGAACGACGTTATCGAGCGCGAAAAATTTCACGGGGACCTTCGGCTCGTGGTCGAACACGTCGAGTCCGGCACCGGCGATTTTTTTCTCCTGCAGATAACGCAGCAGCACTGGCTCATCTACCACCGAGCCGCGCGCGACATTGATCAGGTAACCCTGCGGACCGAGCGCATCGAGCACCGCCGCGTTAACAAGCTTGTCCGTCTCCGGACCGCCCGGCGTTATCACCAGTAGCACTTCGGAATTTTTCGCCAGCGTAACGGCATCGCTGTCGTAAGCGTACGGGACGTTTTTCCTGGTCCGGTTGTGATAGCGGATTTTCATGCCGAACGCTTGCGCCCGTTTTGCAATCTCTTCGCCGATACGGCCGAGACCGAGGATGCCGAGCGTTTTGCCACCTAACGAGGTCGTCAGCGGATAATTGCTTTTTTCCCAGCTGCCCGCCCGCAGGTAGGTGCCGGCCTGCGGGAATTTTCGCAGTGTGTTCAATACCAGCCCCATCGCGCAATCCGCCACGCATTCATTCAGCGCGCCGGCGGTGTTGGTGACGACGATGCCGCGCTTTTTCGCGTGCTCGAGATCGATTTGGTCGACGCCGACGCCGAAGTTGGCAATGATTTCCAGTTTCGGCAAGGCGTCCATCAACGCCGCATCCACGTGCGAATGGCCGTTGTGCGCCAGGCCGCGTACTTTCGGAGCGGCTTCCTTCAGCGTGGCGGCGCGATCTGTCGAGGCGAACAATTTGATCGCGGAAAATTCCTGCGTGAGGCGCTCGAGCGTGCCTTTATGGCCGGCCGCGGTGAGGATGATGTCGTGTTTCACTGCCATCATCATTTCGCAAGCTTGATGAACCGCAGCTCGCTCTTGACGAGGTCCGGAACGACGACGAGCGCACCGTTGGCCATATTTACCACGCAGAAATCGGCCGGCCCTTTGAATCCTGTGGCTAGCGTCTGCTTGCCGTCTTTCTCATTCCATGCGAACAATTCACCGGCGTCCCAGTTGGTCGCAAGAACGGTGCCGTCAGCCATTTGATACAAACCGTCGAGCCTGCCGATGTCCGGCGACAACTTCTTCACGTCGCCCTTCCCGCTCATCGAAAAAATCGCACGCGCTTCCTTGTCGGATTTGAAGCCGGCCATCAACAATGAGCCGTCTTTGGCCGGCCACAGCCCGTTGGGATCGACGCCCTTGCCGGAAAGCACTTTTGTGATCTTCGGCGCCTTGACGTTTAGAAAATCCGCCGGCGCGATCTTGTAAACGCTATCGGCACGGCTGTCGCTCACGTACAGCGCGTCGCCCATGAGCGCCGGGTCGTTGGCGAATACCATTCCGGGGATCGGCAACTTTTTACCCCTGCGCGACTTCAAATCGAAAACCCACACCGAATCGATGTCCGTAACCCAAAGGCGGTTGCCTTTTACCCACAATCCCTTCGGTTTGTTCATCACACCGTCACCCGGCTCGGGCAGGAAGCGGCTCTCGATGATTCTGCCGTCGAGGGATATGCTCGCGATGCGTCCCATGCCGTCTTTCTCGCCGGGCTTCAGCTCGCTGCCGCCGAAATTGCTCACGTAAAATACTTTCGCGGCCGGATCGTAGACGACAGATTCGGGGAAGCCAAAACCCCCGTGAGCCTGGTCGTACATCACCCGCAGCTTACCCGCGTCGGCCGCTTGTACGTTGAAGCCGATGGCAACAGCCGCGATGCCAGCAGTCAGCAACCAGACTGCCCTGAATATTCGTGTCATGACATCCTCCTCTGTTATTGGTACTACTTCGCTGCCCGGCGGTCTGTGGATTTTTATGACAACAGGCTGAAGCGCGATGTCATAATAGCGTGAAACCAGCGTTGTTTCACCCGTCAGGCCAGACTCGGCAATATCACCCACGGAGAGTCCGAATGAAATTGATGCCTATGTTCCTGATAGCCGCCGCCCTGAGCGGATGCGCGGCAAATCAAAATCCGTCGGACGGCGCCGCGGGCTCGCGCACGGAAGCATGCAAAGCCACCTCCGAACAGGAAATCGCGACATTGTTCGATCGCTGGAACCGCTCGCTGCAAACCGGCGATCCTCAGAAGGTGGTTGCGAACTACGCGCAGCGGTCGATTCTGTTGCCGACGGTGTCGAACAAGCCACGGCTTACCCCGGCGGAAAAAGAAGATTACTTCCATCATTTTCTTGAAAATCGCCCATCGGGAAAAATCGACATGCGCACGATCGAGCTCGGCTGCAACAGCGCCGTCGACGCCGGCCTCTACACGTTCACGTTCGCCAAAACCGGCGCAGTCGTCGCGGGCCGCTACAGCTACACGTATCGCTGGGATGGCTCACAGTGGCTGATCACGAGCCATCATTCTTCGGCGATGCCGGAAAAACAATAATGGCTCCAGCTTCGCCCTGACGCGATCAGCTTCTCGCGCCTGCACCCCCGTTTGCATTCATCGCCCGATAAATTGCATCGCGCGTAAACCGGGGCTCCAGCATCTGGATGAAATCGGTCAGATATCGGCGTAGATAGATATCGCGCCGCAGGCTGATGATGGTGACGCTCTTCGGGAACAGATGCGTCGCATCCACGACCTGCAGCCGCGTCGACACGCCGCCAACCGCCAGGGTTGGCACAATCGCTATGCCCAGCCCCTCCTCGACGTAGGCCTTGATGACGTCTGAGTCGCTGGCGCTGACGACGAAGCGCGCTTCGATGCCGTGATCGCGAAAGGTTTTCGCGATGATCTGGCCGCCGCGCGAGCGCGGGCTGTAGCCGACGATGGAATAGCGCGCGACATCCGCCAGCGTGATTTTCTTTTTCGCCGCCAGCGGATGCCCCTTCGGCGTGATGACGCTGCGACGAAGCACGCCGCTGGGCAGCAGCGCCAGCGCCGGATGCGAGCCGGTCACGTCGGTGCTGATGCCGACGTCGGCTTCGTTGGCTTCTATCAATCGCGGCACCTCGTCCGGATCTGCCTGCAGCAGGTGCAGTTGCACTTCGGGATGGCGCCTGGTGAATTCCTTGACTGGCGCCAAGAGCGTATAGCGCGCATGCAAATGGCTGGTGGCCAGCGCCAGGCGTCCACCGCGCTCGTTGCGTAAGTCCTCCGCAATCAAGCGGATGTTGTCCGCCTCGTCGAGCATGCGCCGCGCCGACACCAGCACAGCCTGCCCTGCGGCCGTTAGCGCGAGCACGCGGTTCTTGCGACGCACGAGCAAGTCGACGCCGAGCTCACGCTCGAGTTCCTGCAACTGACGGCTGACCCCGGGCTGCGAGGTGTGCAGCGCCAGGGCCGCACTGGAGATATTCAGCGACTGGCGCGCGATTTCGCGCAAGAACCTGAGTTGTTTCAGCGTCACAGCCCGCTCACTATATCGGAAATGTATAGAAATATACGGTTTTATCATTTTATTACATGGTCGATCGCTGTTAACGTGGCGGCCTGACTGGGAATGCACCGCGTCTCCACCTACCCCCAAGGAGTCATTCATGCTTACAGCTACCCGACCTAACATCACTGTCAGGCGCATCGGCAAACACCTGGGCGCCGAAATCTGCGGCGTCGACCTCTCGCAGCCGCTCGACGACGAAACGTTTGCCCGCATCGCGGAAATTTTCTTCGACAATGAAGTGGCTTTTTTTCGCAACCAGAAGATCACGCCCGCGCAGCAAGTCGCATTCACGCGCCGCTTCGGCATACTCGAGCAGCACGTGCGCAAGGAAAGCCGCTTGCCGGGCCATCCGGAGATTCTGGTCGTCTCCAACTTGCTCGATGAACACGGCAAAGCGATCGGCTCGCAGGATGCCGGCCGCTTCTGGCACAGCGATCTCTCGTACAAGGCCGAACCGAGCATGCTGTCGGCGCTGTTTGCCGCCGAAGTGCCCGTCAAGGACGGCCGCGTCCTCGGCGATACCAGTTTTGCCAGCACGACGGCAGCCTATGAGGCGTTGCCGGAGGCGACGAAAGCCCGCCTGCAGGGATTGAAGAACGTGCACAGCTACCGTTACTACCGCACCAAAAATATGCAAGTGCAGAAAGAGGAAGAAGCGCGCGGCGGGCGCGTAATCCAGGAGCACATGCCGTCCGAGGAACAGTTAAAGACCGTGCCGGACGTCGAGACGCCCGTCGTGCGCACTCACCCGGTGACCAAACGTAAAGGCCTGTTCATCAACGAGGCCCACACGTCGGCCCTCGTCGGCGTGCCGAAAGCAGAAGGCGATGCATTGCTCGCCGAGCTTTATCAGCACATCATCAAGCCCGAATTTGTCTATACCCACCACTGGCAGGCGGGCGATCTTCTGCTGTGGGACAATTGCTCCGTGCAGCACAAGGCGACTTTCGATTACGACCTGCCGTTGCGGCGCCTGATGCACCGCACGACCGTGCGAGGCAGCGCCGCCGTTTAAGAAGCGAGGATTGAGGAGCGTTCAATCTTTAACTCAAATCTCGATCCTCACTCCTCAATCCTCAATCCTGATTCCAAATGGCCGAAGCAAAAGCGCTCGTCACTGTCTGGCTGCACGTTCCGCTGGAACGCGAAGAAGAATTCAACGCCTGGTACAACCTCGAGCATATCAACCAGATGGTCGGGTTGCCGGGCGTCAGCAGCGCGCGCCGCTATGTGGTCGAAGACGCCAAGCCGAAGTATCTAGCTTGGTACGACGTCGCCGACGAGCATTTCGAGCCCGGCCCCGCGTTCCAGGAAGTCGTCGCCAATCCCACCCCGTGGTCGCGCCGGATCCGCACGTTCTATGGCGAAGATCGCGAGCGCATGAATTTCCGCCTGATGCGCGACGTCGGCGCGAAACCGGCAGAGGATACGCCGTGGCTCTATATCGTACAAACCGACATACCCGACACTATCGTCGATGAATACAATGAGTGGTACGACAACGAACATCTGCCGCGGCTGGTGACTGTGAACGGCGTTATTCGTGCGCGGCGCTATGCCGCGGTCGGTGGCAACCCGAAATACCTGACTGCGTACGAGTTGACGGACAAAGACGCATTCGAAAGCCCCGCCGGTCTGCAGGCACGCAAGACGCCATGGACCGCCAAGATGCGCTCACTCTTTCAAAATACGCGGCGCAGCATGTGCAAGCTCGTGCTGCCGGGCCAGCGCCACGCGTAGTCACCGGCCCTGCACAACGGGGCAGCGCAGAGGAGCAAAGTTGTGAGCATCGATTTTCTGCGCCGCAGCCTGGCGGTTTTCTGCATTCTGGCCCCGAGCATTGCGTGCGCACAGTCGTATCCCGACCGTCCCATCCGCTTTATCGTGCCGTTCGCCCCTGGCGGCACCAACGACATCGTCGCCCGCTTGTCCGGCGCCAAACTGGCGGAAAAACTCAATCAGTCCGTCGTCGTTGACAATCGCGGCGGCGCGAACGCGGTCATTGGCACCGAGATGGCAGCGCGCGCCCTGCCCGACGGCTACACGTTGTTGATGGTCAACATCAACTTCGCGATCAATCCGGCGATGATGGGCAAACTGCCTTACGACGCGCTGCACGATTTTGCGCCGGTTTCGCTGCTGGCGACATCGCCGACCGTGCTGGTCGCACATCCATCCCTGCCGGTCGCGTCGGTTGCGGATCTCGTCAACTATGTCAAAGCAAACCCCGGCAAGCTGAATTACTCGACTTCGGGCAGCGGCAGTTCCACGCACATACCGATGGAGCTGCTGATTGCGCTGAGCGGCATGCAGATGACGCCGATTCATTACAAGGGCGGCGGACCGGCAATGCTCGATCTGCTTTCAGGCCGCGTGCCGCTGGGCTTCACCACCATACTGTCCGTGCAGCAGCACCTGAAGTCAGGCCGACTGCGCGCCTTGGCGGTATCGTCCGTACGGCGCTCCGCGAGCCTGCCCAATGTGCCTACGGTCGCCGAGTCGGGCGTTGCCGGTTATGAATTCGTCGGCTGGTGGGGTGTAGTCGCACCGGCGCGGACCCCTGCCTCGGTCATCAATCGGCTGAACGCCGAATTCGTGAAAATCCAGCGCGAACCTTTCATGACCGACCTCCTGGGCCAGGAAGGCGCTGAACCCAAGACTGACACGCCGGACGGATTCGCGAAATTTCTGCGCGCGGAAACCGCCAAGTGGGGCAAAGTCGCGCGCGACAACCACCTGCGCTTCGAATAGCGGGCTCAGCGACTGCGCTTGCAATCGAAATCGACGCATGGCATAGAACGTTCTATGAAAATCGCCGAACTGCTGCTGCAGACTCTCGAAGCCAATGGTGTGCGCCATATCTTCGGCAATCCCGGCACCACCGAAATTCCGCTCGTGCGCATGTGCGAGCGCCGCCGCCAGCTCGACTACGTCGTTGCGCTATCGGAAGTCGCCGCGGTGCCGATGGCCGACGGCTATGCGCGCGCGAAGCGCACGCTCGGCGTGGTCAATCTGCATGTCGCGCCGGGCCTGGGCAACGGCATGGGCGGCCTCTACACCGCCGGCATCGCGCAAACTCCGCTGCTCGTGTTGGTCGGCGGACAGGACCGCCGCTTTCTGCATACGCAGCCTATCCTGTGGGGGCCACTCGAGAAGATGGCGGGCTCGGTCTGCAAAGCCGTGTTCGGCCTCAATACGAGATCGGATGCGGTTGCGAACCTGCGCAATGCATTGCGCTCCGTAATGACGCCGCCGTTCGGCCCGGTGGCGCTGATCTGCCCGCCCGATCTGCTCGAACTGGAACTCACTGCCAAAGCGCCGCGCATCGACGTCCCGGCGCTCGCTGCGCTAACCGCGATGACAGCGCAACGCTATGCACGCGCGCTGAAGAAAGCACAGCGCCCTGCATTCATCGCAGCCGAAGACGTGCATTGGAACAATGCGAGTGACGAGCTCGATAAACTGGCCCGCGCGCTGGCTGCGCCGGTCTATGTCGCGCCCTACACCGCGGCACTGCCCATCGACAGCTCGTCGCCGTGCTATGCGGGCTATCTGCCGCCCAGCTTCAAGCAGATTTCCGAACGTCTCGCGCATCACGATTTGCTGTTTTTCGTCGGCGGCACCGGGATGAGAACAACGCTCTACAGCGAGGTCAGCCTGCCGCAAACCAAGCTCTGGATCGGCAACAATGCGCGGGCGCGCGCCGTCGATGGCGAATTCGATCTGGCGACGGTGACGGACACGCGCGCCGGCCTCACCGCCATCGCTCGCGCGCTCGACATTAAACGTGCCGCGATTAAGCCGCAACGACTGCATACCGCGTTGCCGCCGGCGCAGAAAAAAATATTTCATCCGTCGCGCGCCGTGCACGCGCTGCTCGCGGCATTTCCCGATGCAATCTGGTTCGACGAGTCCGGGCTTTCCACGTCCGACGTGCGGCAATGGATGAACCTGCGCGCAGGCGAATACCTGATCAACGGCAGCGGCGGCATCGGCTGGGGACTGGCGGCTTCCGTCGGCGCGGCAATCGGCAATCCCGGCCGGCAGGTCGTCGCGATCATCGGCGATGGCTCGGCGCTCTACGCGAGCGAAGCGCTGTGGACCGCGGCGCATCACGGCGCGAAACTCCTGCTGGTCGTCTTGTCTAATCGGCGCTACGCCACACTCAACGAAGCGGCGAGCCGGCTGACCGGCAAACCGCTCGACCTCTTCACGATCGAACCGCCGGTGATCGATTTCAGCGGACTCGCGACGCTTTACGACTGGAAGTATGCAAAAGCTGCAAGCGAAAACGAATTGACTGTATTTCTCGCGAAACTCAAAGGCACAGTCAAAGCGAACACGCTACTGGAACTGAAACTCGATCCCGCGGTAAAACCGGTCACGGCCTCGCGGCATTTCTGAGCTCGACGCAGCACGGGCTTTTGCAGTGCTTGAGCGCGGTGTGAACCGCCGCGCGCGGCCCCGGTCATATCTGCTGTGGCATCCAACCAAGAACAAGATGCAATGAAATCCACAGCTTCCGCAGTTCCGGTTCCAGCCGCCGCCGGGCCCGGCAGCACAGTCACGCGCGAACAGTTTCTGAATCTGTTCATGGCGGTATTCCTGCCCATGTTCATGGCGGCCGTCGATCAGACGCTGCTGGCGACCGCAACGCCCGCGATCGCGGCGTCGCTGGGCGGGCTCACGGACACGTCGTGGATCGCAGTCGCTTATCTATTGTCGTCCGCATCGGTGGTGCCGCTCTATGGCCGGCTCGGCGACCAGCGCGGCCGCCGCGAAATGCTGCTAGTAGCGGTGGGCATTTTTACGCTCGGGTCGCTCGTCTGCGGTCTTGCGCAATCACTGCCGCAGCTGATCGCCGCGCGCGTCGTGCAGGGCCTCGGCGGCGCCGGCCTCATGACGCTGTCGCAGGCGCTGATCGGCGAGCTCATCGCGCCGCGCGAGCGCGTGCGCTATCAGGCCTACTTTGCGATGGTGTTTACGCTGGCCAGCGTCAGCGGCCCGATCGTCGGCGGCATCGTAGTATCGCACTTGAGCTGGCGCTGGCTGTTCCTCGCCAATCTACCCCTGGCCGCGTTCGCGATTTGGCGCCTGCGCAAACTGCCGCGCGGCGAGCCGCATCCGGGCCAGCGCAGCGCGCATGACGTCCCGGGTATCCTGCTGTTCGCAGCGTGCACGGTGTCCGGCCTTTACTGGCTAACTTCAGGAGGACATCATTTCGCTTGGCTGTCAGCGACGAGCGCCATGCTGCTGGCGATATCGATCACGGCGCTTGCCATGCTGGTCGTGCGCGAACGCGGCAATGCAGCGCCATTTCTGCCGGTGGACCTGCTGCGCGACAAAGCCATCCTGCTGTCATTGATCACGACGCTGATATTTGCATCCAGCATGTTCGCGATGGTATTTTTTCTGCCTATCTATTTGCAGCTTGGCCACCGCGTCAGCGCGCTGCATTCGGGCCTGCTCTTGTTGCCCCTGACGGCCGGCATGGTCCTCGGTTCACTGGCGGCAGGACGCTTCGTCGCTCGCACCGGGCGCGCCAAGTGGGTGCCGGTGTCGGGGCTCGCGCTGTCGAGCGCAGCATTACTGGTGCTTGCCATGCTCGCGCCCAGACCGATGGTGGTCGGCTTCCTGGGATTCATCACCGGCCTCGGCTTTGGCGTGATCATGCCGATCAATCAGGTCGTGGTGCAGACGGTGGCCGGGCGCACGCGGCTGGGCGCAGTCACGTCCATGGTCTCGCTGTTCAGGTCAGTGGGCGCCGCGTCAGGCGCCGCATTGTTCGGCGCCGTGGTTTACGCGCTGATGCCCGATGTCGATATCTCTAAACTCGCGCAGGCCGACACCGGCGCGCCCGCTACGGCGGTCACGCATGCGTTCCACATAGCCTTCGCGATGGCCGCCTGCGTCACCGCGTTAGGCGCTTTTATCGCCAGCCGGATTCCGCCGGTGTCGCTATGGCAGGCGAAAAACATCGCCGCTGAAACAGTACCGGCCGCAGCCGACGAGCCCGGCAAAGCTTGATCGTCTTCGCGCGCCAAGCAAAGGTCTAGTCAATCTTTGCGCCCGACCGTTTGACCACATCGGCCCACTTCGCCGCTTCGCTTTTTATATGCGCCGCATAGAGTTCGGGCGTACCGCCAACGATTTCGAGACCCATCTCCGGAAATTTTTCGCGCACCACGGCAGTCGCCAGCGCCTTGTTGATTTCGGCGTTGAGCTGCGCAATCACCGGCTTCGGCACGCCGGCCGGCACGACCGCGCCCGCCCAGGCGCTGACATCGAATCCCGGCACGCCGGCTTCAGCGACGGTCGGCAAGTCGGAAAATGCCGGTACGCGGCGCCCGCTGGTGACAGCGAGTCCGCGCAATCTGCCCGTCTTTACGTGCGGGCCTATCGACTGGATATTATCGGCCATCAACTGCACGCGTCCCGCGCTCAGATCCGTGATCGCCACCATCGCCGCCTTGTACGGCACATGCACCATCTGCGTACCGGTCATCAGCTTGAAAAGCTCCATGCCGACGTGCACGCTCGACCCGTTGCCGGTCGAGGCAAATGCCAGCTTGTCCGGGTTCTTCTTCGCGTAGTCAATCAACTCCTGCACCGACTTCACCGGCAACGTCAGTGTCACCGCGAGCAGGTTCGGCGAGTTGTACATGAGGACCACCGCCTGCAGGTCGCGGTCGGGATCGTACGGCAACTTGCCCAGCACGCTGCGGTTGATAGCCATCGTGTTGATATTGCCGTGGCCCATGGTGTAACCGTCGGGCGTCGCGCGCGCAATCAATTCCATGCCGAGCACGCCGCTCGCGCCGGGGCGGTTGTCGACGATGACCTGCTGCCCGGTCTGTCGGCTCAATTCAGCCATGACGACGCGCGACGCGACATCCGGCCCGCCGCCGGCTGCGCTGCCGAGAATGTAGCGCAGCGGCCGGTCGGGATAGGCGGCGAATACGGCGGCCGTTGCAACGCACAGCGATACGGCGCACACGATACGTACGGTCACTGCCACGCTGCCCTCCTGAAATTATCCTGCCCCGCGCCTGGCGAACAATATCTTGGCATACTACGTGGTCATTCAGGGGGAAAACGCAACCATGTCAGCCAACGATGCATTGCTCGCCGAATCCGCAGTCGAACTGCGCCGCCGCATCGGCACCAGGGAAATCTCGCCAGTCGAGCTGCTCGAACTTTGCATTGAGCGCATCGCGCACATCAATCCCGCGGTAAACGCCGTCACGGCGACTTGCTACGACCGCGCGCGCAAGGAAGCGAAGGCCGCAGAAAAAGCCGCGCAGCGCGGCGAGCCGCTGGGCCTATTGCATGGCCTGCCGACGGGCATCAAGGATCTCGAAGAGACCGGCGGTCTGCTGACGACCTTCGGCTCCCAGCTCTATCGCGACTTCGTGCCGGAAAAAGACAGCGCGATGGTTGCGCGCGTGCGCGCCGCGGGCGCCATTGTCGTTTGCAAAACCAATGTGCCGGAATTCGGCGCGGGCGCCAATAGCCGCAACGTCGTGTGGGGCGCTACCGGCAATCCATTCAATCCGATGTTGAACGCCGGCGGCTCGTCAGGCGGCTCGGCCGTCGCACTCGCCTGCGACATGCTGCCGATTTGCACAGGCTCCGATACCGGCGGCTCGCTGCGGATTCCGGGGGCGATCAACGGCGTCGTCGGCTTTCGTCCTTCGCCGGGCCTCGTGCCGGTCGAGCGGCGCGGACTGGGCTGGACGCCGATCTCCGTCGTAGGCCCGATGGGACGCACCGTCGCCGATGCCTGTCAGCTGCTCGCCGCGCAGGCGGCGATGGAGGATTGCGACCCGCTGTCGTATCCGGTCGATCCACTTGAGTTCGCCGTCCCGCAAGCGCGCGATCTCGGTGCTCTGCGCGTTGCTTACACGGAAGATTTCGGCGTGTGCCCGGTCGACAAGACGATACGCAAAGTCTTTCGCGACAAGGTCGCAGCGATGCGGCATCTGTTCAAATCGTGCAACGAAGTCGCTCTCGATTTCAAGGAAGCCGACCGCTGCTTCGACGTCATACGCGCGGCCAACTACGTCGCCAAGTACCGCGACGCTTACGAGAAAGACCCGAACACGCTCGGCCCCAATGTGCGCGCGAACTACGAAATGGGCGCGAAGATGACGCTCGCCGACATGTGCTGGGCGCATCTCGAGCAGACGCGCATCTTCCGGCGCTTTCAGCAGACGTTCCGCGACTACGATCTCGTGTTGGCGCCGACGACGCCGGTGTCGCCTTTCCCGTGGTCGCAATCGTATCTCGCGGAAATGGACGGCAAGCCGCTCAACAATTATTACCATTGGCTGGCACTGACCTACGTAACCACGCTCGCCACGAATCCGGCCATTGCCCTGCCCTGCGGCGTCGACCACAAGGGCATGCCGTTCGGGTTGCAGGTTGTCGGCCCGTTTCGCGGCGACCGCGCGCTTCTCGGTGCATCGCACGCCATGGAGCAGGCGTTCAACTCGATACCTGCGCTAAAACGCCCGCGGCCCGATCTCTCGAAATTAACGAAACCGACGCCGGAATTGAAATCCATCGTGACGCATCCGCCGGTCGTCAATTAAGCCCTCGTGCTAAAAAACTTTCCAATCGGCACAGCGATCGCGCTTATTGGAACCTGCGGTCTCTTCATTTATCTACCGCGCGCCCGGTGGATCAATTACAACGACGGTTACATACTCGCTAAATACATAAGCAAGCTAACGGTGATTGTCTGGCTACTGCTTATGCCGTGGTTACACCGCAGGCGGCTACTGCGCGAAAGCCGGGATACTTCTCTGCCTTCTTCTCATACGACGACTAGGCCAATTGTCTTCTTGTTGCTAATTGTCGTGTCCACGCCGATGGTCTATGTCTTCACGCGCATGAGCGTCGGGCCGACAATTTCCAGAACGATCACAGGAATTGTCGGAGAAGCGCATTCTCAGTTTGGCACCATCAAATGGGTTGAAGAACCGCGCGAAACAAAGAGATCATGCCACTACGAGGTTATGGTTGAAACAGAGGCGACTAGATTATCGATGTGCTTAAGTAAATCGTCGTTTTACACCTTTGCACCTGGCGACCAGGTTCAACTTATAGGTATAAGATCGAATCTTGGGTTTCGAATTGAAAAAATGGAAAAGCAGACAGACGCTGACGCGCCGGCAGGAAGATAATCGAGATCCGCATCTAATCCTGCAATTGGAAAAGCCGCATCTACCGCTACGCTATGCGCTGAGTTTTCTGTTCGTTCCCAAGGCGTCCGTATCGCCCGTCGCCATCGCCTTGGCAAGACCGTAAGCGCGCACGATGGCACTGCCCGGGGCATCCCAATATTCCGCTTCTTCGATGGCCACTTTCAGCAGCACGAGATCGGGATCGTCCAGCCCCTGCGGAAACCACGGCTTGATCCAGGGCGTCCACAGCTTTTTCATTTTCTCGCGATCGCGCACTACTTCGCCGGTGCCGGAAATTGAAACGTAGTCCTGCTTGCCCGGATGCGCATAGTTCACGCTTACCTGACTGTGGTTTGCCATCTCGCTGATCTTGGGCGAGGTCATCGACGTAAAAAACCACAACTGTCCGTGCGCGTCGATCTGCAACGTCGATAGCGGGCGGCCACGCAACTTGCCGTCCGCCTCCATTGTGGTCAACATCGCAAACTTGATATCGCCGATCAGCTCGGCGACTTTCTGCAGCTCGTCATTCGACTGTTTCTGAATATCCATGGCCGTCCTTTGCGCAATCCTTCGAACGCACAGGATGCGGCAGCGAGCTTACGCGGACTGTCGGCGTTTTCTTATTCCCGCGTAGGACGGCGGATGTAATCCCGGAGCGGCAACCGGGGGCGGTCGGGCGGGCGAATCGAATCCGTCTAGGCGACCGGCACGAATCCCGGCGGAAGCGTATCGGCGAAGCAAGGCCGCGCCGCGATGTCGCTGAACCATTGCCTAAGCCGCGGATGACTGCCGCGCCATTCATGCGGATAGCGAAAGTCGATGTACTGGCACGCCACGCCCATGACGAGATCAGCTAGCGTGAAAGAATTGCCCGCGAGATAGGTGCCGCCGGCGAATTCATGGCCGGCCGCTTCGAACGCACGCGCAATGCGCGCCTCTTCACGCCGCATTTTTTCCAGCATCTGCTTGTCGGCGGGACGCCGCGTCTCCAGTATCCGCGTAACAGTTGCGTCGATCATCCCGTGGCCAAGGGCCTGCCACCATTGCGAGCGCCAGTAGCCGGCGGGGTCCGGCGGCTGCAGCGGCTTGCCGTCGAGATTGTCGAGGTAGTGCACGACATGCGGCGACTCGAACAGAAATTTCCCCGGCGCGATTTCCAGCACCGGCACTTTGCCGAGCGGATTGCGCGTGGGGATCATGCTGTCGTCAGGCCACGGGTCTTCGAGAACGAACTCGCAGGGTATGCGCTTTTCGGCGAGGAGCACGCGCACCTTGCGCACGTAGGGTGAGAATTGCGAGCCATACAGTTTCAGTTTCATCGTCACGCCCCGTTTGAAAAATTGACCGCGCGGATGTGTTGCGCTGGCATTACGCGCGCAACTGTAGAACAATAGCAGCCTATGAGCTCATACGTCGACGAAGTACTGATCAAGGACGAGATGGTGCTTTACCGCGGTCATCTGAGTTTGTGGTCGTTTTTCTGGTGGATATTGCTCGGCCTGCTGCTGCTCGCCGCCGTCGGGCTCGGCTTGGTGGTGTGGCTCTGGGTGTGGATCAAGTATCGCTCAACGGAGCTTGCCGTCACCAACAAGCGCATCATCGTCAAATCCGGGTTGATCCAGCGCAACACCATGGAAATGTTTCTCGAGAAGGTCGAGAGCATCCAGGTCGACCAGGGCATCATGGGGCGCATGCTTGACTACGGCTCGATCACCATCTCGGGCACCGGCGGCGACAAGTCGCCCGTCAACAACGTGTCGCACCCGATAGAGTTCCGCAAGGGCTTCATGACCGCGGTAGACGCGATGAGAAAATAAGACTGAGGATTTTTATTTTAATGTAGTCGCTCAATCCACGCTCTTCAACCCCGCTTTTTAATCCACTTTCGCGCCGGTCAGCTTGATCAGCTTCGCGTATTTTTCGTAATCGATTTTGATTCGCGCGTCGAACTCTTCCGGCGTGCCGCCCAGCGCATCGAGCGCCTGGCTTGCGAGCAACTGACTGACGTCCGGTAATTTTAATGCCTTGTTTATTTCGGTATTCAGGCGGGTAATGATTTCTTTCGACGTCCCGGTCGGCACGAAGACGCCGATCCACGGGCTCATCTCGTAACCCGGCACGCCTGCTTCCGCAATGGTCGGCACGTTCGGCAAGGTGCCGGAGCGCTTCGCGGACGAAACGCCGAGCGCGCGCAGGCGCCCGGACTGCACGTGCACGAGCACCGTCGACACCGTTGCAAGCGAGGCCTGCGTTTCTCCGGACACCAGCGCAGTGACCTGCGGCGCACCACCCTTGTACGGCACGTGCACGATATTAATACCGGTCATGGCGACGAGCAGCGCCATCGACAGATGCGGCGCGCTGCCGTTGCCCGAAGACGAGTAGTTGATCGTGCCCGGCCGCGCCTTGGCGAGCGCAATGAATTCCTTCACGGTCTTCACCGGCAATGACGGGTGTATGGTCAGCGCGCCGGGCTGCGCCGCGAGCAACGCAACGCCGACAAAATCTTTCAGCGTGTCGTACGGCAGCTTCTTGTAAAGGTGCGCGTTGCCGACGTGGCTGGTCGAATGGACCATGATCGTATAACCGTCTGGCGGCGCCTTGGCCACGACTTCGGCGCCTATGCTGCCGGCCGCGCCGGCACGATTGTCGACGATGAATTGCTGGCCGGCGTACTCAGCGACCTTTTGCATCACGATACGGCCGACGACGTCGTTAGAGCCGCCCGGCGGCCATGGGATCACGACGCGCACGGGTTTGCTCGGATAGGACTGGGCGAACACGCTCCCGACAGCGAGGGCCAGCGTTGTTAATGCAAGCAAGCGTTTCAAATGCTCCTCCGGATTTTCAGATTGTTACTCAGCATCCATAATCGGAAACACGGACAGCCGGTTCAATCAGGCTCGTTGGGATAAAATCGGCGCCACGATAGCACGCATTGCACCCGTTCGCTTCAGGAGATCCCGAAATGTCGCTACCGCTCGACGGCGTGAAAGTCCTCGACTTCACCGCCATCATGGCAGGACCGTACTGCACGCTGATGCTCGCCGACATGGGCGCCGACGTGACCAAGATTGAGACCTTTCCCGAAGGCGATGGTTCGCGCCGCTTCGAGCCCAAGGTCAACGACGAGAGCTACTGCTTCGCCGTGCTGAACCGCAACAAGAAAAGCCTCGCGCTCGATATGAAGCAGGCACAGGGCAAAGAAATTTTCATGCAACTGGCGGCGAAGACCGACATCATCGTCGAGAATTTCCGCCCCGGCGTGACGAAAAAGCTCGGTATCGACTATGAGGCCATCAAGAAGATAAATCCCGGCGTGATCTACGCGTCGATATCCGGCTTCGGCCAGACCGGCCCTTACGGCAAGAAAGGCGGCTTTGACATCATCGCGCAGGGCATGAGCGGCATCATGCGCATGACGGGCGAGCCCGACGGCCGTCCGGCCAAAGTCGGCATTGCGATGAACGACATCGCCGCGGGCACCACTGCGCTCTATGCGATCCTCGGCTCCTATATCAAGAAGCTGAAGACCGGCGAAGGCATTTATCTCGAGACGTCCTTGCTCGAAGCCGGTATGGCATGGACATTCTGGGAATTCGGCGCCTACTTCGGCGGCGGCGAACTGCCGCTCGCAAGCGGTACGCGCCACCGCCGCTCGACACCTTATCAGGCATACAAAACGCAGGATGGCTATGTCACGGTCGGCGGCAACAATGACAAGCTGTGGACCAATTTCTGCACCCAGGTGCTCGGTAAACCCGAATTGCTCGCAGACGCGCGCTTCAATCCCCTATCCGCGCGCATGAAAAATATCGACGCGCTGCAGGACGAGATCGAAAAAGTTTTCATGACCGCGCCGACCGCGCACTGGGTGACGAAGCTCGATGCCGCTTCAGTTCCCGCCGGTCCCGTCTATACGTATGAGCAGGCGCTCGCCGATCCGCATATCGTCGCGCGCAACATGGTCACGGAAATCGATCATCCCAAAATCGGCCGCATGAAGAACATGGGCTCGCCGGTGAAGACCAGCGTCGAATTCACGAAGACGCGCTCAGCCGCGCCGTGGCTGGGTCAACATTCGGACAACGTGCTGAAGACGCTGGGCTACAGCGATACGGACGTCGCAGCGCTGCACTCGAGCGGCGTAATCTACGATAAATATCGCAGGAAGTGAGGTTGCCGTTCGCACTGATGTGTAGAAGCGCCCGCAACTTCGACCGCATCAGCGTCCGCCCTTCGATACCTCAGGGCGAACGGGGGTAATTTAGTCACCCGGCGCCGCGGATGCCGCGGGCTTAGGCTTGGGCTCCTGTTCGTTGGCGCCTTCGAACAAGCCTTGCATGCCGCACTCCGGCTTCTTGATGATCGCTTCAATAACGCCATTCAGGTCGCCGTACATGCCGCAATAAGGCATGCGCTCGACATTGCTGAACGTGAGCTTCACATGACCGGCCTCGTATTCGAGTAATGCGTTGCCGGTCCGCAGCCTGACAAGCGCTTTGCCACCCGCGCCTTCCGCATCCTCCCAATTCGTTTGCCCGTCGCCGCGCCGGCTGTGTATCGAACATACGCGGGTGCCGAGCCGGCTGTAAAAAGCGAACTCCATCGCGCGCCCTTTCACGGCTTCGACGATCAGCCGTACCTGTTCGTCGTTGGGCCCGGTACTGCAGCTGAATTTTTCGAGCGCCGGGCTTTTCTTGCCCGGCTGCACTGCGTGCGGCGGCCTGGGGGTTCTCGCCGACGCTTTCGCTGCGGGCTCTGCCGCCGTCGCTGCCGCCGATAGCACTGACAATGCCGCGGCTATCGCTAAGATGCGCATAATCGTGATGCTCCTCACTCTGATACTGATCGTCGCTGAATCCATATAAAGACCCGGACGCCGAATTTAAGTTCATGTACGCGCGCGGCGCGGCCTTCGCGTTTGCGCGCGCTATGAGCACTGCCTATAATTCAAATCCGCTCCACCGATGCGAGCCAGGAGAACAGCATGACCACAGACGATCGAGCCCGCACCCAGGTACTGAGTCCGACGGGAGAGCCGGATGCGCCGCCCAAAAAACTGGCGCCGCGCCTCAAATCGCTGCGCGGCGCGCGCATCGCGCTGCTCGACAACGGCAAGGAATTTTCCGACGACGTCGTCAACGCAATCGGCACAGTACTCAAGCACGAGTTGGGCGTCAAGGAGGTCAGGCTGTGGGACAAGCAATTTCCCGCGCAGGGCGCGCCTTTCATTGCGGAGCTCTCGCAATCGTGCGACGCCGTGATCACCGGTGTAGGACACTGAGGATCGTCGGCCCCCTGGTCCGCGCGTGACGCGGCCGCACTTGAAGATCTCGGCATTCCCACGGCGACTGTTTGCAGCATCGCATTCGCGCCGCTCGCGCGCGTGGTGGCGCGGGGACTCGGCCATTTGAGCCTGCCCATCGCTATCATTCCGCATCCAGTTGGCAGCACGGACCCGAAACTCGTCGCGGGTAAAGGCATCGATGTCGCCGCGGAGTGCGTCCGCATGCTGACGACGAATAGCGAGGAGCTCGAAAAAGAGATCCGCAGTGCAAAATATCCGCTGCCGCCGGCGACGGTGCCAAAATTGTGAGCATGCCGATCTCCCATCCGGCATCGCCGCAGCTTATCGACCTGCCCGACTCGTTCGACGCGATCAACGATTACTTCTACGAGCAGGGCTGGACCGACGGTCTGCCCATCGTGCCGCCGACGCAGGAGCGTATCGACAGGATGCTGGCCGGCATGGCGTGGCGCGAAGCCGAGGAATTGATCGCGGTCATACCACCGGCGATGGGACGCGCAACGCTCAGAAAGATCGCGACCAACTGCGTGATGGCCGGCTGCCGGCCGGAATACCTGCCGGTAGTCGTCGCGGCGATCGAAGCCGTCAGCGATCCTATCTATGGCCTCGCTCACCGCCAGACAACCACGCATGCAGGCGCGCCGCTCATCATCGTCAACGGCCCGCTCGTGAAGAAGCTCAACATCAACTATGGCACCGGCTGCTTCGGACCCGGCTGGCGCGCCAATGCGACGATAGGCCGCGGCCTGCGGCTCAATCTCGTCAATCTCGGCGGCGCGCTGCCGGGCGAAGTCGATTTCTGCCAGCATGGCCATCCGGGAAAGTACACGTACTGCATAGGCGAATACGAAGACGCGAATCCATGGGAACCTCTGCACGTGGAGCGCGGATTTCGGGCGGATCAGAGCGTCGTGACGGTAATCAACTGCGAAGCGCCGCACAGCGCGACCGAAAACGTGCAGACCGACCCGCATGAAATTATGCGCACCATCGCGTCGACCATGGCTACGCTCGGCGGCAACAATATCTATTCGCAGGGCACGCCGGTGCTTGTCATGTGCCCCGAGCACGTGAACTACGTAAAAGCCGCGGGGTGGAGCAAGCGCGACGTGAAGAACGCGCTGTTCGAACGCGCGCGCCAGCCGTGGGGGCTCGTCAAGAACCGCGGCAAATCCAAAGGGCCGAAGATTCCAGACTGCGTCGACCAGAACGACGACAACTCGATGGTGCCGGTGGTATGCGAAGCCGACGACCTGATTATCATCGTCGCAGGCGGAGCCGGCGGCAAATCGATGTGGTGCCCGACGGCGGGCGGGCAAAGCCTGAGCGTCAGCAAGGCGATCGAGACCGGACCGCGCTAGCTCCCGGCGCTCCAGAAAGAAAACGCCCCCGGGAAGTTATTTACCAGGGGCGAAACGGGCCGCGATCTGCCGGCCTCGGGGAGGAAACACATGAACGACTACATGCTACCGCGTCTCCCCGCTGCGAGCAGTGAACTACGACACGCCCATGAGATGTTTTTTCGGGCAATTCGTCACGAATGCCAGCGGCATTGTGCAGAGATGAGACGTTTTGCAGTACAACGCTAATACTTGAGTATCATCCGCTGAATTTCTTCCGTGCTGCGCTTCTGCGTGAGCGCCAGCATCAGCAGTATCCTGATTTTCTTGGGCGCGAGGCTGTCACCGACCGCGAAGCCGCGTTCCGTAAACGTGCGCTTGGCCATGACGCGTCCGTGTCCCGACTGGCTGGACATGACAATGCAGACGCCGCTTTCGCGCGCTTCGCGCAATGCATCGAGAAACGCCCGTGGCGCGCTGCCGCTGCCGAGTCCCGTGCCGACGAGGCCCACGCAGCCCGCGGCAACCAGCGCTTTTACCGAAACGCCATCGACGCCCGAGTACGCATAAGCGATATCTACGCGTGCCAGGGCCGCGATCTTTTCGATGTCGAACTCGCTCGCGGCGGTGTGCGCACGCACCGGCGCGCGCAGGAATACAACCTTACCGTCCGAATCGGCATAGCCGAGAAAACCGAGCTCGCCCGACTTAAATGTCTCCACGCGTGAAGTGCTGGTCTTCACCGCATCGCGCGCCGCCTGGATCTGGCTGTTGAGAACGACCAGTGCGCCCTTGCCCGCCGCTTCCGGGCAGGCAGCAACGCGGATTGCATCGTAAAGATTGATGTCTGCGTCCGTGCCGAGTCCGGTCGGCGGCCGCATCGCGCCGGTAATCACGACCGGCTTGGCGCTTTTGACCGCGAGATTCAGAAAATACGCCGTCTCTTCCAGCGTCGAAGTGCCGTGCGTCACGACGACACCCGCAGCCTGCGCATCTTCGCGGAAAATCTGGTTGACGCGACGCCCCAGCGCCAACCATTGCGAAGGCGACACGTCGCCGCCGTAGACATTCAGAAACTGCTCGCTTCGGATCTCTGCGATCTGCGCAGCTTCCGGAATGCGCCCGACCATTTCTTCTATGGTCAGGTGTTTATCCGCGTAGTTGTAGTTGAGCAGATCGATACGCGAATCGCCGACGCACGAAATGCTGCCACCGGTGCCTATTACGTAAACGCGGGGTTTGCCAGTTGCCATAGTGGGAACAAATCAGAAAGTTTAAAAAATTTTGCCGCAGATAAACGCCCATAAACGCAGATGACTCCACACACGAAATTCTTCATTCATGGAGTCGAGGTTTGTTCTATCTGCGTGTATCTGCGGTGATCTGCTGCTCAAAACGATCCTACTCTACCCGCACATTGGCCATGCGCACGATCTTCGCCCACTTGGCTATCTCCGTCTTGATGTAAGCGCCAAACTGAGCCGGTGTGCTGCCTGCGGGCTGGGCGCCTTCGTGCGCGAGCCGCTCCTTGAAATCAGCCTCGGCGAGCATCTTCGTTACTGCGGCGTTGACCTGGTTCACCAGCGCAGACGGAATCTTCGCCGGCGCGAGCATGCCGTACCAGGTGTCGGCTTCGAAGCCCGGATAACCCGATTCGGCAACTGTTGGAATTTCGGGCGCGAGCAGCGAGCGCTTGAGACCCGTCGTCGCCAACGCTATCAGCCGCCCTGCTTTCATCTGCGGCAGAGCAACCGGCGTGGTCGCCATCATGAGCTGGGTCTCGTTTGCCAGCAGCGAAGTCAGCGCCGGTCCAGCGCCGCGGTATGGCACGTGCGTGATATCAATGCCCGCCGCATAACGCAGCATTTCCATCGACAAGTGCGAAACGCCGCCATTGCCGGACGACGGGAAGTTGAGTTTGCCCGGCCGCGCTTTGGCGATTTGCACCAGTTCGGCGACCGACTTCGCGCCGACGGCCGGATTCACGACGAGCACATTGGGCGCCGTCGCGGCCAGGATGACCGGTGCAAAATCGGCGACCGGGTCGAACGGCAGCTTGCGGTAAATGCCCGGGTTGATCGTGTGCGACATCGACACGAAGCCGAGCGTATAGCCGTCGGGCACCGAGCGGGCAAGCGTCTCGGTGCCTATCATCGACGCGGCGCCGGGACGGTTGTCGACGACGACCGACTGCCCCCATTGCTCCGTCAGTTTCAACGCGATCGCGCGTGCGACCACGTCGGTGCCGCCGCCCGGCGGAAACGGCACGATGAGCCGCACGGGCTTGTCGGGATATGCCGCCAATACGCCCCCTGCGATAAGCACCAGCGCGCAGGCCGCGGTGCAATGCAGCCTAGTTCGCACGGATGTTCGCTTCCTTGATGACCTTGCCCCACTTCGCGTAATCCGCCGCGATAAATGCGCTGAAGCGTTCGGGTGTGCCGCCGGCTATCTCCGCGCCTTCGCCCGCCAGCTTGTCCCGCATGTCCGCCTGCTGCAGTATCCTGCCGATTTCAGCATTGAGCTTGACCACGATCGCGCGCGGCGTGTGCGCGGGCGCAAAAAATCCATTCCACTGCACGACTTCGTAGCCCGCCACGCCGGATTCGATGACCGTTGGCACATCGGGCACTGCAGGCGAGCGCTTTGCGCCCGTCACTCCGAGCGCGCGGATTTTTTCGGTGCGCACGTGCGGCAGCGCGGACAGGATGTTGTTGAAAGTGATTTGAACCTGCCCGCCCAGCAAATCGATCAACGCCGGGCCGCCGCCTTTATACGGGACCTGCACGATTTGCGCCCCGGTCAGGGCTTTGAATAGTTCACCGGCGAGATGGCTGATGGTGCCGTTACCGGATGAACCATAGTTGAGCGTACCCGGCCGCGCGCGCGCGAGCGCGATCAATTCGCGCACCGACCTGGCGGGCACCGACGGATGCACGGTAATTATCAACGGTATGGTGGTGGCGAGCGCGATCGGCGCGAGATCGCGCAACGGATCGTACGGCACTTTCGACATGTGCGGATTGATCACCATCGCGCTCGCGGTGCTCATCAGCAACGTGTAACCGTCGGGCGCGGCCTTGGCTGCCATATCGGTGCCCATGCTGCCGCCGGCGCCGGCGCGATTGTCAACGACGAAAGGGTAGCCCCAGGTTTCGGTCAGCTTCTGGCCAACGAGCCGCGCCACCAGACCTGATCCGCCGCCAGGGGGAAACGGATCGATCAGGCGCACAGGCTTGTTCGGATAAGGCCCCGCCGCATCCTGCGCGCACGCGCTCCCCGTGCCGAGCATCATTGCGCCTGCCATGCAGGCTGCGAGCGCCTGCCTGTGCCCAGCCATCAGTTCGCCGATATGCCTGCGTCTTTGATGACTTTCGCCCATTTGTTGAATTCGGATCTCATGTACGCGCCAAATTCCGCGGGCGTGCTGGTGCGCACTTCGAGACCCTGAAGAAGAAGCAGTTGCTTCACATCGGGCATAAGTAGTGCGCGGTTGATCTCGGTATTCAGGTAATCAATGATGGGCTTCGGCGTGCCGGCAGTGGTCACGATGCCGTACCAGTTGTCGGCTTCGTAGCCGGGCAGGCCGGATTCGGCGATTGTCGGCAAATCGGGCAGTACCGTCGAACGCTTGATGGTCGTGACTGCCAGCGCCCGTACCTTGCCGGCCTTCACCTGCGGCACCGCGGTCGGCGCCGACGAGAATACGAGCTGTACCTGCCCCGCGATAAGATCGATCATCGCCGGCGCGCCGCCTTTGTACGGTACATGCACCATGTCGGTTTTCGTCATTGACTTGAAAAGTTCCGCGGCAAGATGGCCCGCGTTGCCCGCACCCGACGAGCCGTAAGTCAGCTTGCCCGGCTGTGCGCGCGCGAGCGCAATCAGTTCCTGCACGGTTTTGGCCGGGACCGAGAGATTGACCACGAGCACGTTGCTTTGGGATGTCGCCCAGCCGATGGCCGCGAGATCTTTCAGCGGGTGATAATTGAGCCCCTTGTACAGATTGGTGTTGACCGCGAGTCCGCCAAGCGAGGCGCACAGGATAGTGTGGCCATCGGGCGGCGCGTGCGCAGTGATTTCAGACGCCAGGCTGCCGGCGGCGCCGGCGCGGTTATCGACGACCACCTGATAGCCGAACACGGCGGCCAGTTTCGGCGACAGCGCGCGCGCCACGATATCAAGCCCGCCGCCAGCTGAATTGGCCGCGATGAAGCGCACCGGCTTATTGGGATAATTCGGCGGCTGCGACGCCGCGCTTGCGACGCTTGAAAAGGCCAACAATGCAAAACCCGCTCCGGCCGCCATCACCGGACTGTTTCTCTTGTTCATCTGCTCTCCTCGCACCTTCATTTTTTATCAATCGACTTTTACGCCGGCTTCCTTGACGATCCTGCCCCACTTCGCGATTTCCGCTTTGACGAAGTCGCCCCACTGTTTCGGCGTGCTCGTCTGTATTTCAACGCCGGCGGTGGAAAGCTTCTCGACGACATCGGGCAGCGCGAGTATACGCACCACCTCCGCGTTCAGCTTGTTGATAATGGCCGGTGGCGTCTTCGCGGTGGTAAACAAGCCTTGCCAATCGAGCACCGAAAAGCCGGGCACTCCGGCCTCGGCTATCGTCGGCACATCGGGCAACGCCAGCGAACGCTTGGGCGCGGTGACCGCGAGTGCGCGCAGGCGGCCCGCGCGCACGAACGCAATCGCCGATGGCATGCTTGCGAAGCTGCCGGAAATCTGCCCGCCGACGACATCCGCTATGGCGGGGCCGCCGCCTTTGTACGGGATATGCACGACGTTCACGTGGGCCAGCATCTTGAACAGCTCGACCGCCATGTGCGGCGCGCCGCCGGTGCCGCTCGAACCGAACGTCAGCGTGCCGGGACGCGCTTTGGCAAGCGCGATCAGTTCCTTCACGTTGTTGACGCCGAGGCCGGGATTCACCACCAGCAAGTTGGTGACGTTGCCCGTGTAAGTGACCGGCGCGAATTCGGTAACGATGTCGTACGGCATTTTGTAGAGACTCGCGTTGATCGCCATCGGCCCGATCGCGGACAGCACCAGGCTGTAGCCATCGGGAATGGCCTTCGCGACGATGTCCGCGCCTATCATGCCGTTGGCGCCGGGCCGGTTGTCGACCACGACCTGCTGTCCCCACGTCTCCGACATCTTCTGCGCCAGCACGCGCGCCACCAGATCGGTGCTGCCGCCGGGCGCGAAGCCGACGATCATGCGGATCGGCCGCACGGGATATTCCTGCGCCAACGCGGCGACAGATGCGCCGACAAGAATGACGGCGCTCAGTGCGCGGTGGAAAGTCATGCGATGCGTCTTTCGAGTAGAATTCAAATCAGAATTAAGGGTTGTGTGAAATGCGAGTCTGGAGAAATCTCAATCCCCAATCTTCGATTCTCGATCCTCGATTATCAATCCTTGTCGCGTTCATTATAGCAATCGTTTATCGCGCCATCTCACACGGTCATAAAGGTATCCGATGAAAGCCTGGAGCAACCCCTACAGCGTTTCATTCGCGCAAGCCGTCGCCGGCTTCAAGAGCGGCAAACAGACGCCGCGCGATTTTATCGAGCGCTGCATCGCCAACATCGAGGAGTACGAGCCGCGCGTCAAAGCGTTCGTCACGCTGAACCTGAAAGGCGGGCGCAAGGCCGCCGACGAATCGGCGAAGCGCTACAAGGCTGGCGCACCGCTGTCGATGGTCGACGGCTGCCCGGTCGGCATCAAAGACATCATGGCGACCAAAGACATGCCGACACAGATGAACTCGCCAGTATTCAGGGGATGGCAGTCCGGACAGGACGCAGCGTGCGTGCAGGCGCTGCGCCACGGCGGCGCGATTATTCTCGGCAAAACCGTAACCACCGAATTCGCGATCGGCTATTCCGGGCCAACCACCAATCCGTTCGACCCGAAGCGGACACCGGGCGGCTCGTCGAGCGGCACCGCGGCCGGCGCAGGCGCTGGCATGTTCGCTTGCGGACTCGGCACGCAGACGCAGGGATCGACACTGCGCCCCGCTTCGTATTGCGGCGCATTCGGGTTCAAGCCGACGATAGGCTCGCTCAACACCGCCGGCATCCATCCGCTGTCGGCGACCCACGATCACCTCGGCATCATAGGCGCGACGCTCGCCGACGTCTGGCGCGTGACGTCGCAGATTTCACTGGGCCTCGGCAGCCCTGGGTATGGATTCATGAACGGCGCCAGCCAGCATCTGCCCGCCCCGGTGCAACCGCAGAAACTGATTCATTT
>JANYDM010000074.1 GCA_025363575.1 Betaproteobacteria bacterium | reverse complement strand
GACGACATAGTGACGGTGATGGTATTCGGGTGGCAGGCGGTCGCCACGATAAAAGCGGTGCTCAGGACCGGCGCCGCGCCCTTCGTGGCGGTCTGCGCGAAAGTCGCGCCGGCCTTCGTTGCCGCGCCTGTCGTCGCCGCGGTTCGCGTCGCGCCTGTCGTCCCGGCGGTCGCGTTCATCGCCCCTTTGTGCGAACTGGATGCGGTCGCGATCGCCATATGTCTGGGCGTGTGTAGTAATGGCAGCCGTCATGCCCATTGCCATGACAGCCGATGCGATTATCTTGATAGTTGTTGACATTGGGGCTCCAGTTCTTTAAGTGATGTCCGAGATTGCCGACGTGCGGCGACACCGGTGCCTCACGAAGGACGAAGGATAAACCGCTTGACGAAAGCGCTCTGTGCGTTAGCCCACTAAGCCGCCCAGGCATGCATGAACAATGCCAGTGGCGATGATCACGGCCGCGATAATGACCGTGGTAGTAGCGGGCGCTGGGTAGGCATAAGCGGGCGGGCCGGCATAAATGCAACGCCGACATGGCTGCGCGCCATCGAGAGTCCGGTGTCCGCCGCGGAAGACTTCATGGGCACCGAAACGATTACCGATCGCCGTGGGGCGCGCCGGGTTTTCTCAATCGAGCTTTACACCGGTTTCGCGCGCGATTTCGCGCCACTTCGCAATTTCGGAGCGGATATAAGCGCTGAATTCCGCAGGCGTCGATCCCGTGCGAACGATATCTTCGCGCGCGAGTACTTCCTCGACGTCGACGTCGCGCAGCATGCCGACCAGTGCTGCGTTGAGCTTCGTGATAACCGCATTCGGCGTGCCAGCGGGCGCCAGCACGCCCCACCAGTTGATCACTTCATAGCCGGGCCAGGTCTCCGCAATCGCCGGCACGCGCGGCAATGAGGTCAGACGTTTCGCGGTGCTGACGCCGAGCGCGTTCAGCCTGCCGGTCTCAACGTGGGGTTTGACGAAAGCCAGCGTCGTCATCATGACTTGCACATGTCCGCCCAGCAGGTCGACGACGCCGGGCGCCGCTCCCTTATATGGAACATGCGTCATGACGGCGCCGGCGCTCTTGAAGACCTCCATGCCCAAGTGCGTCGGGCTGCCGTTGCCGGCCGATGCGTAAGCAATCTGCGCCGGCCGCGCTTTGGCGAGCGCGAGCAGTTCCGCCACTGTGCGCACCGGCAGCGAAGGATGCGCGACGAGCAGCAGCGGCGATGATGCGAACAGCGTAACGGGTGCAAAATCGCGCACGCTGTCGTAGGGCAGACTCTTGACGCCGGTCGCATTGATGATGAACGACGGCGTCACCATCACGAGCGTGTAGCCGTCGGGCGGCGCCCTGGCGGCGAGGTCGACGCCGATGATGGTGCCGCCGCCGGGCCGGTTCTCGACAATCATGGTTTGTCCCCACGCCTCCTGCAGCTTGCGCGCGATGAGCCGGCTCAGCAGGTCGGAGCCGGCACCCGCGGAGAACGGCACGATCATGCGCAGCGGCTTGTCGGGATAAGTCTGCGCCGCGACGGCCGCGGTGTGCGCAGCGCACAGCAACGTTATGCAGAGTCGGAGCACGTGCAGGTTGTTTTCCTCAGCGGGTTTTTTCGTGCAGGGCGTTTCGGCTATTATACGGACGCGCGCGCCGTTAAAAATATTCGCGCAACCGGCTGGAGAACCATGGCTGACATCCGCAAAGAAGCAGCACGGCTTGCACTCGCGTGCGATTGCCACATGCACATCTATGACCCGCGCTTTCCGCTCGGTAAGGCGCACGCGCCCGCGCGTGATGCAACGGTCGCCGCCTATCTGGGTGTGCGCGAGCGCCTCGGGCTCGGCCGCGTGATCGTCGTGCAGTCGACGGCGTATGGCACCGACAACGCGTGCACGCTCGACGCAATCAGGCAAATGGGGGACAGCGCGCGCGGCGTCGCGATTATCGCGGATGACGTGGCAGACGAGGAACTCGCGCGGCTCACGGCCGCGGGCATGCGGGGCTCGCGCTACGTGATGTTTCCCGGCCGCGCGATGGCGTGGGAGACGATGCCCGCGATGGCGCCGCGCCTTGCGCGGTTTGGCTGGAATATCAACCTGCAGCTGCCCGGCGAAGAGCTCGTGCAGCGCGAGGCGATGCTCGCGGGACTGGCTTGCGATCTTGTCATCGACCACATCGGGCGTTTTACTGCGCCATTCGACAACGATACGCCCGGCGTGCGCGCGCTGCATCGCTTGCTCGACAGCGGCCGCTGCTGGGTGAAGCTGTCGGCGCCGTATCACGGGTCCGCTAGCGGCCCGCCTCGTTTTGAAGACGAGGGTGTGCTCGCGCGCGAACTCGTGCGGCGCTGGCCCGAGCGCATGCTGTTCGCGACGAACTGGCCGCACCCATCGGTGAAAGGGGAGCCGCCGGACGATCTCGAGCTCATGCGCCTGTTGTGGCAGTGGGCGCCCGACGAAAAGACGCGCAGGCGCATACTGATCGAAAACCCGGCGCAGCTTTATTTCGGCGGCGCGGCCTCGCGCTGAGCGGAAAATTACACTTATTGCAGTTCGAACTTCACCGGGAAAAGCATTTCGCGAGGGCCTTCGGCTACTCGCGGCGTGGCGCGCGCGGCGCGCAGCGCGGCCTGGTCGAGGATGGCGTGCCCGCTGCTCTTCGCTATGCTGACGTCGATCAGCACACCGTCGGCGCCATAGCGCAGCATCAATATCGTTTCGCCCTGCAGCCCCATGGCAACGGCTTCCGGCGGATAAAATCGCGTAGCATTGTCGACGCGCGGCTGGCGCGCCGACGCAGAAGCGTGGCGTGCGCGCCCGTTGTGTGCGGATTGCTGGCGCAGTGATTTGCGCGGCGCAAGCGTATTCTTGAGGCGCGCACTGATGACTGCGCGCGGCGCGCCCGCGCTTGGTGCGCGGTCGCGCCCGCCTGCCGCGGGAAAAAATGCGATCAGCCCGGCGTGCACGGCCGTGCTTGCGCA
This sequence comes from Betaproteobacteria bacterium, assembly GCA_025363575.1. The sequence continues at coordinate 15,029 of JANYDM010000074.1, read as the reverse complement.
CAACGCAACCCAGATGACGCTACGCATGAAAGCCGGACATATCCCTTTGACAAAGCGACCGTTCGCAGAATAGGCTGCGAGGCATGGCTTGGCAAGGCCGCCACACACCAATCAGGAGACAAAATTGATGCAGACACACCGGATATTTGTGCGAAACAATGCGTGGCGCACGTGGTCGCTGATGTGCGCGTCGCTGCTGCTTCTGGTTATGCCTGGCGCCCCGATGGCTGCTGCCGCGCCGGATTCGACTTTGTTCGCCATCCGGGTCGAGCAGGGCGATGTCAGAACCGTGGCTTCCTGGCTGGAAGCTGGCGTCGATCCCAACATGGAAGGCGACCGCGTCGGCACCGGATTGATGATCGCAGCGGCGCACGGCGACATTCGAATGATGGAGCTTTTCGTCAAATACGGCGCGGACGTCAATCGCAACAACCAGTTTAACGAACAGGCATTGATGCATGCTGCCTGGAAGGGGAAGCTGGAAGCGGCAGGGTGGCTGATCGACCATGGCGCGCTGGTCAGTCGCGAGGGCAAGGAGTGGAGCGCGCTGCATTACGCGACGTTTGCGGGACACGACGACCTTGCAAAATTCCTCATTCAGAAAAAAGCCGACGTCAACGGGAAATCGACCAACGGGTCCACCGTCTTGATGATGGCCGCGCGCGAAGGACGAGAAAAGATCGCCGCGATGCTGATCGAGGCCGGCGCCGTGCGCAGCATCAAAAACGATCTCGGCGAAGACGCATTGACGTGGGCAATGCGCTATTCGCACCTGACGATAGCAAAGATGGTCACGTCGGAGAAAGAATTCGAAGAGGCGGCCACGCAGCCGCGCGGCAGCTGGGGCGATCCCGTCAACCCGTTGCCGGCGCCGCCGGAAGTCGAAGACACCCTTCAGCAGCTCAGGCTTGCGCGCGCGGAAGGCAGACAGCGCGAGCTGACCGACGGCGAGTACCGGGCCATCCTCGCGCACGTCGCGAAAATGAAGCCCGCCGCGGTCGCTGCCCGTCAGCCCAGGCGCATGAACATTACAGCAAGCCGGCACGACCCGTCGCAAGAACGCGCGGAAATGCAGTTCATCGAGTCGCGCCCGCACACGGCGCTTCACGATACCGCAAGGTGACGCCGCGCGGTCCCGCGCCGCGCCTACGCGCTAAAATGACGCGCTGATGAAACTGCTCAATCCGCGCCTCGTCCACGTCATAAAGAGGCCGCTTGCTTTCACTTTGCAAGTGCTGAAGGGGTTCAGTGCCAATCAGGGGCTGCTGCTGGCGGGCGCGGTCGCCTATTATGCGTTGCTCTCCATCGTGCCGCTGCTCATTCTGATGGTGATCGCGCTGTCGCACGTGATCGATCAGGAACTGCTGCTTGCGACGCTGCGGCGCGCGCTTGAGTACGTGGTGCCCGGAGAGGGCGAGGCCGTGGTGGAGGAATTGAGCGCCTTCCTCGATCATCGCGATGTCGTCGGCTGGGTGCTGCTTATCACGATGCTGTTCTTCAGTCAGCTGGGCTTCAAGGTGCTTGAGAACGCCATCTCGGTAATTTTTCTGCACCGCGTCGCCGAGCGGCGGCGTCATTTCCTCGTCTCGCTGCTCCTGCCTTTTGGCTACATCGTGGTCATCGGCGCGGCGCTGTTCGCGGGCACTTTCGTGCTGACTGATCTGGTGAGCATAGGAGGGACGCATATCGATATACTAGGCCACAGCTGGTCATTGAGCGGTATCTCGCGGTTCGTGCTTTACGTCATCGCTTTCGGCGCTGAGATATTGCTGATCTCGGCCATTTACTATTTCATGCCGGTCGGCAGGCTGCCGGCGCAGCACGCGCTGATCGGCGGCGTCTCGGCGGCCGTGCTGTGGGAAATCATCCGCCACGCACTCGGCTGGTATTTCAGCACGTTGTCGCAGGTGAGCGTGGTCTACGGTTCGCTTGCGACGGCCATCATCGTCTTGCTCAGTTTCGAGGTGGCCGCAACGATATTGTTGCTCGGCGCGCAGGTCATCGCCGAATACGAGCGCATCGAGGTCGACGGGCCGCCGCCGGATCCGGTGCCCATGCGCACCGAAGGCGCATAAACCTGCTGCCGACAATTAACCGCGCACTCATCAGAATTCAAAAATCCAAGAGGGGGAATGCCATGAAAGAACGCGAATCTGCACCGCAGCGGCGGCTGCTGTTGAAGGGCATAGCCGCGGCGACGCTGGCCGCGCACTTGCCGGCGCGGGCGCAATTGAACGAAGCGGCGGCGAAGCCGGGCGAGGTTTCACCGGTGATGCGCACGGTCGCCGACTATATCGTGGGTGCGGCGCACAGGACGCTGCCCGAGATCGCGGCGGAAGCCGCGCGCCATCATCTGCTTGATACGCTGGCGGCGATGATCTCGGGCTCGCGCTTGCTGGCGGGAAGAAAAGCGATCGCGTATCTCAAATTGCAGGGCGGCAATCCGGAGGCCAGTGTGCCGGGCACGCGCATACTCACTTCGGTGGTCAATGCCGCGTTGACCGGCGGCATGTTCGCCCACGCCGACGAGACCGACGATTCGCATGCGGTTTCCCTGACACATCCCGGCTGCGGCATCGTGCCTGCGGCGCTGGCGATGGCTGAGCGCGAGAAGGCTGGCGGCACGGCGCTGCTGCGGGCGGTCGTGCTCGGCTATGACATCGGCACGCGCATGTCGCTCGCGCTCGGCGGCTACGATTTTTCGAAGGCCGGGCACGGTACGCATTCGTTCGGCCCGATGTTCGGCGCCGCCGCGGCGTGCGCATCGCTTGCGCGGCTCGATGCCGAGCAGGTGCGCTTCGTGTTGTCATATACGACGCAGCAGGCGGGCGGGCTGTCGAATTATGCGCGCGACAGCGAGCACGTCGAAAAGGCCTTCCAGTTCGGCGGGCTGCCCGCGCGCAATGGGGCGGCGTCCGCGACGATGGTTGCTTCCGGCATGTCGGGCATTGCCGATGCGTTCGCGGGCGAGCGCAATTTCTTTTTCGCCTTCGGCCCGCAGACGAATCCCGCGGAGCTCACGCGCGGGCTCGGCGAGACGTTCGAAGTCGTCAACACGAACATCAAGCGCTGGACCGTCGGCAGCCCGATCCAGGCGCCGCTCGATTCGCTCTACGAGCTCATGAAAGCGAACAAGTTCAAGGCCGACGACGTCGAGAAAGTCACGGTGCGCATCTCGCACCAGGGCCGGCGCACCGTCAACGACCGTAGCATGCCCGACATCAATCTGCAGTACATGATGGCCGTCATGCTGCTCGATGGCACCGCTTCGCTCGCGGCCGCGCACGATTTCAAGCGCATGAACGATCCGAAGGTGCTCGAGCTGCGCAAGCGCGTGGAACCGGTCGGTGATGACGAGCTCGAGCGCGCGCTGCCGAGCAGGCAGGCGATTGTTGAGGTGACATTGCGCGACGGCCGCATGCTGCGCCATCACACCACGGAAGTGCGCGGCACTTCAAAAAATCCGATGACGCGCGAGGAAGTCGGCGAGAAAGCGTTCGATCTGTGCGCGCCTATCCTGGGTAAAACGCGCGCCCACGAACTCGTTAAAGCCATCTGGAACATCGAGCGCGTGGGCAACGTTCGCTCGCTCAGGCATTTGCTGCAGGCCTGAGCGCGAGCGCCGCTAGACCAGCGGGTCGCGCACGTGTGACAGGGACTTGAGGCCGGTCGCCGTGCCGATGAGCACTGCGGTTTCGTTTTCCGCAATGGCGCCGGTCGCGATTGCCTTGCGAATGCCGACCAGCGTGGTCGCGACTTCAGGGCAAATAAACAATCCCGCCGTCCGGCACATTTCGGCTTGCGCAGCCAGCGCCTCTTCGTTCGTCACTGCAACTGCGGTGCCTCGCGTGCGGCGGATTGTCGCAAGTAACGCTGGACCGCAAAGCGGGTTCGGCGACTTCATACCGCCCGCGAGGATGTCGATGGCGCCCCACGGCTCGCATTGCTGCTTGTTTTCCTGAAAGGCCTTCGCCACCGGCGCGCAGCCTGAGTACTGAGTGACCACGAGCTTCGGGTCCGGGTCGGAAATCCAGCCGAGCCCACGCAGCTCCTGGAAGCCTTTGTAGAGCGCAATCACGCCTTGCCCGCCGCCGGTAGGAAATACAACTACTTTCGGCAGCCGCCACTGGAATTGCTCAGCGATTTCGAACGCGAGTGTTTTCTTGCCTTCGATGCGGTAAGGCTCGCGCAGCGCGGACACGTTGAGCCAGCCGTGTCTGGCGCATTCCTGCGCGACCAATGTGCCGACATCGGCCCAGTCTTCGACGTCGATGACGCGCACGCTGCCCCCGGAAAGGCTGCATTGCTTGCGCGTCGATGCCTGGCCGTCGGCCGGCAGGAAACTTGCGCACTGAATACCTGCGCGCGCGGCATACAGCGCCCAGGCGGCACTGGCGTTGCCGGTGCTGTTCAATGCCAGTGCTTTGACGCCGAGATCACGATAGCGCGTGAGACCCACGCTTGCGCCCCGGTCTTTGAACGAGCCCGACGGATTCTGGCCCTCGTCCTTCAACCATAAATTCTGGTGGCCGAGCGAGTTGAGATCGATGAGCGGTGTAAAGCCTTCGCCCATTGTTATCGCGGATGCCGGATCATCTTGCGGCAGCAGCATCCAGTAGCGCCATATGGAAGCAGGTCCGCGTGCAATTTCATCGCGGCTGAAAGTGGCGCGAATTTTTGCCAGGTCATAGCGCGCGAGTGGAAAAACGCCTGGTGGCGCCGCAAAATCAAGGGTAGTGGCGGGGCGCGAGGCAGGGCCGATATCGATGGCTGTCAGATAGCTCATAACGAGTATAAATATAAATAATAACATTAGGTTACACAAAATGGTATACGGTATACCGAACAGCTAGGTTGCGCTAGAATGTCAGCTCATGGCAAATCGGTCGCCGCTGATAAATAAATCGACAGGAAATTCACATGAGACATCTGCAATGGTCCATTAGCTTGCTCGTTGTTGCTTGCACAGCCGGGTTCAATGCGGTCGCTGCTGATTATCCCGATAAGCCGATCCGCATGGTGGTGCCGTGGTCGCCCGGCGGCGGTTCCGACGTCTCGGGCCGCATCATCGCGGCCAAGCTGAGCGAATCCATGCATCAGCAGGTCGTGGTCGATAACCGGCCCGGCGCCGCAGGGAACATCGGGACCGCGCTTACCGCGCACGCGCCGTCGGACGGCTACACTGTCCTGCTGGCAGACACCGGTTTCTCGACCGGTATCAGCTTGTATAAAGATCCCGGTTATCACCCGCTCAAGGATTTCGCGCCCGTCTCGCTCGGCGCCACGACGCCCATCATCGCCGTCGTGCATCCCTCGGTCGCGGCGACTTCGGTACGCGAACTCATCGCGCTTGCAAAGGCGGAACCGGGCAAACTCAACTACGGCTCGGGCGGAACCGGCGGCAGCGTGCATCTTGCGGGCGAAATGTTCCTGTTGCGCACCGGCACGAAAATGATCCACGTACCCTACAAAGGCAGCGGTCCCGCCGCGGTGGACCTGGCGGGCGGCGTCGTGCAAGTGATGTTTGCGACCGCGCCCGCGGTGATGCCGCTCATCAAGGGCAATCGCATTCGCCCGCTTGGCGTTGCCAGCAACACGAGGTCGGTTTTTCTGCCGGACGTGCCGACGATGAAGGAAGCAGGCGTCGCGGATTTCGTCGCGGACAACTGGTACGGAGTGTTAGCGCCCACTGGCACGCCGAAGCCTGTCATTGAACGGCTGCAGCTAGAGATCTCGAAAGCAGTCGTACAATCGGATGCGAAAGAGCGCTTCTTTGGCGCAGGCCTGGAAGCGCGGCCCAGCACGACGTCGCTCGAGTTCGGCGCTTTTGTGCAAAACGACGTCGCGCGCTGGGCCGAAGTGATCAAGCGCGCCAATATAAGGATGGAATAGCCGTGATCACGCGCATTCCGGCGACGCTTTATCGCGGCGGCACGTCGAAGGGCCCGCTGATACTGGCGTGCGATCTGCCGGCGGACCGCAAAACGCTGAATGCCGTGCTGCTCGCGGCCATGGGCTCGCCGCATAAGCGTCAGATCGACGGCATCGGCGGCGCGGAAACGCTGACCAGCAAGATTGCCATAGTGTCGAAGTCTTCGCGGCCGGGCAAGGACGTCGACTACCTGTTCGTCCAAGTCAATCCCGAATCCGACGTCGTCGACTATTCGGCCAACTGCGGCAACATGCTATCGGCGGTAGGTCCGTTCGCAATCGAAATGGGGCTGGTGGCAGCGCGCCACCCGGAAACGCGCATTGCCATTTTCAATATAAACACGAACTCGACGATAGAAGTCATCTTGCGTACGCCGGGCGGCGAGGTCACGTACGAGGGCGATGCGGCAATCGCGGGCGTGCCGGGGACAGCGGTGCCGGTCAAGGAAAACTTCGCAGGAACCGTGGGCAGCAAAACCGGCAAGCTCGTGCCCACCGGCAATACCAGCGAGGAAATCGAGGGCGTCGAAGTGACGTGCATTGACGTCGCAGTGCCCATGGTGATTGTGCCTGCCGCAGCCGTCGGCAAAACAGGGTACGAATCCAAGGCCGAGCTCGATGCCGACGCGAAGCTGATCTCGCGGCTGGAAAAAATCCGCGTCGAAGCCGGCAAGCGCATGGGCCTGGGTGACTGCAGCGCGCTTGTGATACCAAAGCCGGTGCTGGTTGCCGCACCGCGCGCGGGCGGCACCGTCGCCTCGCGCGATTTCGTGCCTTTCAATTGCCATGCAACCTATTCGGTCACCGGGTCTATGGCGCTCGCCGTGGCGTGCATCCTTCCGGGGACCGTCGCGTACAAGCTCGCGAAACTGAATGGCAACGGGCGCCAGGTCATCGCCATCGAGCATCCGGGCGGCACGCTCGACGTCGAGGTCTACGCGCACCAGGCCGGCGGCAAGTTCGAACTCGCCGAAGCTAACCTGCTGCGCACCTGCAGAAAGCTGTTCGAAGGGCAGATCTGCATCCCGTCGCGCATCTGGGACGGCGCGAACAAAGCGCGCGATGCCACACAGCTGGCCTGCGCCGCATAACGCAGGGCGCGCGCTAAGAATAAGGCGGGGGAAGGGGGTAGCCAAGTGAGCACGAAACTGAGAGCGGTATCGAGGACGGCGTTGCCGGCGCGCAATCATCTCTTCGAGCAGATCCACGGCATTCTGTGGGAGAAAATCCGCAGCGGTGAAATCGAATCCGGCCAGCGCCTGAAAGATATCGAGTGGGCGCGCAAGCTCAACGTCAGCCGCACGCCGGTGCGCGAAGCCATGCGCAAGATGCAGCAAGAGGGCGTGCTGGTGCCGCTGGCGCAGGGCGGCTATGAAGTGCGGGCAACGTCACGCACGGACCTCGTCGAGCTCTATCGCTGCCGTGCCGCGCTCGAAGCGCTTGCCGCGGAACAGGCCGCCGAGCACTGCGATGCGGCAACCGCCGCGCAGTTCGAGCAGATGATCACCGACGCCGACGTGGCGATCGAGCGCGGCGATCTGGATGGCGCGTTCGCGCTCAACACGCAGTTCCACGTTGCGATTCTGGAAGCGAGCGGTAACCGGCATCTGGGCGGGCTGCTCGAAGCTTTGCAGCGGCTGGTTATGTTCTACCGCGCGGCCCTGCTCAGATTGTCGAAAGACAGCGCGCGCGGCAAAGCGGTTTATCTCGACCGGCTGCGCGTGAAGCAGGAGCGTCATCGCGAAATACTTTCGGCCCTGCGCATGCAGGATGGCGCGCGCGCGGCAGCACTCATGCAGGCGCACGTGCGTGAAACCGCCGAAGACCTGTTGCCCGCGGTGCCCGAGGCAACACCGGCCGTCGAGGCAGCGCCACGCGACGCAGCGTGAACCGGCAATAGCGACCAGCCGCCGCACACATTGCATGCGCAGGGTTTCCGTTACAATGCCTCTGTCGCAATCGTGCCTGGGTTGTAGGATTTACAACCGCGCTGTGAATTCGGGTGACACAATGAACGCAGCCGCTTTGCTGAATATCGGAATAGCAATCTTTCTGACGGCGGGAGCCGGCGCACGGGCGGCAACAATCATCGAAGATATGCCTGGCAGCCCGCCGGTCCTCCCGCACGAGTCGACGCAGCGTTTCCTCGGCGGCGTGCGCGATTTCGGCGACGGCCTGCCTTCGCGCACCATCACCCATTCCACCGGCGGCATCGCGCAGGCCCTCAATTCGCCGGCGGCGCTGAAAGGACCCTCTATAACGTCGACCGGTACGCCACCGCCGCATCGACCGCTTGGCGGACGAAGACTGCAGGGAGGCACTGTTACTCCGCAGAGATAACGCCGGCTGCGATCGAAAAAAGAGCCCTTACGCCTGCGCCGGTGACATCTCATGGACAATAATAGAACGGCTCTTTTCCGTGAAAGGGCGACCGGGCAGAGTCCGCGACGGGGTGCGGCGTAGCGAGAATCCCGCAGCGCGCGGCGCGCTCAGGGTTTTTTCGCAAGTATTGCGCCCCAGCGCGTGATCTCCGCTTGCAGAAAGCGGCCGAATTCCTCCGGGCTGCTGCTCTTCGCAACGAGGCCCATGTCCGCGAAGCGCTTGCTCAGCTCCGGGTTGCCGAGTGCGGCGACGATTTCGCGGTTGAGCTTTTGCACGACCGCGCGCGGCGTGCCGGCCGGCGCGAACACGCCACCCCAGCTCGAGAAATCATAACCGGCAAGACCGGCCTCGGCGGCAGTAGGAATGTCGGGGAAGGATGGATTGCGCTGTGCCGTGGTCACCGCCATCGCGCGCAGAAATCCGGCTTTGATGTGCGGTCCCGCGGCAGCGAGGGGGTCGATCATGAACGAGATGCGGTTCGCGATCAGGTCCGGGTGAGCGGCGGAGCTTCCTTTGTATGGCACCTCCGTCATTTTGACGAGGCCGCCCGCGGTCTGCGCAAACAATAGCGTCGCGAGTTGTTGCGGACTGCCTTCGCCGGTCGTGCCGTAAGTGATCTTGCCCGGATTGTCCCTGACGTACTTCAACAGGTCCGGCAGCGACTTCACCGCCGATTGCGAGCTCACCGCGATCACATAGGGTGTGAGATGCGTAAGCGATATCGGCACGAAATCCTTGACGGCATCGAATGGCAAGTCCGTCATCAAAATATGGATGGTGGCCATGTTGGCCGCTGCCTGCAGCAGCGTATAGCCATCGGGCTCGGATTTCGCCACCATCGCCGCGCCGACGGTGTTGGACGCGCCGGGACGATTGTCCACGATTACCGGCTTGCCAAGCGACGCCGAAAGCTTCTCGCCGAGCAGGCGCGCGACGAGATCGCTCGGGCCGCCCGTCGTTACGGGAACGATAAAGCGAATGCTTTTCGCCGGGTACGCGGGTTGGCCATGCGCGATGAGCGGTGCAGCGGCAATTGCGATGCAAGCAGTGGCAACCCATAGTTGACGCATGGCCTTCTCCCCCGGTTATTGTCGAACTGCGACGGCTAGGATAGTCCTGATTCACCCGCGCAACAAACGCGCGCGTTGGCTTCCGCTGGTGTTCGTTCAGCGAAAGCCATCGCGCACGACGGCGCGCATTCCTGTTGTGTCCAGTTCGGCCATGCGCATATGTCGCAGCGTCCTGCCTTCATCGGCAAATGTCCTGCCGGTCATCAGCCGCGCCATTTCGATGAGCGTGTCGATAGCCGGCGTCGGTGTTCCGGTCGCCAGACCCCACTCGCTGATCGGAATTAACCCCGTCGGCACGTCTTCCATCACGTACTTGTGATTGAGCGTGCCTGCTGCCTTGTTCGCCAGATAAGGGCCGTCCGGTTCGGCAGTCAGGCGCTGGAATGTTTTGACGAGGTCTGATTCGCGCACGTTGTACGCGCGCTCGATCCAGTCGACGAGACTGGGAACGTTGACGTCAAGCGCGCGCGCGATTGCCATGCGTTCAGAATCGACCGCTTCGTACATGCGCGCGACGGCCGGTGTGACGCCTTCGCCGTAGAACATATAGCCGCCACCGCGCTCGATGCGTCCGGCATTTGCGAGGCAGTTCGCAACGTGGAGTATCGCGTTCACGTTCATCAAGCCGGTATGCAGGATGTCGGGCGTGGCCACGGCCTGGGGGAACAGGGGAGCGAGGCGCGCGTGCACCTCGGTGCTTCGATTGCCCGGGAATGCCGCGATCTGCATCCACCGTTTCTGCGTTGTCTGGCGCATCGTGGTCGGGCCGAGCGAGCGCATCGCGTAGGGATAAGTGTCGGTTTCCGCGAGTTCGATTTTTGCCGTGCAGCCGGCGCGATCGAGTTCGCGCCGCACGACGAGCGATCCGCCGGTGTTGCCCTGCATCAGCAATATCGTTTGTCCATCAACAAGCAACGGCGCAAGAGCTCGCGCAACGATCGGCTGAGTGTTCCCGCCGGACACGATAATGATCAGGTCGGCGCCATCGACAGTTGCGCGTAGGTCAGTCGTGGCAAGTTCGAGCGGTGCAAATCCGCCCGGCGTGCCTTCGACGTCGATGCCGCCGCGCGCGCGGATTGCCGTGAGCTTTGCTTCATCGATATCGTTCAGGCGCAGGCGGTAACCCATCAGGCCGAGATTCGCGACGAGGCGGAAGCCGCCGGGCCCTGCACCTACGATGGCGACGGTCTTGATCATGGTTTGGATGCGTCCATGCCGGTGTGTTCCGCTGCAAACGCCCATTCATCGGCAATCTCGGCGATCAATCGGTCGGTCGGGCGATAGCCGTGCGATGCCTTGGCTTCGACGCGTACGAGCACGGGTCGGCTGCAACCCTGGCCGGCCTGCATCGTGGCACCATATTTGTACGAGTGGCTGGGCACCACGCGATCGTCGTGGTCGGCGGTGGTGATGAGCGTCGCGGGATAGCAGGTGCCGGGCTTCACGTTGTGCAGAGGCGAATATTACAACTGCTTGAACTGCTCGGGATCGGCGGGCGAGCCGTATTCAAGCGTCCACGCGCGCCCGCCGGTGAACTTGTCAAAGCGCAGCATATCGGTGACGGCGACCGCGGGCATCGCGACCGCGTAAAGATCGGGCCGCTGCTGCGAAACCGTTGCGACGAGGAGGCCGCCGTTGGAGCCGCCGAGAATCGCAAGCCGCGCTGGCGACGTGAATTTCTCGCGCACCAGGTGCTCGGCCACCGCGATGAAGTCGTCGAATCCGTTCTGGCGTTTCTCCGCGCGCGCGGCGCGATACCATTCCTCGCCGTACTCGCCGCCGCCGCGGATGTTGGAACTCACCCAGATGCCGCCGCGCTCGAGCCACGCAATGACGTGCGGGCGGTAGAACGGCATCTGGCTGATCGAAAAGCCGCCGTAGCCGAGCAACAGCGCAGGATTGCTGCCGTCGCGCGGCATGTCTTTGCGCGCGGTAACGGTGAATGGCACGCGCGTGCCGTCCCTGGACGTCGCGAAGTACTGCCGGCTTTCGTAGCGGCCAGCATCGGCCACCCGCGGCGGTGGATCGAACGGCGTGTTCTTGCGCGTGCGCGGATCGTAAGCGTATACCGTGGTTGGATACAGGGCGGAAGTGAACGAGTAAAAGATCGCCGGTGTATCTTCGCGGCCGTGAATTTCAGTGACATTGCCCGCTTCGGGCAGCTCGATCTCGCCCTGCGGCCGGCCTGCGCGGTCGAACAATGCCAGGCGGCTGCGTGCGTCCGTCAGATACTCGAGCACGATGCGGCCACCGATGAAATCGCCTTTGCGGATGGCATCGCGTCCTTCGGCGACGAGCGTCTTCCAGGCGGCGACGCGCGGATCGCGCAAATCGATCTTGACCACTTTCTGGCGCGGTGCGTCGCGGTCCGTTCGCAAATAAAGAAACGTGCCGGCGTTGCCGAGCGCTGAATGCTCGAAGTCGTCGTCTTCGACAATGGGCCTGATGGGCGCGTTGATACGCGGATGCCGCGGATCTTTGAGGTCCGCAAAGTACAGCCGGTTCTTGGGGCCGGCGGCCATGCTCGACTCGACGATCAGATAGCGTCCGCTTTCGGTCACCCAGCCGATGACGAACGCGGTCGGCACGTCGCGGCGCGTGTAAATCAGCCGGTCCGCCGATTGAGACGTGCCGAGGCGATGGTAGTAAAGCGCGTGTCCGGAAAGCTGCGCTTCGAGCACACGGCCCTGCGGCGGCTCGGGATAACGCGAATAGAAGAACCCGCGGCTGTCTTTGGTCCACGACAGCCATGAAAAGCGCATCCAGTTCAGCGCCTCCGGCAGGTCGCGTCCGGTGCCGATTTCGCGCACGCGTACCGTTTGCCAGTCGGCGCCGCCTTCCGCCAGCGTATACGCGACGTAGCGCGCATCGGGCGAGGCCCTGAAGTTGGCGAGCGACAGCGCGCCGTCGGGCGAGAGCGCGTTGGGATCGATGACCTGCGTCGGCGCGCCGCGCAGGCCCTTGCGCATGTAGACCGGCGACTGCAATTGCAGCCCGGCGTTGCGCCGGTAGAAAAGATGCCCGTTTTCGACGATGGGCACGTTGACCTTGGGATAATTCCACAGCTCGGTAATGCGCCGCTTGAAGTGCTCGCGCAGCGGCAGGCGCTCGAGATAGCCGAAGGCGAGCTTGTTCTGCGCGGAGACCCAGTCCGCAATTTCGCGCGAATCCGCTTCCTCCATCCAGCGATAAGGGTCGCTCACCTTGACGCCGAAATATTCGTCTGCCACGTCAGCTCGCCGCGCCGCCGGGTAGGTCAGCTGCTGAAGATCGGCTCCCGCCGCCGCGGCGCCGCCCGTCAGCGCAAGCGCGAGCAGTGCAAAGCCCATGCGCAATCCGTCGTTCATAACCCGCCTCCCTTGAAATTCTCGGCGTGCCGCGCCAGAAATTCCGCGCTTTTGCTTGCGCAGGCATCCGGATACGACGCTGAGATATGGTACGAGTCGCCGGGAATCAGCGCGAGCTCCGAATCCGGAATATTCTGCTGCCAGTTGGCGAACTCGGTGCTCGTGCCGTAGTAGCCGCTGTTGGTCGACGTCATTACGAGCGTCGGCGCGGTAATGTTCGCGAGATCGGCCGTGATGTCGACCGCCGGCAGCATGCGGTATACGCCGAGCACGGAATCTTTCGGCGCCTGACCCATGTGATCTATCCACCAGTCAACCGCCTCTCGCGGCAGGCCGGTGCCGAGACGGTCGCGCATCGTCGATTCCGCCCACGCGCGTATGCTTTCCTCCTGCATGCGGCGCACCTTAGCCGGAATTGATGGCGCGAGAAAATCGAGCTTGACCGTCGCGCCCGACACGATCAGCGTGCGTACCTTGTGCGGCCGCGTCGCCGCGAACTTCATCGCGACGAGGCCGCCGAGTTTCGCGCCGGCGAGATGCACGCGCTCGAGGCCTAGCCGCGTGACGAACGCATCGAGATCAGCGGCCAGTTCGTCGAGCGACCATTCGTGCGCGAGCGGCATCGGCGTCGAATCGCCGAATCCGCGCAGATCGAGGCGAATCACCCTGAAGTTGCGCGCAAGATACGGCACCCAGCCGCGCCACGCTTCTCCGGATTCGGCGATACCATGAATCAGAATAATCGTTTCGGCTTTGCGCCACGGATCGGTGTAGTCGTCGAGCGCGTAAGCAAGCGACACGCCGTTGCCGATGTCGACGTGCTGCTTCATCGTGTTCAATCGACCTTCGCGCCCGATGCCTTGACGACTTTTGCCCAGCGCGCGACTTCGTCCCTGATCCACGTGCCGAACTGTTCCGCACTCGTCCCGACCGGGTCTTCGCCGAGCGCGGCGAGGCGTTCCTTGAGTTCGCGCGAGCCCAGCGCTTTCAAAGCGTCAGCATTGATACGTGCAATGACCTCGCGCGGCGTGTTGACTGGCGCGAGCATGCCGTACCAGCCCGTCACGACGAATTCGGGATAGCCGGACTCGACGAAAGTCGGCACGTCCGGAAACAGCGGATAGCGCGCGGGCGACGTCATCGCGAGCGGCGTGAGCTTGCCCTGTTGTACGTGCGTGACCGATGCCGGCGGGCTGGCGAACGACAGGTCGACGTGGCCGCCGAGGAGGTCGATGACGGCGAGCGACGCGCCTTTATAGGGGACGTGTGTGATCTTCACGCCGGCGACCGTGTTGAACCACGCGGCGGCGAGATGCGGCGTCGTGCCGTTGCCCGCGGAAGACACGGTCAACTGGCCGGGCTTCGTTTTCGCGAGCGCAACAAGCTCTTTGACGGAGCGCGCCGGCACCGAAGGGTGCGCGAGCAGCAGCAGCGGATGCGTCGTCAGCAGGCTGATCGGCGCGAAATCGCGCAACGGATCGTACGGGAGATTTTTGTAGAGGCTCACGTTGACCGTCAGCGCGGGCTGCGCCATCAGGAGCATGTAGCCGTCGGGCGGCGCCTTGGCGACCGCTTCGAAGCCGATATTGCTGCCGCCGCCTGCGCGGTTCTCGACGACGACGGACTGGCCCCACATTTCGGTGAGCTTCTGCGCCATCGCGCGCGCGAGTATGTCTGTGGGCCCGCCGGCCGCGACGGGCACGACGATCCTCACTACTCTGGCCGGGTACGCCTGCGCGGCGCCGTCGGTGGCCGCGCCCGCCAGCAATCCGCCTGTCAGCAGCAACGCAACGAGCGGGCGGCCGGCTGCACGCAGCCGGCTAGAATTTTCCGTCATGCGTCGCGATGGCGATGACTGCCGGCCGCGCAGTCCGATTGCTCCACGCGTGATTGGTGCCGCGCTGCACGACGAAATCGCCTTTTTTGACGACGACTTCCTGCGTATCGAGCATCAGCGTGAGTTCACCTTCGAGCACGATGCCGAATTCGAGCGTGCGCGTCTTTTGCATATAAGGATGCGGCGCCTGGGGAGAGTAGGTCGATGCGCGAGGCGAGCCCATGCTTTTGAAGAACGCCGCGACTTCGGCCGCGCCGACTTTGCCCTTCCACGCCGCATCGGGCGGAAACGTGACGACGTTCAGCGCCGAGCCGTTAGGCAGCGGCTCGATCGAGTGCGGCAGGTGCAGCGTCTCGAGCACGATTTTCGCGGGCGTGCCGTCGGTGACCCACATGCGCTGCGACGCATAGCCGGGACGCGCGGGATCGATGCGCACGTCGGGCGACGGGCTGTCGCTGACGA
>JANYDM010000035.1 GCA_025363575.1 Betaproteobacteria bacterium | reverse complement strand
CAGTGCGGCGAGTGCAGGGCCGCCGGGATAGCCGAGCTCCAGCAGTTTGGCTGTTTTGTCGAATGCCTCGCCAGCGGCGTCGTCGAGCGTTTCGCCGAGCAGCTCATAGGCGCCGACGCCGGCGACGCGCATCAGCTGGCTATGGCCGCCCGACACAAGCAGCGCGACAAACGGAAAGGCCGGCGCCGAATGCGCCATTAGCGGCGACAACAAGTGCCCTTCGAGGTGGTGGATGCCGAGTGCGGGTACACCCAGCGCGTAGGCAAGGCCGTGGGCGACGCTTGCGCCTACCAGCAAAGCGCCGGCCAGTCCCGGCCCCTGCGTATAGGCAACGGCATCCAGGTCCGTCAACGCGGTGCCCGCTTCGCGCAGGATATCGCGCGACAGCGGCAGCACGCGCCGGATATGGTCGCGCGATGCAAGTTCCGGCACGACGCCGCCATATTCCTCGTGCAGGGCGGCCTGGGTATGCAGCTTGTGCGCCAGCAGGCCGCGCGCGCTGTCATAAAGCGCGACGCCGGTCTCGTCGCATGAGGTTTCGATGCCTAAAACGAGCATGAGGGGGCCGTCAAAAACGCGGTGGAATTCAGTGCTTTGACAACGGTTTAGCCGCTGCTATAATACGCGCCTTTCGCTTTTCCGACCGGGACACCGAAGTATGCCGACAGTCAGAGTTAAAGAAAACGAACCGTTTGAAGTCGCGATGCGCCGGTTCAAGCGCACCGTGGAAAAAACCGGGCTGCTCACCGAATTGCGCGCGCGCGAATTCTACGAGAAGCCCACTTCGGAGCGTAAACGCAAACATGCCGCGGCGGTCAAGCGCCACTATAAGCGCCTGCGCTCGCACATGCTGCCGCCGAAATTGTTCTAGGATTCTGCAACTAAATCGCAATTGAAAAATGCGGGCATCGCCCGCATTTTTCATTTATAAGCCTCCACGAGCGGACTGCAATGACCCTTAAAGCAAAAATCAGCGATGATATGAAAGCAGCCATGCGCGCGAAGGATGCGCCGCGTTTGTCGGCGATCCGCCTGCTGCTGTCGGCGATGAAACAAAAAGAAGTCGATGAGCGCGTCGAGCTATCCGATGCCGATGTCGTGGCCATCATCGATAAAATGCTGAAGCAGCGCCGCGAGTCGATCGCGCAGTTCGAAAAAGGCGGCCGCCAGGACCTGGCGGATACCGAGAAATTCGAGGTTGGCGTACTGCAGGCGTACATGCCGCAGGCGCTGTCCGAGGCCGAAGTCGAGGCCGAGATTTCGGCCGCGATGCAAGCGACCGGCGCCAAAGCGATTTCCGATATGGGCAAAGTCATGGGCGTGCTCAAGCCGAAGCTCGCGGGCAAAGCCGATATGGGCAAAGTTTCGGCACTGATCAGGGCCAAACTCGCCGGTTGACGCGTCGTTTCCGCACGCGCTGGAACCGGCGCCGGAATCGACTATCATTAAGATGTGGAGGCAATGCGGATAGGGCCGCCCCCCGAATCCTCATTCCTCGATCCTCAATCCTCGAGCATTGATACCCCAATCCTTTATCCAGGACCTCCTCAACCGCGTTGACATCGTCGACGTGGTCGAGCGCTACGTGCCGTTGAAAAAGGCCGGCGCCAATTACGTGGCGTGTTGTCCGTTTCACGGTGAAAAGACCCCGTCCTTCACCGTCAGCCAGACCAAGCAGTTCTATCATTGTTTCGGCTGCGGCGCGCACGGCACCGCGATCGGTTTCATGATCGAGTACGCGGGCGTCGGTTTCATCGACGCCGTGAAAGATCTTGCGCAGGGCGCGGGCATGCAGATGCCCGAATTCAAGGCCGAGAAACCGCGCGGCAAGACCGAAGAGGGCGACGACCTTTACGAAGTCTTGCTCAAGGCCGCACAGTATTACCGCGGCCAGCTGAAAAACGCGCCGCGTGCGATCGAATATCTCAAGAACCGCGGCCTGTCCGGCGAAGTGGCCAAGGATTTCGGCATCGGCTACGCGCCCGACGGCTGGCAGAACCTGCAGGCTGAGTTTCCCGATTACAACTCGAAGGCGCTGGTCGCCGCCGGCCTCGTGATCCAGGGCGACGAAGGCAAACGCTACGACCGTTTCCGCGATCGTGTGATGTTTCCGATCGTCGATCAGCGCGGCCACATCATCGGCTTCGGCGGGCGCGTGCTCGACAAGGGCGAGCCGAAATACCTGAATTCGCCCGAGACCGCGCTGTTCGAAAAAGGCCGCGAGCTTTACGGGCTGTACCAGGGACGGCGCGCCATACGCGACGCCGGCCGCGTGGTGGTGGTCGAAGGTTACATGGATGTCGTGGCGCTTGCGCAGCACGGGATCGGTTACGCCGTCGCGACGCTGGGCACGGCAACGACGCCGACGCACGTGCAGAAGCTGTTGCGGCAAGTCGAAGAGGTCGTATTCTGTTTCGACGGCGACGATGCGGGCCGCCGCGCCGCCTGGCGCGCGCTCGAGAACAGTCTTGACCAGCTGGCCGACGGCAAGCAGCTCTCGTTTCTGTTCCTGCCGCAGGGCGAAGACCCGGATACCTACGTGCGCAAGCTCGGCAAAGACGCATTCGAAAAACTGCTCGACGACGCCAAGCCGCTGTCTCAGTTCCTGCTCGATGAACTGAAATCGCGCGTCGACCTCGGCACCGGCGAAGGCCGCGCGGCGCTGCTGAAGGTCGCCAAGCCGCTGATCATGCGCATCAGCGCGCGGTTTCTTGGCCGCATCATCCGGCAGAACTTCGCGCAGGCCGCGGGCGTCAGCGTGGAAGACCTCGAACGCGAATACGGAATCAAGGAAGTGCGTCCGGCGCGGGCGGCGCTCGCGCGCAGCGGCGCGACGCCGGTGCGCGGACCTGCGCGCAAGGTCATCGAATTATTGATATTGCGGCCCGAGTTGCATGGTTTGGCGGACCGCGGGGAACTTGCGGGCGCACACGAAGTCGCAGCTATCCGGCCCGAAGAGATCGCGCTGCTCGAGGCGCTGCTGGATGCTTTCGAAACTTCGGTGGCCACCCGTGTCGGCGAACATTTTCGCGGCAGCGAGTTTGAGGCTGCGGTGAATGAAATCGAGGCCGGTGTTTTGACGAGCGCGGAGGCCGGCTTTGACGAAGCCGAACTGGAAAAGCAGTTCGTTGACGACTGGCAAAATCTGCGCGTCGCGATCCAAGCGGAGCTGCGTCAGGCAAGAAGGACTGTTTTGCAACAGAAACTTTCCCAGAAACAGGTGCTTAGTCCGGAAGAGCAGGCGGAATACCGGATCCTGCTCCAACCGCAAAGAAGCGCGCAGCGACCGTGATAAGCGTACGATTTTAAGGTATAATTTCCGGTTTTTCGGCGTTACTACCCGATAGGCGAGACTGGCTATGGCAAAACCCAAAAAAGCGACGAAATCCCGCACCGTGGCCAAGAAGAAGAAGCCGGTCGCCAAGAAAAAGATTATCCTTAAAAAGGGCAAGCCCGCCAAAAAAGCCGCGGCCAAGGCGGCACCGCGCAAACCCATTCCGCATAAGGCGCCGCAAGTCGACGCGCTCAAGCAGCAGCCCAAGAAACTCACACCGAAGCAATTTGCGGCGAAGCTGAAATCCGAGCAGAAGATCGCCACGGCGAAAGCCAAAGCTGAACTCAAGGCGGGCAAGGCCGCGCCGGTCTCGGTGGCCGCGGGCGACGCCAAGCTGCCCAAGACACGTCAGCGGCTGACCGCCAAGGAAAAAGCGCTGGTGCGCGAATTCGAGCGCAAGGAATTGTCGCCGGCCGAAGCCGAAGCGCGCCGTCTGCGCCTGAAGAACCTGATCGTGCTTGGCAAGGAGCGCAGCTACCTCACGTACGCCGAGGTCAACGATCATCTGCCCGACGACATGATGGACGCGGAGCAGATCGAAAACATCATCGCCATGATCAATGACATGGGCATCCATGTTTACGACGAGGCGCCGGATGCGGAAACGCTCCTGATGTCGGATGCCACGCCAGCAGTCGCGGATGAAGACGTCGTCGAGCAGGCGGAAGCTGCGCTGTCCACAGTCGATTCAGAGTTCGGCCGCACGACGGACCCGGTGCGCATGTACATGCGCGAGATGGGCTCGGTCGAATTGCTGACGCGCGAGGGCGAAATCGAAATCGCCAAGCGCATCGAAGACGGCTTGAAGCACATGATCCAGGCGATCTCGGCGTGCCCGACCACCATCGCCGAGATCCTGGCGCTGGCCGATCGCATCGAGAAGGATGAAATTCGCGTCGACGAAGTCGTTGACGGCCTGGTCGATCCGACGGCTGACGAGCTCGCCGCCGAAGCGGACGACGAAGAGGCGGAAGAAGCCGAGGAAGACGCGGCGGAAGAAGAGGAAATGAGCGAAGAGGAGCAGGCCGCGGTGCAAACCGCCGACCTCCTGCGCCTGAAAGGCGACGCGCTGAAGCGCTTCGCCGTAATCCGCAATCTTTACGGCAAGATGCTGCGCGCACTCGCCAAGAACGGCCCGCGCAGCAGGGCCTATCTGCAGGCGCGCGACCAGATTTCCAACGAGCTGATGAATATCCGCTTCGGCGCCAAGCAGGTCGAGGCGCTGTGCGACGGCCTGCGCAAGCTGGTCGAGCGCGTGCGCAGCCACGAGCGCGAGATCATGGATCTGTCGGTCAACAAGGCCAAGATGCCGCGCCAGCACTTCATCAAGGAGTTTCCGGGCAAGGAAAGCAACCTGCGCTGGGCGGCCAGCGAAGTCACGGCCGCCAAGCCGTGGAGCAGCACGCTCGAGCGATTCGAGCCGGCGATTGTCGAGCAGCAGCAGAAGCTGCTCGACCTGCAGAAAAAGGTCGGCATTCCGATCAAGGACCTGAAGGAAATCAACCGGCAGATGTCGACCGGCGAAGCGAAGGCGCGCCGCGCCAAGCGCGAGATGACCGAGGCCAACCTGCGCCTCGTGATTTCGATTGCGAAGAAATACACCAACCGCGGCCTGCAGTTCCTCGACCTGATTCAGGAAGGCAACATCGGCCTGATGAAGGCAGTCGACAAATTCGAATATCGCCGCGGCTACAAATTCTCGACTTACGCGACATGGTGGATACGCCAGGCGATCACGCGCTCGATCGCGGACCAGGCGCGGACTATCCGCATCCCGGTGCACATGATCGAGACGATCAACAAGATGAACCGCATCTCGCGCCAGATTTTGCAGGAAACCGGGCAGGAGCCCGATCCGGCGCTGCTCGCCGAGAAAATGGAAATGCCCGAGGAGAAAATCCGCAAGATCCTCAAGATTTCCAAAGAGCCGATTTCGATGGAGACGCCCATCGGCGACGACGACGATTCGCACCTCGGCGATTTCATCGAAGACCAGGCAACGATGGCGCCGTCCGATTCGGCCGTTTACGCGAGCCTGCGTGACGCGACCAAGGACGTGCTGGATACGCTGACGCCGCGCGAAGCAAAAGTGCTGCGCATGCGCTTCGGCATCGAGATGAACACCGACCACACGCTCGAGGAGGTCGGCAAGCAATTCGACGTTACGCGCGAGCGCATCCGCCAGATCGAGGCGAAAGCGCTGCGCAAGCTGCGCCACCCGTCGCGCTCCGAGCGGCTGCGCAGCTTCCTCGATACCGAAAGCTGACCGGTCGCGCGGCCACGGAGGCATCGCCCGTGCCGCCGCTTGTTCACGGTCTGGAATTGACGACTTAGCAGCCGCATCATGCTGTGGAAATTCCTGCGCGCGGCATTCGGGCCGCGCGCCCGCCCCGACGAGTCCATCAACCGCAGTCTGATTCTGCGCCGTGAAGGCCGCTTGCGCGAAGCCGAGCAGCTGTTGCGTGCCGCTGCGGCGCAGTTTCCGCGTGATGCCGTCGTCCCCACCAATCTCGGCATCCTGCTGCTCGAGCAGAACCAGCCGGAGCAGGGAGTGGGCTGGCTGCAGCGCGCGCTCGAGATCGACCCGCGCGCAGCCGCAGCGCATTACAACCTTGCGAACGTCATGCGCGCGGCGGGCGAGCGCGAGCAGGCGATCAACCATTATCAGGCTGCCACTGACGCCGACCCTTCATTCGCGCACGCGCGCGAAGAGTTGATGCACTGCCTGCTCGAAGTGTGCGACTGGGACCGCGCTGACAGCGCCGCCGCCGCACTGCGCGCGACGGCCACCGGCGGTGGCCGCAAGCCCTGGATGCGCGGTATTTCGCCGCTCACTGCGGTGTACCTGGGCCTCGATGCCGCGCAGGTTAAAGAATCCGCTGCATATCACGCGGATAATTGTTCGCGCGGCATCGCGCCCGTCGTGCGCAAGGCGGCCGTCGATGCTGACGGCGACGCAGGCGACACGCGGCTGCGCATCGGCTACCTGTCGCGGGATTTTTACGATCACCCGGTGGCACACTTGCTCGCCAACGCATTCGCCCTGCACGATCGCACGCAGTGCGAGATTTTCGCATTCTCCTACGGGCCGGATGACGGCAGCCTCTATCGCAAGGCGATTGAGGCTGGCGTAGATCGATTCGTCGACGCGCGCGACATGACCGATGACGACCTGGCGGAGACGATCGCCGCTGCCGGCGTCCACGTGCTGGTGGATCTTGGCGGCCATACGCACGGCAACCGCATGGCGGTGCTCGCGCGTCGTCCAGCGCCCGTGCAGGTGAACTATTTGGGGTTTTCTGCGACGACCGGTGCGCCCTTTATCGATTATTTCATTACCGATCCCGTGGCGACGCCGCCGGAGCTGGCCGCGGGATTCAGCGAAAAGCTCGCCTACGTTCCACACTGTTATATGGTGAGCGACGGCGCCGATGCGGACGCCGCGGCGGATGAGCCCGCAATTGAATCGCAGTTCGCACCCGACACCGTCGTATTCTGCAATTTCAACAATGCTTCGCGCATCACGCGCGCCGACTTTCACACTTGGATCGAGATACTGCGCGGCGTGCCGGCAGGCGTGTTGTGGCTGCATGGCGCCAATGATCTGACCCGTGAGACTTTGCGCAACGAAGCGCATGCGTGCGGCGTCGATCAGGCGCGCATCGTTTTCGCGCAACGCACGCCGTCAAAACGCGCGCATCTGGCGCGTCTTAAGCGCGCGGACCTCGTGCTCGACACCATCGAATGGCACAACGGCCATAGCAGCACGAGCGATGCCTTGTGGGCGGGCGTGCCGGTGCTGACAGTGCCGACGCAGCATTTTGCCGGACGCGTGGCCGCCAGCCTGTTGACCGCTGCGGGCCTGCCCGAGCTCGTGCGGCGCGATCGCAGCGACTATGTGCACACAGCGATGCGGCTCGGCAATGACCGCGCCTGGTTGGGTGCGACCCGGCGCAAACTGGCCGAGCGCGCGGCGCCTTTTTTTGACACGCGCATGCGCGTGCGCGATCTGGAAGCGGCGTACCGGCAGATGTGGAGCGAGTTCCGCGCAGGCGGCAGTGGCGACACGGCCTGACTTGCGCATGTCGCTGTGAAATGGCGTGCAAGCCATCCAGCCATGGTCGCCGGCGCAAGGGACCCCAGTGGAATGGCTCGCTTATTGCTTCGAGTTTGAACGGTCAAACGGATTCGCGGCACCAAAAGCGGGAGAATTTATGGCAAAAGCGTCGATTGCATCCAACATAGCAAGGCAGCATGATCACATCGTGCTCGTGTTGCAGGGCGGCGGCGCGCTGGGCTCGTATCAGGCTGGAGTCTACGAAGAACTGTGTAATACGCCGGCTTATGAGCCCGACTGGATCGCCGGTGTGTCGATAGGCGCTATCAACGCCGCATTGATCGCGGGCAATCCGCCCGAACGTCGCGTGGAGCGCCTGTCCGAGTTCTGGCATTTGGTGTCATCCGGAATGGGCACGCCGGCCGAGAAGTCATTCACGCCCCCGTGGATGAAGACCACTTCGGAAATGGCGCAGCCGCGCAGCGTCTTTAATCAGTTCAGCGCTTTGTGGTCCGCAATGCTCGGGATCCCCGGGTTTTATAAACCGCGCGTGCCGCCTGCATGGCTCCAGCCCGAAGGTACGCCCGGCGCGCTCAGCATTTACGATACCGAGCCATTGCGCGCGACGCTCGAGCAACTGATCGATTTTGACCTGATCAACAGCAAAAAAGTCCGGCTGTCGGTTGGCGCGGTCGATGTGAGCACCGGCAATTCGCAGTACTTCGACAATTTCGATCACATCATCGGGCCCGAGCACATCATGGCGAGCGGCGCCCTGCCGCCGGCTTTTCCGCCGGTGGTGATCGACGGTGTAGCCTATTGGGACGGCGGCATAGTCTCGAATACTCCGCTGCAATACGTGCTCGATACACGCGGCAACGACAGCCTGCTGGTGCTGCAAGTCGACCTGTTCAGCGCGCGCGGCAACCTGCCGGTCAATCTCGCGGGAGTGCAGCAACGCCAGAAGGACATCCTCTATTCGAGCCGCACCCGCTACAACACGGACATGGTCGCCAAGGTTTCCAAAGCGCGCAAAGCCGTCCGCGATCTGCTGGCCACGCTGCCGGAAAAATTCAAGGACGACGCCAATGTCAAATTCCTGGCCGAGGCCGTGCGCACTGCGCCGGCCGATATCGTGCACCTGATTTACCGGCAGGCATCGTGGGAGCTGGAATCCAAGGATTATGAGTTCTCGCGGGTGTCGGTGCTCGAGCACTGGCAGGCCGGGCAGCGCGACATGCGCGATACGATCACGCATCCGGAATGGCTCAAGTCATCCGGCGTCGACGAGGGCGTGACGCAATACGATCTGACGCGGCACACCCGGCCGCTTTGAGCAGCGCACAACCCGAACAGGATCCCAAGCAATGAAAATCGCCGACGTCAAAGCCAATGCATTCGCGATGCCGCTGACCAGCCCGGCGTTTCCGCGCGGGCCGTACCGCTTTACCAATCGCGAATTTCTGATCATTACTTACCGCACCGACATGGACGCACTGCGCGCGGTCGTGCCCGAGCCGCTGGAAGTTGCGGAGCCGCTGGTGAAATACGAATTCATCCGCATGCCCGACTCGACCGGCTTCGGCGATTACACCGAGTCCGGCCAGGTCATACCGGTCAGCTTCAACGGCGCTAAAGGCGGCTATGTGCACGCGATGTACCTGAACGATCATCCGCCGATCGCCGGCGGGCGCGAGCTGTGGGGCTTTCCGAAAAAGCTCGCCACGCCGCAGCTCGACGTCGAAATCGATACGCTGGTGGGCACGCTCGATTACGGCAAAGTGCGCATCGCCAAGGCGACGATGGGTTTCAAACACCGGCCGGCCGATCACGCGATGGTGCAGGCTGCGCTGGCCGCGCCGAATTTCCTGCTCAAAATCATTCCGCATGTCGACGGTTCGGCGCGGATCTGCGAGCTGGTGCGTTATTACACGACTGACGTGACACTCAAAGGCGCCTGGAGCGGGCCGGGCTCGCTGGAGCTGCATCCGCATGCACTGGCGCCGGTGGCCGAGTTGCCGGTGCTCAAGATCGAATCCGCGCTGCACTTCATAGCAGACCTGACGCTGGATCTCGGCGAAGTCGTGTACGATTATCTTTCACCCCAAAAGGATTAAGACCATGGCACGACTCGAAGGCAAGGTTGCATACATCACCGGTTCGGCCAGCGGCATCGGCAAGGAAATCGCGATCGAATTCGCGCGCGAAGGCGCCAAAATCGTGATCGCGGACCTCAACAAGCTGGCGGCCGATGCTGCTGCCGCCGAGATCGAAGCGACGGGCAGCAAGGCAGTCGGCGTCGCGGTCGATGTCACCGACGAAGCGCAGGTCGAGGCTTCCGTGCAGGCGGGCATCAAGGCGTTCGGCAACATCGATATCCTGATCAGCAACGCCGGCATCCAGATTGTCCATCCCATCGAGGAGTTCAGTTTTGCGGACTGGAAAAAAATGCTGGCGATCCATCTCGATGGTGCGTTTCTGACCACGCGCGCGTGCGTCAAACAGATGATCGCCAGCGGCAAGGGCGGCAGCATTATTTACATGGGATCGGTGCATTCCAAAGAGGCATCGGTTCTGAAATCGCCTTACGTAACCGCCAAGCACGGTCTCGTCGGGCTTGCCAAAACGGTGGCGAAAGAGGGCGCGAAACACAACATCCGCGCCAATGTAATCTGCCCGGGTTTCGTGCGCACACCGCTGGTGGAAAAGCAGATACCCGAGCAGGCGAAGACACTTGGCATCACCGAAGCGCAGGTGATCAAGGACGTGATGCTGAAAGAAACGGTCGACGGCGAATTCACCACCACGACCGACGTTGCCGAGGTCGCGTTGCTGTTTGCGTCATTTCCGACCAATGCGCTGACCGGGCAATCGCTCGTAGTCAGCCACGGCTGGTTCATGCAGTAGAGCCATCGCCCGCCGGCGCTTGAGTGTGCAATAAGTTTGCGCGCCGCGTGCCGGCTGGCGGCGCACGAATAAGTCAACTCTCAAGCGTCTTATTCCAAACCGGGGGGGGCCGACGCTGGTAAAATGCGTGCCTCGCGTTTCATGGTGTCAGGCAAGCCTGGCGCAACGGGTCGTTAGCTCAGTCGGTTAGAGCAGGGGACTCATAATCCCTTGGTCGTTGGTTCGAGTCCAACACGACCCACCATTCATTGTGCACGGTCGCGAGTCCAGCGGGGGAGAACGGTGTGGCGGGCAGCACAGCGGATGTCATCGTCGCAGGTTGCGGCATAGGCGGAATGGCGGCGGCGGTCGCGGCGCTGCAGGCGGGCGCCAGCGTGACCGTGCTCGAGCGCGCGCCACAGGAGGAACGTGGCGGTCAGACGCGTTACACCGAGGCTTATTTCCGTATGAAGAGCGAGCACGAGGTCACCGACGACTTTGAAGCCCATCTTGCGGACAACGCCAGCGGTTACCTGGACCCGTCGCTGGTGCACGCGACCGCGCAACCGTACGCGCAATGGCCCGCCGCGGTCAGGTCCCTGAGCTTTAACGATCCCGAGCTGATATCAACATTTGCGAATATGGCGGGGCCGACCGTGCAGTGGATGAAGCAGTTCGGCTTGCGCTTTGATTTCCTGCCGACACAATTTTTGACGAAATCGCAGCCGCGTCTGCTGCCCGTGGGCGGCGGGCTTGCGCTGATCGATATGCTCGGCACCGCCGCCGAAAAAATGGGCGCCAGATTCGAATACGAAACTTCGGCCAACTTATTGATACAGGATGATGACGGTGCAGTAGTAGGTGTGCGCGCGAGCAGCCAAGGCGGACGCACGCGCGAGTTCACCGGCAAGGCTGTAGTGCTCGCTTGCGGCGGCTTCGAAGGCAACGCGGAAATGCTGACGCGCTACATCGGGCCGCGCTCGATTTACCTGCGTCCGGTGTGCCGCGGCGGCTATTACAACAAAGGCGAGGGCATCCGCATGGCGCTGGACATCGGCGCGGCACCGTGCGGCGACTTCGGCAGCTATCACGCCGAGCCCGTCGATCCGCGCTCGGGCATCGCCGAACCGTCGGTGTTCATTTTTTCCTACGGCATACTGGTCAACCGCGAGGGCCGCCGCTTTACGGACGAGGCGCCCGCCACCGTCGATGCCTGCTACGAAAAAGTCACGCGCCAGATATTCAATCAGACCGATGGCCTCGCGTTTGTCGTGCTCGATGCGCGCCACATGGATGTGCCGAACTATAAGCTCGGCCTGCGTACCGACCAGCCGCCCATCGCGGCGAACAGCATTCGCGAACTGGCGGCGAAAATCGATGTGCAACCGGCTGCGCTGGAGGAAACGGTCGCGGCCTACAACGGCGCGTGCCGCGCCGGCGAATTCAAGCCGCTCGCGCTCGACGGATTAGCGACCAGTGGCCTCGCCCCCGCCAAGTCGAACTGGGCCCATCCGCTCGACCGCGCGCCATTCCATGCCTATCCGGTCATCTCCTCGAACGTATTCACCTTCGGAGGCCTCAAGGTCGACAGCCGCGCACGCGTGCTGAACCACGAAGGCGATGCGATCCGCGGGCTCTATGCCGCCGGCGAGATCATCGGATCCTACTATCGCAATTACACGGGTGCCACGTCGGTATTGAAGGGCGCGGTATTCGGACGTCTTGCCGGCACGGACGCCGCAACCATCGGGCAGGGGAACCGAAAATGAATCCCAGTCAATGTTCGGCCGTCGTCATCGCTTTGCTATGCGCCGGTCTGCCTGCAGTCGCGCAGAACTTCCCGGCAAGGCAAATCCGCTTCGTCGTCGGCTTTCCGGCTGGCGGCGCCACTGATGTGGTGGCGCGTGCGATAAGCCAGCCCTTGTCCGAAGCGCTGGGACAGCCGGTCGTGGTCGATAATCGCGCCGGCGCAGCGAGCAACATCGCCGCCGAAATCGCTGCAACCGCGCCCAAAGACGGTCATACGATATTCATGGGCACCGTATCGACGGCGATCAACCCCGCGCTCTACAAAAAGCTGGCGTATAACGCGCTGAAGGATTTTGCGGCGGTCACCCAGGTTACGGACACGCCGTTCATGTTCGTCACGCATCCGTCGCTGCCGGTAAAGAACGTCAAGGAGTTCATCGCGCTCGCCAAGGCGCGGCCCGGGCAGCTCAACTACGGCTCGGCCGGCAACGGCTCGGGCGGGCATTTGTTTACGGCGATGTTCGGCAGCATGGCGCACATCGATCTCGTGCACGTGCCGTACCGCGGCGCCGCCTTCGCGACGACTTCGGTGCTCGCCGGCGAAACGATATTCATGTTCGACAACATCGTGACGACGCTGCCGCTCGCGCGCGCCGGCAAGCTGCGCGCGCTCGCGGTGACCACGCTCAAGCGCTCGCGCGTGGCCGAAGATATTCCGACCATCGCAGAGTCCGGCGTATTGCGTTACGACGCGAATGCGTGGTTCGGCGTTTTCGCGCCGGCCGGCACGCCGGACGCGGTGATCGCGCGCCTGCACACCGAGATCAGCCGTATTGTTAAAGTCCCGGAAATCCGCGACCGGTTCCTCGCGCTCGGCGCCGAGCCGGTGGGCAGCACGCCTGAGCAATTCGCCGCGTTCTATCGCGCCGAGGTCTCGAAATGGGACAAGGTCGTGAGGGACTCCGGCGCGCAGATTGATTGAGCGGTAAAAGGAAGCAGCCCATGGGCATCAAAATCTGGCATCAAAGTTTCACCGTGCTAAGCCAGCTGCCGCCGTACGCGGCCGCGCTGCAGGCGCATTTCCGCAAGGTCGCGCGCCCCGATACCGAGGTCGTCATGCATGGCATGCACGAGCAGACCTACAAGACCAATTACCCGGGCAGCGATATCCGCTACGCCTACCTGCAGTACTTGCATGGCCAGCAATTCGTCATGGGCGGCATTGCGGCCGAAGAGCAGGGCTTCGATGCGTACGCCATCATGACGATACCGGAGCCGGCGCTGCGCGAAACGCGCAGCCTCATCGATATCCCGGTCGTTGCTTACGGCGAAAGCTCTTATCTCGCGTCCACCATGGTCGGGCAGAAAGTCGGTGTGCTGCTCTTTATAACGGAAATGGCGCCGGTGATCCGCGAAAATGCCGAGCGCGTGATCCCCGCTCATCGCTTTGCCGGCGTGCGCCCGGTCGGTTTTACGTTCAATGACGTGCTGAAGGCATTCGACGAGCCCGCGACGCTGCTCGAGAAGTTCCACGAATCCGCGCGTGCGCTGATCCGCGACGGCGCCGACGTGATCATCCCCGGCGAAGCGCCGCTTTGCGTGCTGCTCGCGAAGAACGGCGTTAACCGGGTCGACGACGTGCCTGTCATCGACGCGCTTGGCGCGACTATCAAGATGGCCGAGGCAATGGTCGATTTGAAACGCAGCTCGGGACTCTCGCCATCGCGGCGCGGTTACTTCATGGAGAAGCCGCCGCGCGAGCGCGTGAAAGAACTGCTCGACCTTTACGGCATCTCGCGGCTCGCGCCGGGCAAGCCCTGATTGCTGCGGCTGTGACATTAGCGGGCAGAACCGCGCTGATCACCGGCGCAGGCGGCGGCATCGGCGGCGCGGTTGCGCGCGCGTTTGCCGCTGCGGGCGCCGATCTCAGTCTTGCCGACTTGAAACCTGTGGCGGCGGTGGCGGACGCTGCACGCGAGACGGGACGCCGCGTGCTCGATACGCCGACCGACGTTACGCAGTCGTCGCAGGTCAAAGGCCTGATCGATGCAACGCTGGCGGCGTTTGGCAAAATCGACGTGCTGGTCAACGTCGCCGGCACCGTATCGTTCGGCGCCGCCGAGACATTGGCCGAAGCAGAATGGGATCGCGTGCTGGCTGTCAATCTCAAAGGCAGTTTCCTGTGCTGCCAGGCCGTGATGGGCAGCATGCGCGCGCAGAGATACGGACGCATCGTGAATATCGGTTCCATACTCGGCAAGAACGGGGGGAACGCGCGGCCGTGGCTCGACCGCTCAGAGCAGGCGCAGGCATCGAACGTTGCCTACGGCGTGTCGAAAGCTGGCGTGCACGCGATGACGATGTTTCTCGCGCGCGAGCTCGCAGGCGATGGCATCACGGTGAATGCTGTTGCGCCCGGACCGATTGCTTCCGCGATGACGGCGAACTTCCCCGAGCGTCTGCGCAAGCTGATTCCGGCGGGTCGCATGGGCAGCGCAGACGAGGTCGCGCGCGCATGCTTGTTCCTCGCCGACGAATCGTCCGCCTTCATCACAGCGGAGATACTCGACGTCAACGGCGGCATGTGGGGCGACTGATGCGCGGCGCGGAGATGAAATTGTTCTGTGGAAGACCCGGTGTCCCGGGCACGGTGTTGCTTGCATTCGTGCTGACAGCCGGCGCGCATGCGCAAAACTATCCCGGTAAACCGGTGCGTCTGATCGTGCCCTTCGCTCCCGGCGGCGGTACCGATCTCATCGCACGCACGTTGAGCGCGCGGCTTACAGAAGCGCTCGGTCAGCCGGTCGTGGTCGACAATCGCGCGGGCGCAGGGGGCGTAATCGGCGCCGATCTTGTCGCCAAGGCGCTGCCGGATGGCTATACGCTTGTAATGGGGACGCCGGGCCCGCTCACGATCAATCCGGCGCTGCTCGCGAAAATGCCGTATACGCTCGGCGACTTCGCGCCCATCGTGTTGACTACGATCAGCCCGTTCATGCTGGTCGTGCATCCGGCGGTCCCGGCAAAATCCGTCAGGGAACTGATTGCGCTCGCGCAAAGCAGACCGAACGGGCTGAACTTCGGCTCGGCCGGCAACGGCTCCGTCGCGCACCTCGCCGCGGAGCAGTTCAAGGCGCTGGCCAACGTGCAGATCACGCATGTTCCGTACAAGGGCGGCGGTCAGTCGCTGATCGATTTGCTCGGCGGCCAATTGCAGCTGGTGATTGACAACCTGCCGACGGTGCTGCCGCAGGTCCGGCTCGGCAAGTTGCGCGGGCTGGCGGTCGGCACCAAAAAGAGATCCGTCCTTGTGCCGGAATATCCGACCATGATAGAGGGGGGCGTGCCCGGTTACGAGGCGAGCACTGCTTCCGGCCTGCTCGCGCCGGCAAGAACGCCACCCGCTATCGTGAAGCGACTTAACACTGAACTGAACGTCATCGTGCGTAACGCGGAAGTCAAAGAGCGCTTCTTTGCGCAAGGCCTGGAGACCAGTGGCGGCACGCCCGGGCAATATGCACAGCATTTGCGCGACGAATTCCAGCTCAATTCGCGCATCATCAAAGCCGCGGGCATCAAGCCCGATTGAAGACGACGAAAACTTTCCGCCGCATGCTCAAACCACTACAATTGCGCCGGGATATTAGACAAAAAGCGCAAAGCTGACGAATGAATGCATCATGCATATTGCGGTGGCTGACGGGCGGCGCCATGGTGCTCGCGGTCAATACCGGCTGGGCGCAGATAGTCGAGTGCGTCGACGCGCGCGGCGTGAAAGAGTACGCGCGGTTCTGCCCGCCCGGGACGGTGCAGCAACGCCAGGTCGGCAAGAGCGGCGACTCCGAGGGGGAGGCCGCGCCGCCGCCGGAGGCCGCCGCGCCGAAATCGATCGAGACGCAGGAAGCCGAATTTCGCAAGCGCCTGCTCGAGCGCCAGGACGCGGAGACCAAAGCCGCGCAGGATAAAACGCAGGCGGAGGATTCCGAACGAAATTGTTCGGAAGCGCGCGCGCAGTTGCAATCCGTGCAGGAAGGGCAACGCATGACGCGTTTCGACCCGGCGACTGGCGAACGCGTTATGTTCGGCGAACAGGAGCTCGCCGACGAGGCAGAGCGCCAGCGCAAGGCCGTTGCGCAGTGGTGCAAGTAGCGCTCTAACGGGCGATTACGGTTGAATCGCCGGCTTCGAGCGTAAAAATCCCAGTGTGCCGGCCCCTGCATCCGCGAGCGGACGTTGCAGCATGTCGCGGAACGATGCGACCGCGCGCGCTTTGCCGAGCAGGCAACTGACCGCCGCGGGGTAGCCGACCAGCAGTGTCGTGCCAAGCAATGCGGGTAAGCGCGCGCGTTGCGCCTGATGGCGCTCGAAAATGAATTCAGTGAACGGTGCGCAGGCCGGCGAGAAATAGACTTCGCACATTCCGAATTGCGCGCGCCGGGTGAAAACCGCGGTATCGGCGGCGGGATCGTGCAATAGAAAATACCGCGCAAAATCCGCGCGGATATTTTCCAGCGCGCCCGCGGCGATTTCCGCCGGCTCGAGCGTGATCATCTGCCAGTCCCGCACTGTCGTCCCTGAATTATAGTTAAGACCACGCGCGCCGCGCCGGGTAGCCGTTGGCCTGCTGTTGCAACTTTCCATTAAATCAATATATAAGGGTATAGCTAGGAACAACGTCACGAACGCGGTCGCCTGCGCGCCCGCGCTGCGCAATTGCTACAAGGAATGCCTATGCGAGAACTCATGCCCCACGCGGAGAAAGTCGCCGAACTCCTGAAAAAACGCAGGGAAACGGTCGCGATAGCTGAATCGTCCGCGGGAGGGTTGATCGCCGCGGCGCTGCTGGCGGTGCCTGGCGCATCGGCCTATTTCGCCGGCGGCGCCGTGTTGTATTCGCGCGCGTCGTGGCGGGCGCTGAAAGATTTCGAAGATGAGCGTTTCGCCGGTGCGCCTCCCGCGACCGAGGCGAACGCGCTTGTGCGCGCGCGCATCATACGTACGCAGTTCGCGGCTAACTGGGGCATAGGCGAGACTGGCGCGGCGGGGCCCACTGGCGGGCGCTACGGCAATCCGGCCGGACAGGCGTGGATCGCCGTCGCCGGTGACAGCGAGTGCACCGGCACAGTGATTACAGGCAGTAGCGACCGCTACGCGAACATGCATGCGTTCGCGGCCGGCGCGCTGGATCTGCTGGCGAAGAGCCTCGCTTGAAATCGTGACCATGCGCCGTCGCCGATACCTGATTCGCGCCGCCATGGCGGCCGCCGCCCTGTTGAGTTGCGCAGTTGTGAGCGCGCAATCCGGCGCATGGAAGCCCGATAAGAATGTAGAGATCGTCGTCGGCCTTACCGCGGGAAGCTCGCAGGACCGCAGCGCGCGCGCCATTCAGAGCATTGCTCAGGCCAAAGCGCTGCTCGGCGTGAACAGTACCGTCGTCAATCGCGTCGGCGGCGGAGGCAACGTCGCATGGACTTATCTGGCACGGCATGCAGGCGACGCGCACTGGCTGCAGGTCGCATCGCCGACCATATTGACCAATTACATTATCGGCACCGCGCCGTTCACCTATACGGACTACACGCCCGTCGCGCTGCTCGGCAACCAGTACATCGCATTCGCGGTGCGCCCGGACTCGCCGTTGAAAACCGCGCGCGATCTCATCGAGCGATTGCGTGCCGATCCCGCGGCGGTGTCCATCGGCACCAACAGCCTCGGCAGCTATCTGCACATCGTCTGCGCGCTGACCGCGCGCTCGGCCGGCGTCGATCCGAAGAAGCTGAAGCTCGTGATATTCCAGGGCGGCGAATTGATGACGGCAAGTCTCGGCGGCCACGTCGATGTCATCGCGACGGTGACGTCCAACCTGCTGCCCCATGTTCAGAGCGGCAAGCTGCGTTTGCTCGGAATTTCCTCCGCGCACCGGCTGGGTGGCGTGCTGGCGCAGGTGCCGACGCTCAAAGAGCAAGGCATCGACGTCGCGCTGGCCAACTGGCAGGGCGTATTCGGGCCGCCGAAACTCGCGCCGGCGCAGGTCGCGTACTGGGACAGCTTTTTCGCGCGGCTGGTGAAGACCGACGAATGGCGCCGCGATCAGGAGCAGAACCTGTGGGAGTCGGAATATCTCAATGCCGCCGAGTACGCGCGATTTCTCAAAACGGATTACGAGCAGGCGAAGGCGGTATTCATCGACCTCGGCCTCGCGCGCAAGGATTTTTAACGATTG
>JANYDM010000065.1 GCA_025363575.1 Betaproteobacteria bacterium | reverse complement strand
ACGACCGGCGCGCTGCCGCCCAGCGCTTCGGCGGCAAGCCTGAATGCTTCGGCGTCGTCGGCCTTGCTGATAACGCCTGCGATCACCTCGGGCCGGTAAAAGCGCGCGCGCAAGCGCGACACCGGGAAAAAATCCGCCGCTTCGTCGCGGCCGCGATTGACGTGCCAGCCGATCAGTTCTTCGCCGCCGACGCTGGTATCGTAGAACCCGCTCGGCGACACCAGCGCCCAGCGCTTGCGGTCGGACGCCACGAACAGCGTCAACAACATGCGCCCGTCAGCGCGCCGAAACCAGCGCAGCGTGCCGTCGACGTGGGCGGTGACCACCAGCCGGTTGTCGCCGGACACGTTGACCGCGAGGTTCCCGCCCACCCCTGCATTCCAGAGCTGCCCGCCGTCCTTCGCGAAATGGTAGAGCCGCGCTTCGGTGCCGATGACCACACCGGATTCATCCGGCGTGATAGCGAGTCCGCGCGAGACCCCTTCGGTCTCGAGCAACCGGCCGTTCAATTCGAGCGCGCCGCGCGTGTCGCGCCACTGGTTGTAGAACTTGAGCGATCGCGTGTTGGTTTCAGGGGCGGCCATCGCGACGCCTTTCGCCGCGCCGGCGGAAAGCTTGCGCTCGAGCACGTCGAAGTTCAGGACTTCCCGCCCTTCGTCATAGGCGAATTCGATGCGCGTGCCGTCGCGCGACACCTTGAACGCCTCGGTCGTGCCGTAAAAACTGCCGGCGTTCGCTTCAAGCATGCGTTTTCTGTTGCCGCGCTGGTCCAATATCCCGATGAACGCCCCGGTTGAGAAAGCTACGCCGTCGCGCAGCGGCAATATGTCAGTAACGATGCCATTGCCCGGCGTGGCGGCGTCGGTCGGCGTGCCGCGCCCGCCATCGCTCCACACGCGCACGAAATGCGGCCGCCGGTTGAAGCTGGCGACCCCGGCATACAACGTATTGCCGTCGGGCGACCACGCGATCTTGCGGATGCCGAAGCCGCCGACGTTATTGCTCAGGCCGACGCTTGACGCCATGTACTGCGTGTCGAGCGTTTCGGCGGACAGCACGGCCACCCAGTTGCTGCCGTTGCTGTGGCCCACGGCGAGCTTGCCGCCGTCCGGCGAAAATGCGAGCGTGGACGGATGGCCGCGATTTTGCGCGTTGCGATAAAACGCGTGACTGATGTCGGCGGCCATTTTCGCGCGCTTCAGCGCGAGCCCGCTGCTGCCGTAAGAATAGACGCGTACTTTGCCGTCCCAGCTGGCAACGGCGAACTGGCCGGGCGCGCCAAAACTCATGGCGCTCACATATTCCGCGTAATCCGCGTCGTGCGCGAGTTCCGACCAGTCGGTGGTCCGCAGCAGCCGGATGCCGCCCTTGCCGGCCATGCCCGCCGCAACTACCGTGCCATCCGGCGACCAGGCCAGCCGGCGCACGTTGCGCGCGAACCCGGTGATGCGCTTGACGACGCGCCCGCTGGCGCGCTCGAAAATAAACACGCAAAATGAATTTTCATAGCCGCAGAACATGCCCGCGACCGCCACCTGGCTGCCGTCGGGCGCCACTGCCACGGCGTCGACGCGCCCTTCCGCGCCGCCGCCGATCGGCGGACGCAATATGTTCAACAATTCGAATTCGGGCAGCGACCACACGCGCACGGTCTTGTCGCTGCCGCCGGACACGACAAATGTGCCTGCGGCATCCGTGGCGATGCTTTCAATGGGAGACGTGTGGATGCCGGTCTCGACGCGCGCGATCGGCGCGGTCGTATACTCTGCGGCATCTGCGCCAGGCATGCGTCCGCACGCCAGCACCATCCCTAAGGCAATTGCGAGATTGCGACCCGACATTGACTTTCCCCAACGCTGAATTCGCTCTGCACCCGGCACGATCTTGGCTGTCGTTTTGTCCGGGCGCCGGCGCAGTGCACGACGGCAGAGTATGAGCGCGTACGCGCGTGATGACAATTGCAGATTGCGCCTCATTGCGGAGGTATGCCGGCGTCCTTGACCACCTTGGCCCAGCGCGTCATTTCAGAGCGTATGAATGCGGTAAATTCGTCGCGGC
>JANYDM010000057.1 GCA_025363575.1 Betaproteobacteria bacterium | reverse complement strand
TTGCGCGCGCGGTCAGGCATCGCAAGCCGACCGCGTCGGTGTCGGCGTCGCGCGAAGTGTTCACCGACATCCAGAAACAGTGCGACCTCGTCATCACCGGCTCCGGCGATTGAGGGGGCTGCACGTCGTGGAGTGTCCACGACAGTGTGCAGGCGGCGAAGCAGGGCCAGACCGCGCTCGTCGTCTGCTCGACCGCGTTCACCACACTCGGGCGCTCGCAACTGAAGGCGCTGGGCTGCGCGGATCTGCCGATCGCGGTGATGCCGCATCCGTTCGGCGTGCGCACGCGCGCCGAAGTGCGCGCGCTCGCAGAAACTCTCGTCGATGAGATCGCGCGACTCGCATTGGGACACGCCGATCAAACTACGATCGCGAAAAGCGGCGGCTCAGACAAGGCGGGCGACAGAAGCAAAGCGGATACGCGCGCCGCGTCCATAACGGTGCCGGACGACTTCAATGCGTTTAACGATGAATGCGAGCAGCGCGGCTGGAGCGATGGCCTGCCGCTTGTTCCGCCGACGGTCGCGCGCGTGGATGCGATGCTCGCGGCGACCAGGCGGGTGCGGGGCGAGATCGTCGCGCACATCGCGCCGGGATTCGGCACAGCGAATGTAGAGCGCGTCGCGATCAATGCGGTGATGGCGGGCTGCCGGCCGGAATATCTGCCGGTGCTGCTCGCTGCCGTCGAAGCGGTCGCCGACGAGAAATTCAATCTGCAGGGCATTCAGGCCACGACCAATTCCGCGACGCCGTGGATCATCGTCAATGGGCCGCTTGCAACGACGCTCGGCGTCAACTCCGGACTTAACTGCCTCGGCCAGGGCAACCGCGCGAACGCGACGCTAGGCCGCGCGTTGCGCCTCGTGCTGCAAAACATCGGCGGCGCGCTGCCCGGCCAGATGGACCGCGCGACCCACGGCCAGCCCGGCAAGTACACGTTCTGCTGCGCGGAAAACGAGGCCGCAAATCCGTGGACGTCGCTGCATGTCGAGCGCGGTTTCGGCGCAGACGAGAACGTCGTCACGGTCGTCGGTGCGGCGGGCACGCTCAACCTGAACTCGCATTCGAAAGATGCCGCCGATTTGCTGCGTGCGATTGCACTGAGCCTCGTCTACCCAACCAGCAACGACTATCACTTTGCTGGCGCGCCGTGGGTAATCCTGTCGCCCGAGCACGCGGAAGTTCTTAAACATGGCGGATTGACCAAGGACGACGTGAAGCGGGGCATCTGGGAGCAATCGAAAATGGAAGCAGGCCGCTTCGCGCGCAAGGATTACGACCGCGCCAAACACGCGCGCGAGAAAGAGCTCGGCGGATTTGCGCCTGACACGCCCGTGCCGATATCGCCGACGCCGGAAGAAATCGGCATCATCGTGGCCGGCGGTCCGGGCACGCATTCGGTTTACGTGCCGACGTTCGGCCAGACGCGCGCGGTGTCGCGCAAAGTTAAACCGTGATTCGATTGCCGCTTTGCGCGGCGACTGCGCTGGCAATGTTTGGCGCTGCGCAAGCCGCCGATTATCCTGATCGCCCGGTACGCGTCATCGTGACATTTCCCGCAGGCGGCGGCACCGACATTGTTGCGCGCATGATTTTCCAGAAAGTTGCGGAGCGCACGGGCGGCTCGTTCGTGATCGACAACCGCGGCGGCGCCGGCGGCACGATAGGTACGGAACTCGCGGCCAAAGCGCCGGCCGATGGTTACACGATAGTCGTCGTCTCCGGCAGCCACACGATCAACCCGAGTCTTTACAAGAAGCTCGCGTACGACGCCGCGCGCGATTTTGCGCCGGTCACCATGCTCGTCACCGGGCCCGGCGTACTCGTCGTGCATCCGTCGCTGCCGGCGCGCAACGTCAAAGAACTCATCGCAATTGCGAAAAGCCGGCCCGGCCAGTTGTTATATGCGTCTCCCGGGAACGGTACGCCACCGCATCTGGCAGCCGAGCTTTTCAAGACGATGGCCGGCGTCGACATCGTCCACGTGCCGTACAAAGGCAACGCGCAGGCGATGACCGATCTGATGGCGGGCCAGGAGTCGCTCTCGTTTCCGACTGGCCCCTCCGCCATGCCGCACGTGCAGGCGAAGCGGCTGCGCGCGCTGGGCGTGACGAGCGCGAAGCGCGCGGCGGGCCTGCCCGATATTCCGGCGATCGCCGAATCCGGCCTGCCAGGTTACGACGCGAGCGCGTGGTACGGCGTGCTCGCGCCCGCCGGCACGCCGGCTGCGATCGTGGCAAAACTGCAAAGCGAAATTCATTTCGCGCTGCGCCTGCCCGACATGGTGGACAAGCTTATGGCGCAAGGCCTCGATCCCGCGCCGAATACGCCGGACGAATTCGCGCGCTTTATCGCGGCGGAACTCGCGAAGTGGAACAAAGTCATCGCCGCCGCCGGCGTCAAAGTGGAGTAATCGATAATGCTATCGAACGATCGCAAAAGCGATGCGAGATGCGTCAGCTCTGGTTGATTTTATTGACGGCCGCCGGCGCGGCGGCCGCACAGTCTTATCCATCGCATGCGATCCGCATGATCATTCCGGCCGGGCCGGGCGGCGGAGTCGACACGATTTCGCGCGTGCTGGGAACGCCGCTCGGGGCTGCGCTAGGCCAACCGGTCGTCATGGACAACCGGCCCGGCGCCGGCACCATGCTCGCGTCCGAACTCACCGCGAAAGCGCCGCCGGACGGCTATACGTTGCTGATGGTCACCAACAGTCACGCGATCGACGCCGGCATCCGCAAGGATCTGCGCTTCGATCCGGTGAACGACTTCGCCTACGTAAGTCTTGTCGCCTCGCTGCCGTACTGGATAGTGGTGCATCCGAGCGTACCGGCGACGAACGTGCGCGAACTGATCGCGCTCGCGCGCAAGCGTCCCGGCGAACTGTACTTTGCGTCCGCGGGCACCGGCAGCGGAACGCACCTTGCATTCGAGCTGTTCGCGGACATGGCCGGCATCAATGCGCTGCACGTGCCGTACAAGAGCGGCTCCGCGGCGCTGGTCGATCTCGCGGGCGGCCACGTGCAGCTGATGGCGAGCAATACGATCAACTCGCGGCCGTACGTGCTTGCGAAAAAACTCCGCGCGCTCGCGATCACATCGAATGAACGCAGCGCGCTTTATCCGCAATTGCCGACGGTCGCGGAATCGGGCGTGCCGGGCTATCAGGCCGACGCGTGGTACGGACTCGTCGCGCCGGCGAAGACGCCTGCCGAAATCGTCGCACGGCTCAACCGTGAGATCATCGCCATACTCAGAGCCGGCGACTCGCGGGAAAAGCTCGCGGCGCAGGGCGCGGACGTCATCGGCAGCACGCCCGGAGAATTTGCGCAGCGCATGAAAAGCGACATCGCCAAATGGGCGCGGGTGACGGCGCGGCTGCGCCTGCAGAGCGAATGACATGAATTCAATTTTCTGAAGGAATCGCGATGAGCAGACTTTTCGAACGGCTGGGCGCAGGCGAAATGGCGCTGGGTGTATGGCTGAAGGGCGGCCCCAGCTGGGTGCCGACGATCGCGCACGCAGGATTCGATTTCGTGCGGCCCGACATGATGTTTTCCGCGATGGACTGGCGCGAGCTCGACCATATCCATCGCGCGGCGCAGGGCGTCGGCCTGACGACGTGGATACGCCTGCCGTCGAACCCGTGGCTGGGCGGCACCGAGTCGCTGCAGGTGACGGTCGACGTGCAGCGCGCGTTCAGCCTCGGCATCGAAGTCGTCGGCGCGTCGATAGCGTCGGCCGCGCAAGTGCGCGCCTGCGTCGAGGTCGCGCGCGACTGGCACCGCTCGGGCACCGGCGAATACCCGAATTCGAACGCAACTTTCCAGGCCATGAACAAGAAGAACGCCGACGTCGCGGTGTTCGTGCCGCACATCGAGGCGGGCACCGCGATCAAAGAGATCGACGAGATCATCGCAATCGACGGCATCCGCATCGTGATGCTTGCGATGACCGATCTCTCCAAAGCGCTCGGCCATGCGTTCGAGTACGAGCATCCGGAAGTCTGGCGCGTGCTCGACTCGATCGTGGAGAAAGCCGCCAAGCGCAATATCGCGATCGCCGCGAACATGGGTTATGACTACACGACGCACGAGCGCATGCGCGACCGCGTCGCGCGCATGCACGAGCACGGCGTGCGCATCTGCCTCATGCAGGGCGCCGACAACATGCTGGAAAATTTCGCGAAGCCGCTGCTGGGCGAGATCCGCGGCAAGACGTCTTGACCGCGGAGGCGGTTCGGCTTAGGGTGATCGCACAATTCGGTTACCAGGGGGAGAACTGCCATGAAGAACAATTCAGGCGAGCGTTCGCAACGGGTACTGGACCAGCTCGAACCGGCGGCCGGCAACGGGCTGCTTGACCGCCGTGCATTCCTGCGCGGCGGGGGCGCCGCGATGGCCGCGGCGATGAGCGGTTACGCGTTGACCGCCAAAGGTGAGCCCCTTAAAAACGATGCGTGGAGCCTGCAGGCAGGCAGCGCGATACCGACTTACGAAAAACGTTCGCGGTTCGAAGACAAGGTCGCACGCACGTTGTCGAACCCGAACAACGAACCGCGCAACTCACATGCGCGCACGCCGCACCAGCAGTTGAACGGCACGGTCACGCCCAACGGCCTGCATTTCGTAATCCTGCACAGCGGCGTGCCGGATATCGATCCGGACAAGCATCGGCTGGTGATCCATGGTCTCGTGAAGCAGCCGCTCGAATTCTCGCTCGACTCGCTCGCGCGCTACCCGATGGTGTCGCGCATGGGCTTCGTCGAATGCGGCGGCAACAGCGCGCCGATGTTCTCGCCGCAGCCGATGCAGGCGAGCGTGCAGGCGATCCACGGGCTCGCCTCGAACGCGGAATGGACCGGCGTATTGCTGTCCACGCTGCTCGAAGAAACGGGCATCGACCCGCAAGCGAAGTGGGTCGTGGCCGAGGGTGCTGATTCGCTGGGCGTGAGCCGCAGCGTGCCGCTCGGCAAGGCGCTCGACGACGCGATGATCGCGCTCTACCAGAACGGCGAACGGCTGATGCCAGGCAACGGCTATCCGATGCGACTCCTGCTTCCGGGCTGGGAGGGCAATATGAACGTCAAATTTTTGCGGCGGTTGAATCTAACCGACCAGCCCGCGATGACTTACTACG
Source organism: Betaproteobacteria bacterium (assembly GCA_025363575.1). The sequence goes on along the minus strand of JANYDM010000057.1, from coordinate 682 downwards.
AATCGAAAATCTATTCGCAGCTCCTGCCGGGCGGCAAGTCCTACCAGTTCTACTTCCTGCAGGAAGTGAAATCGTTCATTACCCATCCGTCGTTCGGCATGGCGATGAAAGGCAACGGGTACTATGAAATTTCCGGCGTCGCGTATTCGGGCAACGGCCGCATCGCGCGCGTGATGGTATCGGCGGACGGCGGCAAAAGCTGGGCACAGGCCGCGCTGCAGGAGCCGGTGTTGCCCAAAGCATTCACGCGGTTTCGCGCGCCGTGGCGCTGGGACGGCAGTCCGGCGGTGTTGCAAAGCCGCGCGTGGGACGAAGCGGGCAACGCGCAGCCGCTGCGCGCTGAATTCGTAGCGAAGCGCGGTGAATTGCCGGCGCCGCCGCCGATACTCGCGTTTCCGAACCAGCACTACAACAGCATCACGAGCTGGGCGATCGCCGCGAACGGGGAGGTGAGCCATGTGTACGCGTGAGCTCGTGAGCGCGACGGCAATCATGCTCATGCTCGCGGCCGGTGCGGCGGCCGCCGACGGCCCAAATCTCGGCAGGCGCTTGAGCGCGGCAGAAATCGCAGCGTGGGATTTAAGCATCCTGCCCGATGGCGGCAATCTGCCGCCCGGCAGCGGCACGCCGGCGCAGGGCGCGCAGGTGTACGCGCAGAAGTGCGTGGCCTGCCATGGCGAGA
>JANYDM010000157.1 GCA_025363575.1 Betaproteobacteria bacterium | reverse complement strand
GTGCCCTGCACGATGTAGTTCCACTGCTCGTTCGGATGCAGATGGGGCCGCGCGCCGGTGCCCTTCTCCTTGCGGATCAGCCCGCACTGCATGCGCTCGCCTTCGATCACGGGGCCGAAAGCGGTCGAGTAGCCGAGGCCGGCGTCCATGCCCGCCATCTTGGTCAATGGGAAAATGAACTTGCCGTTGCCGGCTTTGACCGCGCCTTCGTTCTTGGTGTTGTCTTTCGGTTTTTGCACTGCGCTCATGTTTTTTCCTTAGGCGGACACGTCGGCCTTGAGGCCGGCTTTCTCGACGCCCGCCGCGCAGCACGCTTCGTCTTCATCGCCAGTGCCGCCGCTGGCACCCGCTGCGCCGAGAATATTGCCGGCTTCGTCTTTGATCAGCGCCGCGCCCGTCTGCGGCAGAAACTTGCCGTTGGCCGTCGCTGCCAGCGACAGGAAAAAATTCGGATTGTCCTTCGCGCGCTTGCCGAGGGCGCGGCTCGAGCAGCCCATCGCCACTGCGCCCCACGCCTTGCCGAGCGCGACATCCATGCGGAACATGCTCGCATTGTCTTCGCGCTGCGCCGAGACGATATTGCCCGCGGCGTCGAGCACGACGACGGCGAGCGGCTTGATTTTCATTTCGTGCGCCTTGGCGAATGCGCCTTCGACGATGGTGTTCGCTTGCTTGAGGGTGAGACCCGACATGTTGTTCTCCGTATATCGTACGTATATAAACTGGGTAGGTGGCCGGCATTGCGCTGCTGAAAAAGCGCGTGCGCGCGTGCGGAAAAACCGGCAACGGACTATACAAGCCGCCCGCGTGCACTGTCAATTTGATGCTGCGGCGGTAGAATGAAAAAAAAACAATCACTTGAGGAGCCGCCATGCGTCGTTTTGCCGCCGTTTTCATGCTGTTGTTGTGGCCGCTCGCCGCGGCTGCGCAAACGCCTGCTGTGCCCCTGAAAACCATCAACGCCATTACCTTTGGCGGCGGCTACAACATTCCCGCCTGGATCGCGCAGCGCCAGGGCTTCTTCGCCAAGCATGGCGTCGCGGTCAACCTCGTCTATACGCCCGACTCTGTCTATCTGATGACGTCGCTGATCGAAGGCAAATTCGACATGGCGCTCACCTCGATCGACAACCTGATCGCCTACCAGGAAGGACAGGGCGAAGCGCCGGTCAAGGCGCCGGTCGATCTCGCGGCGTTCATGGGCATGGACAATGCGTTTCTGTACCTGATCACCGCGCCGCAGATCAAAACCTTTGCCGATCTGCGCGGCAAAGAGGTGTCGGTCGACGCGATGTCGACGGGCTTCGCGTTCGTGCTGCGCGAAATGGTCAATCGCAGCGAAATCAAAGAATCCGAAATCACTTACGTGCGCGCGGGCGGCAGTCCCAACCGGTTCCGCAACCTGCTCGAAGGCAAGCATGCCGGCACGCTGCTGCCGACGCCGTTCGAGATGCAGGCGCTGGAAAAAGGCTACAACAAGCTGGCGGCCGGCATGGACCTCTTCGGCCATTACATGGGCCGCAGTGCGTTCGCGCGTCGCGCATGGATCAGCCAGAACGAAGCGACGGTGATTAATTTCATGCGCGCGTACCGCGACGCAATGGAATATCTGTTCGATCCGCGCAACCGCGAAATCTGCGAGGCGCTACTGATCGCGAACGATCCGGGCATGACACCCCCGCTCGCGAAAAAAACTTATGATATATTCGTCAATCCCAAGAGCGGCCTTTTTCGCGATCTCGCGCTCGACATGGAAGGCGTCAAGACCGTGCTCGAGCTGCGCTCGAAGTACGGCGTGCCGCAGAAGAACCTCTCCGATCCGGCGAAGTACGTCGATCTTACGTTGCATCAAAAAGCCTTTGGCGCCAGATAACGGGTCACTATATGACTGAAGAACTGCACTTCCTGACCATCGCCGAAGCGGCCGAACTCATCCGCACGCGCAAGCTCTCGCCGGTCGAATACACGAATGCGCTGTTGAAGCGCATCGAAGCTTTCGAGCCGCAGCTCAACGCATTCATCACGCGCACGTCCGATCTCGCGCGCAAGCACGCGAAATCCGCCGAAACAGAAATCGCCGCCGGTAAGTATCGCGGTCCGCTGCACGGCATCCCGCTCGCGCTGAAGGACATCTACAACACCAAAGGCATACTCACGTCGGGCGGCTCCAAGGTCTGCCAGCACAATATTCCGACCGAAGACGCGACGACGACGCGCCAGCTGCTCGACGCCGGCATGATCCTGCTCGGCAAATTGCAGACCCACGAGTTCGCGCACGGCGGCCCGTCGTTCGATCTGCCGTGGCCGCCGTCGCGCAATCCGTGGCGTCTCGAGCATTTCACCGGCGGATCGTCGAGCGGTTCGGGCTCAGCGCTCGCCGCGGGCATGGTGCCGGCGTCGCTCGGCTCCGATACCGGCGGTTCGATCCGCGGTCCCTCTTCTTTTTGCGGCCTTTCCGGGCTCATGCCGACCTCGGGCCTCGTCAGCCGCGCCGGCGTGATCCCGAATTCGTTCACGTTCGACCATTGCGGCCCGATGGCGCGCACCGTCGAAGATTGCGCAATCCTGCTGCAGGCGATCGCCGGCTTCGACGCCAAAGATGCGGGCAGCATCGCGAGCGAAATCCCCGATTACCGGGCGGCGCTAAAGAACGGCATCAAGGGCCTGCGCATAGGCGTGCTACGCCATTACTGGGAAAAAGATTCGCCCGCGCATCCGGACCTCGCGAAGGCGATGGATGCCGCGATTGATCAATTCACGAAGCTCGGCGCGCAGGTCGAGGATTGCCAGACGCGCCCGATGCAGGATTCGTTCGACACCAAGGTCTTGATCGGCGAGACCGAGATCTACACCATCCATTACGACAATCTGAAGTCGCGGCCCGGCGATTTCGGCCGCGATTTTCTGGGCCGCGTGCTGCCGGCGTGCCTCTTCCACTCGTCGGACTACGTGCAGGCGTCGCGCGAGCACCGGCGCATCATGGCGTCGATCCGGCCGCTCTACGAAAAATACGATGTACTGCTCGCGGCCGGCTTCGGGCCTGCACCACGGATCGACGCGCACAAGACTGCAAGTTTCTGGCAGAAGGCCAACGTGTTCACACCATCTAATGTATGGGGCGGGCCATCGCTCGCGTTGCCGGTTGGTACAAGCGACGGCTTGCCGTTGGGCATGCAAATCATCGGCCACCCGTTCGGCGAAACGACCGTGCTGCGCGCGGGCCATGCCTATCAGCAGGCGACCGACTGGCATACCCGCCACCCCCGGCTCACGGCAGGCGCGGAGCAACCCAAGCTGACTTCCAAAGGCAATGATCCGGTCGCCGCCGATCTCGATGCGAAAACGCGCGATTTCGTGTTGAGCACCGCGGAGCGCGCGGGATTAAAGCTCAATGACGTTCAAAAGACGATATTGCTGGAGACCGCGCCGTTCGCACTGGCAATGGCCGAGCGTATCCGCAAGCCGCGCGAGCGCATGGAAGAGCCGTCGCTCGTGTTCCGCTTCCCCGGTTAGCCGGCGGTGCGGTATCTTTCCAGTCTGAGCGCGCTTGACGCATCGCCCATTACCCATTTCTCACTACCTCACATCGCAACTACATAGTGACATGACAAATGACCGCGGCAAGTAAAGCGCTTTGGGTGGCTCAAAAAGAAGGCCGCACATTCACGCGGCTGCCGGTGACGACGATGTTGAATGGCGCCGATCTGACGATCCCGCTGCATGTGATCACCGGTCACCATCCGGGTCCTACGTTCGGCATCATCACCAATACACATGGCGATGAATTTCTGGCGACGATCGCAATTCGCGAATTCATCACGGCACTCGACACCGCGAAACTCAGTGGCCGCATTGTGCTGGTGTCGGTCGCGAATCCGATGGCCACTGCGGGATTCGGCCGTCTGACGCCGGAGCAGCACGGCCGCACCGATCTGCACGAGGTCTATCCCGGCAATGCGCGCGGCAATGCGACGCAGATGATAGCCGCCGCCATCACAGAGCACGTGCTGCATCACGTCGATGCGTTGATCGATTTCCATTCCGGCGGCAGCGGCGGACGGCTGCAGGCGCGCGTCGATCACAGCAGCCAGGCCTCCGCGGAGCTCAAGTTGAAAAATATCGCGCTCGCGCGCGCCTTTGGCGCGCCGTTCGTGCACGAGAACGAATTCGCGGGCTCAGCGGCGCACTATCTGAATTCGCGCGGCGTGGTAGCGGTCAATCCGGAAGTCGGTGGCTGTTACCTCGGCCCGTCGACATCGCGCTATTACACCGAGATGATGGTGAACGGCCTTGCCGGCATGCTGCGCCATCTCGGCATGCTCGAAGGCAAGCCCGCGATCCCGCGGCAGATCGATTTCGACACGAAGGCTCGGCGCGAACTGCGGCCGCGCGTGAGCGGCTACCTCGTCTCGCACTTCGAAGAGCCGCAAGACCTCGGCAAGCTCATCAAGGGCGGCACGCGCCTCGGCGAGGTGGTTGACTTGTATACGTACGAAGTGATCGAGAAGATCGATGCCCCGTTCGACGGCTATCTCTTTTTCTCGCGTTATTCAGGCATGGTCGGCGCCGGTACGCAAGCGTTCGCGCTGGCGGAGAAAGAAAAATCGAAGTGGCTGGATTAAAGTCTCGCTGCGGGCACTAAACTGCGCTGGAGACATCCCAGATGCGCGCAGCTAGTTCAACACGGCTGTCTCTGTTCGCGAACTGCGGGGGCAAACTGGGGCAGTTGGCTGCGCGCTCTGCGCCAATCAGATCAACTACCCATTTGATTCGATCCGGTAAAACGCGCATTCGCGCGTTCTGAAGCGCATTGAAGACTGCGTTCCCGAGTCTCTGTTGTCCCAATGCGCGCTGCACTTGGCGCGCATGAGTTAGTGACGGGATAGGCATAAGATGGTCGGGAGATGGGAAATTGCTAGCAAATGATACAAAACATCGGATAATATGCGTCATTAACCGAGGATTTGTATCTAATGATTCCCAAGGCCCCTACCACTCAGCGAGCGCGCGCGAGTGCATATCTGAAGTCCAAAGGGATGGCACGTCTAAGCGAACTAATCGCGGAGGGCATCACCGCCTCCACCGTCTCACGGCTTGAACGCGAAGGCGCGATTATCCGGCTCGCGCGTGGGCTGTATCAGCTTCCGGATGCGTCGATTGACGCGCATCACACCTTGGCCGAAGTGGCGAAGCTCGTGCCAAAGGGCGTTATCTGTCTTACCTCGGCCCTCGCCTATCACGAGCTGACCGATCAAATACCGGCAAAGGTATGGATTGCTATCGGGTCGAAAGACTGGCGCCCGAACTTCCGATACCCGCCTGCTCGCTTCGCTCATTTCCCAAACAACTATCTGCGAAATGGTGTCGAGCGGCATGTCATCGACGGCGTTGACGTGCCAATTTTCGGGGTCGCCAAGACCATTGCCGATCTCTTTCGCTATCGCCGCACCGTCGGTATAAACGTCGCTCTGGAAGGCCTTCGTGCAGCACTTCGAAAACGCAAAGCCACCCCTGCGCAGATTGCCAAATATGCCAGCGATGCGCGGGTGTGGAAAACCATGGAACCGTACGTCAGTGCGTTGACCACCGATGGCTAAACAACTCCGCGATATCGGGACCTCGGTTCGCGCCCGTCTGCTGGCCCTTGCGCGCGAGAAGGGGCAGGCGTTCGATCTGCTCCTCACGCGTTACGCGACCGAGCGCCTGCTCTATCGCCTCAGCACCACGGCGCATCGCGATCGCTTCGTACTCAAGGGGGCGATGCTAATGACGACCTGGTTCGATGATCCACATCGTCCTACGCGCGATGTGGATTTTCTCGGCTACGGCGATTCGTCCCCCGAGCCGATGCTCGTCGTATTCAAGGAAATCTGCGCTATCGAGGAGAACGACGGCATCCTATTTGACGTCGATGGGTTGCAAGTTGAACTGATACGGGAAGAACTTGAATATGGCGGCCTCCGCCTGCGTACGACTGCGCGGCTCGCCGGCGCGCGGATAACGGTTGTCATCGATATCGGTTTTGGCGATGCGGTCGAACCAGGAGTGGAAGAAATCAATCTGCCGGTATTGCTCGACCTCCCAGCACCGCGGCTTCGCGCGTATGCTCGGGAAACGGTAGTAGCGGAGAAATTTCAAGCAATGGTTCTGTTCGGCCTTGCCAACACCCGAATGAAGGACTACTACGACATCTGGATATTGAGTCAAAGTCATGTCTTTGATGCAGAACGCCTGAGCCGGGCCATTGCTGCGACATTTGAGCGGCGCGGGACCGCGGTTCCGGAGGAATTGCCTGACGCGCTGACGACGGCCTTCTCCACTGACGCGACAAAACAGCGCCAGTGGGAAGCGTTCGCCAGGGATCTCTCCGCGGAAGTGCCAACCCTCGAAGCGATCGTTGCTGATCTCGGAGGTTTCCTGATGCCGCACGCGCGGCAGGCGCTGCAACGCAAAAGCGGCCGACTGCCGGACCGAAGTGCGATGGCATCCAAACCAATAAAATAAAACGAACACATGAATGCAGTAGAAATCGAGGCGGCTTTATCGGAATTGGCGTTGCAACCCTTCGACCCCGCGGAATTCCCATTTGCGTTCCTGTCCGCTTTCGGCAATAAGGACACTGCGCTAAAGCGCCTCCGGACAGGCAACAACAATGCCTCGGACGTGCCCGGTGGGGTGCTTCAGCGCAACAATGTTCATATTGCCGTCTGCAAAACGAACGCCGTCGGCGAAACCCTCAAGGCATTGCACGCCAGCCCGAGCACGACGAAGGCGAAGGCCAAGTTCATCCTCGCCACCGACGGACAGACCTTGGAGGCCGAAGAACTGGCCAGCGGCGAAACCATTGCCTGCGCGTACACGGACTTCCCGGATCACTTCGGCTTCTTCCTGCCGTTAGCCGGTATCTCCACCATCAAGGAGATCAAGGACAACCCGATCGACGTGCGCGCCACTGGGCGCTTGAACAAACTTTACGTCGAACTACTGCGCGAAAATCCGGAATGGGCCAAGGCCGAACGCCGCCATGACATGAATCACTTCATGGCCCGGCTGGTGTTCTGTTTCTTTGCCGAAGATACCGACATTTTCAATGGCGAAGGCTTATTCACCAAGACGGTGGAGCAGATGGGCGAGCGGGATGGCTCCAACACCCATGAAGTGCTGGAAGCCATCTT
>JANYDM010000120.1 GCA_025363575.1 Betaproteobacteria bacterium | reverse complement strand
CGATCACGAAAGTGACGGACGAGGTGTTCGACAAAATGATGGGCAGCAACATCCGCAGTATTTTCTGGCTTGCGAACATGGTGCTGCCGCAGATGGCGAAACGCAAAGACGGTGCGATGGTGATCATTTCGAGCATCGCGGCGCTGCGTGGCAGCAATGTTAACGGGCTCTATGGCGTGACCAAAGCTGCTGATGCCGGGCTCGGCCGCGCGCTCGCGGTTGAATGGGGCCCGCATAACATCCGCGTCAACAGCATCGCGCCGGGACTCATCAAAACCGATTTCGCGCGCGCTTTGTGGGAAGATGAAGAACGGCGCACGCGCCGCGAAGCGATGACGCCACTGCGCCGGCTCGGTGATGCAAAGGACATCGGCGGTGTCGCGGTGTTTCTTGCGTCGGACGCGGCGCGCTTCATCACGGGGCAACTGCTTGTAGCCGATGGCGGGGTGTCGATTGGCTGGTAGTCCGCCGGCATGGCGGAACGAAATTAATGATTCCTGCAGTCCTTATAAGGAAAACATGGTTACTCGCCGTCTGTTCATACTTGCGCTGGGAAGTGCGCTTTCACCACTTGCATCGTGGGCGCAACAACCCGCCAAGACGGCGCGCATTGGCGTGCTTGGACTCGCCAACCCGGTCGCCTACGCAGCGCAGCTCGATGCGTTTCGCGCCGGCTTGCGCGAGCTTGGCTATATCGAAGGTAGGAACATCGCCATCGAATATCGCTGGGCGGACGGACATTACGAACGGTTGAAGGAGCTGGCGGCGGAGCTGGCGGGGCTTAAGGTCGACGTGATCGTTACGCACGGTGCCGGATCCATGGCGGCGAAAAGCGTCACTACGACAACGCCCATCGTCACCTATGTGGGCGACATGGTCGCGGCGGGCCTGGCCGCGAGCCTTGCACGCCCCGGCGGCAACATCACCGGTGCGAGCTTTCTCGGCCCGGAATTGACGGCGAAACGGCTTGAGCTGCTGAAGGAAGCGGTGCCGCGCCTCGCGCAGGTGGCGTTCGTCCGGAATCCCGCCGGCGGCAGCTCATCGCGCGTCAGCGAGACGATGAACGCGGCCGCCAGGCAGTTAAAAATGACGCTGCACACCTATGAAGTGAAAGAGCCGGCCCAACTGGATGCCGTGTTCGCTGCCATGGTCAAAGATCATGTGGGTGCGATCGTGCTCCTCGACGATCCGATGTTTATCGCAAACTACAAGGCGATCGGCGATCTGGCGCTCAAGCATCGGCTGCCGGCAATCGGATTCACGGGATTCGCCGAAGCCGGCGGTCTCATGACCAGCGGCGTGAGTCTTGTCGAGCTTTGGCGCAGGCACGCCTACTTCGTCGACAAGATTTTGAAGGGCGCAAATCCGGCCACCCTCCCGATCGAGCAGCCGACCAAGTTCGAGCTCGTGATTAATTTAAAGACCGCGAAAGCGCTCGGCCTGAAAATTCCGCAGACGCTGCTTCAGCGCGCCGACAAAGTGATCGAGTAATCATCCGCGATAGAGCGCGGGCGCCAGCGGTTCACTGATTCTTGCGCTGCGCGTTGCCATGCGCATAATCGCCTGTTCAACTGCCGCGCGTTTCAAATGCGGCGCGAACATCTCGATGAACGCGAACATATAGCCGCGCAGATAGTGGTTGCGGCGAATGCCGATATGAATCGTGTTGGGCTCGAAGAGATGACTCGCGTCGATCGCGCGCAAATGCTTGTCGCGCGCGCGGTCATACGCCATGTCCGGCACGATCGCGATGCCGAGCCCGAATTCGACGTAAGTCTTGATCACGTCCGCGTCTATCGCATTCAACGCAATGTGCGGCCGGATGTCTTTCGCTTCGAACGCACCGAGTATTTTCGAGCGGCCGATGAACGCGTAATCGTAGGTAATCAGCGGGTACTGCGCGAGCTTTTCGAGTGTCAAACGCTTCACCTTGAGCAGCGGATGGCCGGTCGGCGTCAACACGATGCGCTGCAGCTTGTGGCAGGGCAGCATGACAAGCGCGGGGTTGGGTTCGACCGGCTCGGTCGCAATCGACAGATCGGCATTGCCGGTGGCGACGAGATACGAGACTTCGGTCGGCGTGCCCTGGCGCAGGCTTAACTGCACCGCGGGATAGCGTTCGACAAAGCGGCGCAGCACGCCCGGCAGCGCGTAGCGTGCCTGCGTATGCGTGGTGGCGATGGTCAGCGAACCTTCGCGCTGCGATGAATACTCGCGCGACACCGCCTTGATGCTTTGCGCGGACTCGAGCGTGCGCTCGGCCATCGCGACGATTTCAATGCCGGCATCCGAAAGACGTACGAGGCGCGTGCGATTGCGCACGAAAAGCTCGATGCCGAGTTCTTCTTCGAGCAGGCGTAGCTGCCGGCTCAACCCGGGTTGCGTGATGTGCAATGCCGCCGCCGCTTTCGAAATATTGAGGTCGCGGCGCGCCACTTCGCGGAAGTAGCGCAGTTGCTGCAAGGTCATGTCGGACCGCCCATACTAAAAGTTATGGAAGTATAAGTTATTATCACTTGTTAGTATATTCCCGGTCACCTATAGTGCCCAACGCTGCCGCCATAGAGCGGCGCGCTAAGGTTCCAGAGTTTGGAGGGGCAGGGCAGATGATGATGTTGGAATGTGATGCCAAGCGTTTGTTGGCGTCGGTCGGCGTGGCCGTCCCCGCAAGCGCCGTGTGGCGGAAGGGCGAATCTGTGGCAAGCGTCAAAGTTGCTGCCTATCCGGCCGCGGTCAAAGCTCAGGTACGCAGCGGCGGGCGCGGCAAACAGGGCGGCGTCATCAAAGTCGCGGATGCCGCGGCGCTGGCCGCGGCAGGCAAAAAATTGTTTGCGGCGGAATTCGGTGGCGAATTGCCCGCAGTGCTGCTGGTTGAAACGTGGCTCGCGATCGAGCGCGAAGCGTATCTGTCGGTGGCGGTCGACGGACGCGCCGAAGGTTACGTTGTTTTATATTCACCCACCGGCGGCATCGACATCGAGGACGACGCGCCACCCGCGCGCTATCCGGTCGGCGCGCCGTGGAATTTCCGCGTGCACGAATTGCGCGCGGTGCTCGAGCCCGTCGAGCCCGACTATCAATGGCGTGAAAAAGTCATCGCGCTCGCGCAAAGGCTCGTGCGCACCGCGGCCGCGCGCGACTGCACCACCATCGAAATCAATCCGCTCGTAAAACTCGCCGACGGCGCGATCGTCGCGGCCGACGCCAAGATCGCGCGCGACGAGTGGGCATGGTTCCGCAGCGAAGAGATTGAAGCCGAACGCGCGGCCGAGAACGCACGTGCCGACGAATATTTGCGCGCATGCCTCGACATGCAGCATATGTATGTGAAGCTCGAGGGCGATATCGGCATCATATCGGGCGGCGCCGGCATGACGATGGCCGCGATGGACATGGTCGCCGAGCAAGGCGGCCGTCCGGCGTGTTTTCTCGACTGTAGCCCAGGGCCCACGTCGCTGCGCGGGTACCGGCCAGCGTTCGCGATGCTCGATGCGGATCCGACGGTTAAAGTTATTTTCGTCAGCGTGTTCGGCGGCGGCACGCAGATGCAGCGCGTCGCGAACTCGATGAAGGAAGTCATGGCCGAGCGCAAGAGCAAGAAGCCCGTCGTCTACCGGTTGGACGGTACTAACATCGACCAGGTGCCAGGCATCTTCGCGCAATTCGGCGCGCACAATCACGCGTCGCTCGAGGAGGCGGCCGCGGCAGCGGTTCAGCTTGCCGCGGAAGCGCGCCCATGAGTATCCTGCTCGATCGCAGCAACCGCGTGCTCGTGCAAGGCGTGACCGGTCAGATGGGTACGTTCTTCGTCGAAGACGCACGCCAGTACGGAACCAATATGGTCGCGGGTGTTTCACCGGGCCGCGCGGGCACGATGGTCGGCGACGTGCCGGTTTTTGCGAGCGTGCGCGCGGCAGTGGATGCGACGCGCGCGGATACGGCAATGGTGTTCGTGCCGCCCGCTGCGGTGCTCGGCGCCGCGCTCGAAGCGATCGAATGCGGCTGCAAGCTCGTCGTCGCGACGGCGGATGAAATGCCGGTGGCCGACGCGATCGAAGTGCGCGCCGCGGCGCGCGCGAACGGCGCCGTGTTCGTCGGCCCCAATACGCCGGGTCTCATTTCACCGGGCAAGGCCAAGATGGGTTTCATGCCGTCGTTCTGCTACACGCAGGGCAACGTCGGTGTGATCTCGCGCAGCGGTTCGTTGTCGTACGAAGGCTCGAAGCGCATCACGCTTGCCGGCATCGGGCAATCGACGGTGATCGGCATCGGCGGTGATCCGGTTAAAGGCACCACCGCCGCGGAAGCGCTCGAACTTTTTCACCAAGACCCGGACACGCATGCGGTGCTGTACCTTGGCGAGATCGGCGGCTCCGAGGAAACGTTGGTGGCCGAATACGCTTTGCGGCCCGGCGCCAAGCCGGTCGCCGCCCTGATCGTCGGCAAAACCGCGCCGCCCGGCAAGAAAATGGGCCATGCGGCGGCATTGATCGGTTCGCGCGCCGAAGGGCATGCGGCGAAGCAAAAGATGTTGCGCGACGCGGGCGTGTTCGTCGCGGATGGATTGCGGCAGGTGGTGACGGCAACGCAGGCGGCACTCGCGTCGCGGAAGCAAACTGCAATGGTTGCCTGACAGCCGGGCACAACAGGTTCAACGGATTACGAAGGAGTCAGCAATGAACAACCGAGTGGAACTCAACATCACGGAAGAAGCGGCCGAAGGCCTCATCAACGAGAAGAGCATGGGCGCGGCGCTAGAGCTCGTCGGCTGCAAGTTGCGGCCGGAGCAGTATCTGCGCGATGCGAGCGCGGATGCGATCATCATTTTCTCGAACGGCATCGGCGACCTGAATCCGCTCTATCGCGATCAGGAGTACACGCGCTGGACGCGCTTCGGCGGCCTGATCGCGCACCCATGCTTCCCGTGGACGCACCACTGGCCCGGCCGCTCGTACTGGGGGCTGCCCGGCGTGCACGGCTTCGGCGTCACGATCGATTGCGAGTATTACCGCAACGTGCGCCCCGGCGACCGCATCAATATCTGGAACCGCGTGCTCGGCATCGAGCAAAAGCATTCGAAATTCTCGGGCAAGCTGGCGATGCAATACCTCGAGTCGACCTACACCAACCAGCGCGACGAAGTCGTGTGCCGCGCGCTGGGCCTGACCGCGCGCCACGAGCGCAAGGCATCGCGCGACAAGAACAAATACAAGGACGTCAAAACCCACGTCTATACGGATGCCGAGCGCGATGCGATCGATGAGAAAGTGATGACCGAGCCGCAGCGCATCCGCGGCGCCAACACGCGCTACTGGGACGACGTCCAGGTCGGTGATTCAATCGACGAGATCGTGCGCGGTCCGCTGTCGATGTCCGACACCATGGCGTTCGTGATCGCGTCGGGGCGGGGCGCGGCGCACGGCGCGCTCTTGAAGCATGCGGCCCGCCACCCGGCGCATTACATCCGCAACAAGGAAGGCGGCGGCGGCGTCGAGTACACGGGCATCGGCCACCATCGCGAAGACTTCGCCAAAAAAGTCGGGGTGCCGGGCATGTACGATTACCTGCCGCAGCGCGCGAGCTGGTTCGTCACCGCGATCACCAACTGGATGGGCGACGACGGCGTGATCAAGCGCATCCGGATGGAAGCGCGCCGGTTCAATCTGCAGGGCGACACGACGTTCATCAACGGCAAGGTGGTCAAGAAATATCTGAAGGACCGCTGCGCGCTCATCGACATCGAAATGACCGGCATCAACCAGAGCGGTGTGCTCTCCTCGCCCGGCTTTGCGACGGTCATGCTGCCGGCGAAAGACATCAACACGCGCATTCCGCTCGACGGCACGGTCGTCGATCTCGATCTGCCGCCGATCCGCTAGCAGAGAACATCATGGCGACGAATGCGTTGTATCTCGTGTGCGACATGATCAATGACCTCGTGCACGCCGACGGGCCGAGCAAGAAAAGCTATGGTCCCGAACTCGCGCGCCGCAAGACCGTGGAGAACACGGCGACGGCAATCGCCAAGGCGCGCGCGGCCGGTGCGAAGATCGGCTATGTGCGCGTCGGTTTCTCGCCCGACTATCGCGAATGCCCGCCGAACTCGCGTCTCTTCCAGGGCGCGAAAAAGGCCGGCATGTTCAAGCTTGGCAGCTGGGGCACCGAGGTGCACCCGGCGCTGACGCCGCAGCCGGGTGACTTCGATATCATCAAGCACCGCGTAAGCCCGTTTTACGCGACCAGCCTCGACGTGATTCTGCGCGCTCACGGCATCCAGCGCCTGTACGTGTCCGGCGTGTCGTCGAGCGGCGCGGTATTGTCGGCGGCGAAAGACGGCCACGACCGCGGCTACGACGTGTTCGTGCTCGATGACTGCTGCTGCGCGCTCACCGAAGAGCAGCATCAGGCGGTGATCGAGCAGGTCAAGCGCATGACGACGGTCACGACGTCGGCGCAAGTCACGTTCAACGAAGAATTCAAGTTGTAGGTTCGCGCGTTAATCGCCGGATCAAACAGCTTCAATAAATTGTCGTTCCCGCGTCGGCGGGAATCCAGAAGATTTAACGGCGTCTGGATGCCCGCCTGCGCGAGCATGACGAATGCCGGAGAATTTCGGAGGAGCATGGTTCGAGCGGTATTAGCAGCACTCGTATTCGCCGGGTGCGCGTTTGCGGCGTGCGCGCAGGAATGGCCCACGCGGCCAATCCGCTTTGTCGTGACCTTTCCGCCGGGTGGCGGCGCGGATCTCGTCGCGCGGACGCTCGCCGAAAAATTAAATCGCAGTCTCGGCCAGCAGGTGATCATCGACAACCGCCCCGGCGGCGGGACTGTGATCGGCGCCGATCTCGTCGCGCATTCGGCGCCCGACGGCTACACGATGTTGCTCGGCACTGCGACCACGCACGCAATCAACGCGAGTCTCGTCAAGAAACTCCCGTACGATCCGGTCGCGGATTTCTCGCCGGTCGCGCTGGTGGCGATCCTGCCCCTGATCATGGTCGCGAATTCCGCACTGCCCGCGGACACGCTGCCGGAACTGATCGCGCTGGCGAAAAAGCGGCCCGGCGAAATTCTGTTCGGCTCGACCGGCAATGGCAGCTCGATCCATCTCGCGGGCGAAATGCTGAACACCGTGGCGAAAATACAGATGGTGCACGTGCCGTACAAGGGCGCCGCACCCGCGCTCGTCGATCTGCTTGCCGGTCAGATCCAGTTCATGTTTACGACGATCCCGCCGGCGCTGCCGCATTTGAAGACGGGACGATTGAAAGCGCTCACGGTCGCGAATGCGAAGCGCACTGCGTTGTTGCCCGAGGTGCCGACGACAGCCGAAGGCGGCGCGCCCGGCGTTGAAGCGAGCTCGTGGAACGGCGTGCTGTTTCCGCGCGGCACGAGCCGGGAAATCATCGCGCGTCTGCATCGCGACCTCGCGATCATCATGAATCAGCCCGACGTGCGCGAGCGGCTGTCGTCCGCCGGCGTCGAGCCGCTCATGAGCACGCCCGCCGAATTCACCGCGTTCATGGCCGCCGAGACCGTGCGCTATGCGAAAGTCGTGAAAACTTCCGGTGCGCGGGTGGATTGATACGATGGCCGCACTGATCGCGGAGCAATTCGCCGACTTCGCGTTCGGCTTGACCGATGTGGCGATTCCGGACGCCGTGCGCCGGCGCGCGGCGCATCTAATGCTCGACGGCGCCGGCATCGCGCTTGCATCGACGACTTTCGATTTCGCGCGGCAGACGATTGCCGCGCTGTCCACTTTCGAGTCCGGCCACTGTCCGGTGATCGGTATCGCGCAAACGCTCGCGCTGCGCGACGCGGTGCTCGCTAACGGCATCCTCGTGCATGGGCTCGATTTCGACGACACGCATCTGGTCGGCGTCGTGCACGCGACGGCCAGTTGTTTTCCGACTGCACTCGGCGCGGCATGGGCCGGCCATCACTCGGGCCGCGACCTGCTGACCGCGTACGTGATCGGCCTGGAAACGGCGGCGCGTCTGGGCGCGGTCGCCAAAGGCGAGATGAACCAGATCGGATTTCATCCGACCGGCGTAATCGCGGCGTTCGCGTGCGCGCTGATTGCCGGCAAGCTCGCCGGACTTACGCGCGAAGAACTCGTGATGGCGCAGGGCATCGCCCTCAGCATGGCGGCGGGCACGCGCGAATACAGCAGCAATGGCGCGTCAACCAAACGCATGCATCCGGGCTGGGCGGGCGTGTGCGGCATCACCGCGGCGCGCCTTGCCGCGAGCGGCTTCACGGGTCCGCGCTCGACGTATGAGGGAAAGTTCGGTCTGTTCGCGACCCATCTTAGCGCTGATACAAGTAAGTGGGACCTCGCCGCCGCGACGCAGCGGCTCGGCAGTGAATGGCAGACGGCGCAAGTCGCGATCAAACCGTTTCCGGCGTGCCAACTCAATATTTCGTGCATCGACGCGGCGATATCGCTGGCGCGCGAGCATGGCATCAAAGCCGCCGACATCGCGCATGTCGAAGCGTTGATCCCGCCGCATGCGGTCGCGATCGTGTGCGAGCCGGTGGCCGAGCGGCGGCGCCCGACCAGCAGCTACGGCGCGCAGTTCAGCATTCAGTACGCGGTCGCGTGCGCGCTGATCCATCAGAAATTCGGGCTCGTCGAGATTGCGCGTTATCGCGACGCCGACATACTCGCGCTCGCGCAGAAGGTCGATTACCGCGTCGATCCGGACACCGGCTATCCGAAACACTTTTCGGGCGAAGTCATCGTCACGCTGAACAATGGCCAGCGCATCGCGCGGCGCGAGCAAATCAATCTCGGCGCTGCCGACAAGCCTGTTCCCGACGCAGGCATCGTCGCCAAGTTCATGGGCAACGCGCAGCTCGCGGTTAGCGCTGCGCATGCCGCCGCTTTGCGCGACCTGCTGTTAAACATCGATGCGGTGACCGCTGCGCGCCATTTCGCGCAGGCGCTGTCGGGAGCCCAGCCAAAATGAAAAACGCTGCGTTGGCGGCGCTCGTCGTGCTCGTTACAACGCAATGGGCCGCCGCCGCGAACCCGACCGCTGCCTATCCGGCGAAGCCGATTCGCTTCATCGTCGGCTTCACGCCGGGCGGCACCTCGGATGTCGTCGCGCGTTTGCTCGCCGTGAAGCTCGCTGAGACGTGGCCGCAGCCGCTGGTCGTCGACAACCGGCCGGGCGCCGGCGGCAACCTCGCGAACGAGATTGTCGCGCGCTCGGCGGCGGATGGTTATACGTTGCTGTGCGCGTCGTCGAGCTTCTCGATCATCCCGGCGATCAATCGCGAGTTGAGCTATAGCTCGACCAGGGATTTCGCGCCCGTGACGCTCGTGAGTTCGGCGCCGTACCTGATGGTGTTGTATCCGGGGGTGCCCGCACAGTCGGTGAAGGAACTCATTGCGCTCGCGAAAGCGCAGCCGGGCAAGTTGAATTACGCATCCGCGGGCAGCGGCAGCACGCTGCATCTCGCCGGCGAGTTGTTCAAGAGCCTGGC
>JANYDM010000055.1 GCA_025363575.1 Betaproteobacteria bacterium | reverse complement strand
GATATTGCAGCCAGACTTATCAAAGACCGGCGGCATCACCGAGGCATTGCGCATCGCCGCTATGGCGTCCGCGTACAAGTTCCGCATCAATCCGCACACGTCGATGACCGGCATCAACATGGCGGCGTGCATCCATTTTCTGGCGGCGATCGACAACGGCGGCTATTTCGAAGGCGACGTATCGCGCAACAACCACTTCCGCGACACCATGACCAGCACGCCATATGTCGTCAATCAGGACGGCTGCGTCTTGCCGCTGGAGAAACCCGGTATCGGCGTGGAGGTCGACGAGGACTTTATCAGGAAACATCCGGTCATCGAAGGGCCGAGTTACGTGTGAAGAAGCGAACCATCATTGCCATAGGCGGCGCTGCGCTGCCGCCCGAGCTCGATAACCTGCTGCTCGTCGACTATTTTTTGAATCAAACCGGCAAGCGCAATCCCAAAGTCGCATTCATCGGCGCAGCGCATGGCGACGCCGATGCCGGACGCCTGCGCTTCTACGCCGGGTTTAGCCAGTTCAACTGCCGGCCGACGCATTTGCCTTTGTTCGCGCGCACGCCGCGCGATCTCGCGTCGTTCGTGCTCGAGCAGGATGCGATCTTCGTCGGCGGCGGCAACACGCGCAGCATGCTGGCGGTGTGGCGCGAATGGGAACTCGATCGTCACCTGCGCGCTGCATGGGAGCGCGGCATCGTGCTGGGCGGCGCCAGCGCCGGCTCGATTTGCTGGTTCGAGCAGGGCGTGACCGATTCGGTCGCCGGACCCCTGACGGCGATGGCGTGCCTGGGCTTTCTGGCTGGCGCCAATTGCCCTCACTACGATAGCGAGCGAATGCGCCGGCCGACGTTCCAGCGGATGGTCGCACGCGGAACGATCGCGGACGGAATCGCAGCGGATGACGGCGTCGCGCTACATTATCAAGGCCCACGGCTTTTGCGCGCGGTTAGCAGCCGACCGCGCGCAAGAGCCTACCTTGTGCGAAAATTGCGCGATCTCGCAGTCGAGACCCGGGTTCCAACAAAATACCTCGGCGCACGGTCTGCCACGAAGTGAGGAGAATTCATGCGTAACTTATCGCGACCGCTATTCGTCTGCGCCGCTCTTGCTGTCTGCTGCGCTTTGCAAGCACAGGATTACCCGATGCGCCCCGTGCGCGTGCTGGTGCCGTATACGCCCGGCGGCATTACCGATCTCGTCACGCGCATCACCGCGGGCGAACTCGCCAAAAGTCTCGGCCAGACGTTCGTCGTCGATAATCGTCCCGGCGCCAACAGCATACTGGCGGTCGACATGGTGTCGAAGGCGACTCCCGACGGCTATACGCTCGGCACCGTGATCGCCGCGCACGCGGCGAACCAGACGTTGTATGCGAAGCTGCCGTACGATTCCATCAAGAGCTTCGAGCACGTATCGTTGCTCGTCACGTCGCCCTTGATCGTTTGCGCGACCAACGCGCTGCCCGCGACTTCGATAAAGGAATTGATCGAGCTCGCGAAAGCAAAACCCGGCCAGCTCACGTTCGCGTCCAGCGGCATCGGCGCGGCCGCGCACCTGACCACCGAGCTTTTCATGGCGACCACCGGGATCAAGATGACGCATGTGCCGTACAAAGGCACCGCGCCGGCGCTGCAGGATTTGATGGGCGGCCAGATCAATTTCATGATGGACACGCCAATGCCCGCGATGCTGCCTCAGGTGCGCGCCGGCAAGGTCAAGGCGCTCGGCATGGCAAGCGACAAAAGAGTCGCCATCGCGCCCGAGATCCCCACACTGATCGAGCAGGGGGTTCAGGTCGTAGGCGGCACCTGGGTCGCGCTGCTCGCGCCGGCGGGCACGCCCAAGCCCATCGTCGACAAGCTTTCGCACGCAGCCGCTGCGGCCATGCGGCGCCCCGAAGTCAGGGAACGTCTCGCCACGTTCGGCATCGAGCCGGTCGGCAGCACGTCCGCGGAGTTCACCGTGTTCCTGAAAAACGAAGTCGCGAAGTGGGCGAAGGTGATCAGGGACGCCAACGTCAAGATCGACTAGCGGAGGGCGGCATGCAGCGCAGACACGCTTATTCAATCGCGCTCATTGCGGCCGTAATATCGACCGCCGCATGGGCACAGGGTTATCCGTCAAAACCCATCCGCATTCTCGTGCCCTTTCCGCCCGGCGCATTCAACGACACGCTGGGCCGCATCATCGCGCAGAAATTCAGCGACGGCGGCATCGGCCAGGCCTTCGTCGATAACCGCGCCGGCGCGGGCAGCACGCTGGGCGCCGACATTGCCGCAAAGTCATTGCCCGATGGCCATACGCTGCTCGAGGTGGCGGTGCCGTTCGCCGTCAATGCAACGCTGTACACGAAGCTGCCGTATAACACCGAGCGCGACTTCACGCCGGTAATCTTTGCCGGCTCGACGCCGAACATCCTGGTCGTACACCCGTCCGTGCCGGTCACGACCATTCAGCAACTGATTGCGCTCGCCAAAGCAAAACCGGCGCAACTGAATTACGCATCGACCGGCAGCGGCACGTCCAACCACATGTCGATGGAACTCTTCAAGCTGATGACCAACACCGACATCGTGCACGTGCCGTACAAAGGCAGCGCCCCAGCCGTCACGGACTTGATGGGCGGACATGTCATGATGATTTTCGACAACACGCCGAACGTGCTGCCCTACGTAAAAACCGGCCGCATGCGCGGCATCGCGGTGACGAGCCTCAAGCGCTCGGCGCTCGCGCCGGAAATTCCGACCGTCGATGAATCGGGCGTCAAGGGCTTCGAGGTGCTCGTGTGGTTCGGCGTCATGGCGCCGGCAGCCGTGCCGCGCGACATCGTCATGCGACTGAATGCCGAAATCAACCGGATATTGCTGTTACCGGATGTGAAAGAGCGGTTTGTGGCGGGCGGCGTCGACCCGGTTGGCGGACCGCCGGAAAAGTTCGGCGATCACCTGAAGGTTGAAATTGCGAAATGGGGCAAGGTCGTCAAAGCGACCGGTGCCCGCGTGGACTGACGCGCGGCTAAAACCAGTCCGGCACGTAGTACACGGCGGCGGTCACCGCGACGGTCCACAGCATCATGCCGCGCAACTGCTTGGCCGCCACGGCATCGAGTTTTTTGCGCCGCTTGTACTTGTCCATAGGATCCGGTGCGGTCGCCATGCGGTAATCCGCCATCATCATGATAACTCCGATGCCAAATGCAAGGCCTGCCCACAGCATAGTCAACCTCTCCCTTTAACGCATCCCTGCGCGCTTCTCTACAATAACGCAATCTTAGCCGCTTGCCGCCAATCGTCAACCGTAATCTGATGACGGGCCCGCCGACCGTGAACGATTCCGCTTTTACCCGCCGCTGCCGTTTGCTTTGTACGGCATGCCGCATCGATTAGAATGACTGCTTCTTCGATCCGGAACTCTCATGTCGAGCAGCAACCCCAGGCCGGCCGCGGCGCACGTCACCAATTTCATACGCAATATCGTCGAGGCCGACATCGCCAAAGGCACCTACGCGCAGCGTGCCTGGGGCGGCAAGCCGGGCGGCGCCGCCACCCACGCGGGAGCTCCGGCCGACCCCGCGAAAATCCGCACGCGCTTCCCGCCTGAGCCCAACGGGTACCTGCACTTCGGCCATGCGAAATCGATCTGCCTTAACTTCGGACTCGCGCAGGATTTTGGCGGCATATGCCACATGCGCTTCGACGACACCAATCCGGAAAAAGAAGAGCAGGAGTACGTCGATTCCATTCTCGATGCGGTGAAATGGCTGGGCTACGGCTGGACAGCCAATGGCACGGACCACTTGTATTACGCGAGCGACTACTTCGACTTCATGTACGAGGCCGCCGAGCACCTGATCACCGCTGGCCTCGCCTACGTCGACGAGCAAAGCGCCGAACAGATGCGCCTGCATCGCGGCACGCTGACCCAGCCGGGCGCTGCGAGCCCGCAGCGCGATCGTTCCCCTGCTGACAATTTACGCGTGTTCCGCGAGATGCGCGCGGGCAGGCACGCCGACGGCAGCATGGTACTGCGCGCAAAAATCGACATGGCGTCGCCCAACATCAATATGCGCGACCCGGCAATCTACCGCATCCGCATGGCGGCCCATCATCGCACCGGCGACAAATGGTGCATCTATCCCATGTACACGTACGCGCATCCGATCGAGGACGCGCTCGAAGAAATTACGCACAGCCTGTGCACGCTCGAATTCGAAGACCAGCGACCGTTCTACGACTGGCTGCTCGCACGCCTCACTGAAACGACGACACTGGCCGATGGCCGCGTCGTCGGCGGCCTGCTTGCGCGGCCGCTGCCGCACCAGTATGAATTCGCGCGCCTGAATCTGACCTACGTCGTGTTGTCCAAACGCAAGCTGATCCAGCTCGTGAACGAAAAGCACGTCGATGGCTGGGACGACCCGCGCATGCCCACGCTGGTCGGCGCACGCCGCCGCGGCTACACGCCGGAAGGCTTCCGCCTGTTTGCGGAGCGCATAGGCGTATCGAAATCCGATTCGTGGATCGATTTCGCGGTATTCGAAGACTGCATGCGCGAACATCTGAACGAATCAGCGCCGCGGCGCGTGGCCGTGCTCGACCCCGTCAAGCTCGTCATCGATAATTATCCCGACGGACAGGAAGAAGAGTGCCATCCGCCCAACCATCCGCAAAAGCCGGATTGGGGCAAGCGCGCAGTGCCGTTTGCCAAAGAGCTGTGGATAGAGCGCGAAGATTTCATGGAAGCGCCGAGCAAGGGCTACTTCCGTTTGTATCCCGGCAATAAGGTGCGGCTGCGTTACGGATTTGTCGTCGAGTGCACCGGCTGCACGAAGGACGCGACCGGATACGTGACGGCTGTGCACTGCAATTATTTTCCGGACAGCAAGTCGGGCACGCCGGGCGCCGATACCTATAAGGTAAAAGGCAACATCCACTGGGTGTCCGCGCGCCACGCCTACGCGTGTGAAGTGCGGCTCTTCGATCGGCTGTACAAGGAAGCGCATCCGGGCGCTGGCGACCGCGACCACATACAAGACATTAATCCCGCGTCCAAACATGTCATCGCGGCGCAGCTCGAGCCCTCACTCAAGGAAGCGAAAGCCGGCGACAGTTTCCAATTTGAGCGCCACGGATATTTCGTCGCCGACCGCGTCGATTCCAGGGCAGGCGCGCCGGTATTCAACCGCACCGTGACGCTGCGCGACTCGTGGGGCAAGGCCGCGCACTAGCCGGGCGATGATTTATTACCTCACGCCCGCACGGATCGCCGGCGCGATGGCGACGTTTCTCGATGCATGGGGCAAGCCGCTCGCATCCCGCATCAAAATCGTCACGTATGAAGAGATACTCTCCGCCAGCTCGCTGGCGCTGCCGCGCGGGGCATACATATCGACTCCAATCCGCACACGGCAGCATTAAGGGACATCTGCCGCATGGCCAATATCGGCTATGGCCGCGCCGACTATGCGCTGCTCGATGGCGCATACAGGTGTGAGAGATTAATACGACGCCGTCATTCATCAATCCGTACGCACCCGAGGCAGACAAGCGGCAGGCGGCGAATCCGCGTTTTCTCGACTTGTTCACTGACGCGCTGGACGCGTTCGAGCTCGCGGCGTCGTAAAATGCCGGCATGCCGCACCCGCGCGATGAATGCGCGGACGGCACCGCCGAACTTTTTTTCCACTTTTTCCAGGGAACCGATCCGCCATGCCCAGTGCCCTCATCGATGGTCTGAAGATCAACTATGTCGTCAAAGGCGAAGGCCCGCCGTTGATCATGCTGTCGCCCGGCGGCTTCGACTCCAACATCGACGGCTGGTCGGCCCGCAGCGTGTGGAAAGACCTGCGTCCGCTCGATACGCTGGCAAAAGAATTTACGATGATCGCCTATGACCGTCGCGAGGCCGGGCAGTCAGGCGGACGGGTCGAACCGCATACGTGGCATATGTGGGCAGCGGAAGCCGTCGGCCTGCTCGATCACCTGAAAATAGACCGCGCCTGGGTTATTGGCGGCTGCATGGGCGTGTCCGTGGCCGCTGCCATCGGCGCTCACTTCCCGCAGCGCTGCACAGGACTCCTGTGTCACTGGCCGGTCGGCGGCTTCCGCTGGCGCGCCAAAGGCCATCTCTTTTTCGACCGGCATATCGCGTTCGCGCGCGCTAACGGGCTCGCCGCGGTCGCCGAGCGCGCGAATAAAGCCGCCGGCTTCTGGGCCGACCCCGAAGCCGGCCCATGGGCGACGGTAATCGGCACCGATCCCGCGTTCGCGGCGAAATATGTGAAGCAGGATCTGGCGCAGTACCTCGCGGTCTGCAGCTACAGCCGCGATACCGTGTTCGACGACACCATGCCTTCCGGCGCGACCGGCGAACAACTGATGGCGATCAAGCTGCCGACTTTCATCATGAGCGGCGACGATGCATCACACGCCACATCCGCCGCGCACGCGATGCGCGAACTGATCGCAGGCTCGGTGCTTTCGCCGCTGATGCCGCCGCAACAAAATGCGGCCACGGTCTCGGCGTGGATACGCGAATCGGTGGCGTCAGTAAAGATATAAGGGGGTTGCCATGCCCGCGCTGCGCTATCGCATCGTCAACGTGTTCGCCGAATCGCCGCTTGCCGGCAATCCGCTGTGCGTATTCGAAGACGGCAGCGCGCTCGACAGCGCGGCCATGCAGGCGCTTGCGCTGCAATTCAATCTGTCGGAAACGACTTTCGTCCTGCCGGCAACGAACAAGGACGCCACGGCGCGCGTGCGTATTTTTACGCCCGCGTTCGAAATGCCGTTCGCCGGACATCCGACGCTCGGCACTGCGCACGTAGTGCGTGCATTGAAGAATACCGGCGACGCGGTCAGGCTCGAAATGCAGGCGGGCATCATCCCGGTGACTGCGAGCGGCGACGAATGGACGCTGGCGGCCAACGCGCCGCGCACGCATGTGCCGCAAGCCTCACGCGAAGACTTTGCGCGCATGCTGGGCGTCGCCGCGGCCGACGTGCTCGATGGCGCCCTGTGGGTCGACACGGGCTCGGAGCAATTGATCATTCCGCTTGCCACCGCAGACGCAGTCGGGCGCTGCCAGCCGAAAGCTGAATTGCTGGCGCGATATTCAGTCGGCAACAAACGCAATAGTCTCGCCTACGTATGGGCGCGCGTCGACGATGCCACCATCCGCGTGCGCTTCTTTTTTACCAAGTACGGCAGCGTCGTCGAAGATCCGGGCACCGGGTCCGCGTGCGCAAACCTCGGCGGCTGGTTTGTCGCGCAAGGCGCGCAGCTGCCGCTCGCGGTAACCGTTCTGCAAGGCGACCAGGTGGGACGCCCGTGCCGGCTCGGGTTGCGCGTCGACGCCAGCAAGCAGATTTTCGTTTCGGGTCGCGTGATCGCGCTGGGCGGCGGCGAAATCAGCTTGTGACAGTCCATTGCAGCCTGCAGGAATGACCGGGCTCACGCCTTGGGAGCTCGCCTACTGCGCTGGAGTGATCTTCCTTGCCTACGGGCTGCGCGGCAGCACGGGTTTCGGCGCGGTCATCGGCATGCCGCTGCTGGCGGTCGTGCTGCCGCTCAAGCTGCTCGTGCCCGTCTGGACATTGCTCGGCTTCGCTTCGTCGGCGGCCATCGTCGCACGCGATTACCGGCACGTTGCGCGCGACGCGGTCCTGGGGTTCGCGCCTTGGTGCCTGCTCGGCATTGCGATAGGCCTGTATTTTTTTACCCTGCTCGACTCGCGCGGCCTCGCGCAAGCGCTCGGTCTCACGGTGATCGCGTACGCGGCCTATTCAATGTGGAGCGCGCTGCGCAAGCCCGGCCACGCTATCAAGCTGCCGCGCGCAACCGGCCCGCTGTCGGGCACGGTGTCCGGCATGGTCGGCGCCGTCTTCGGCACCATGGGCAGTCTTTTCTTCGTCGTCTTCCTCGACGCGCGCGGCCTTGCCAGGGACAAGTTCCGCGCGACGATGTCAGCCATGCTCCTGCTGCTGAGCGCGGTGCGCGGTGTCGGTTATTACATGGTCGGCGAATTCACGCTGGAATCATGGTGGATGTTCGCAGCCGCATTTCCAGCGATGCTCGCGGGCATCTATCTCGGCGACCGTGTGCAGATGAATTTCGACGAGACGACGTTCCGCCGCGTCGTCTGCGCGACACTGCTCCTGTGCGGCCTGCTCCTGCTACTTAAATAAATGGACGCCGGCACCGAACAGACCATCGCCGCTACGCTCGCGGAATTCGTCGCCGGCGTCGACTGCGATGCAATCCCAGCGCCCATACGCGCGCAGGCGAAGCTGCATCTTCTCGATTCCATCGGCGTTGCTCTTGCATCTACTACGTTTGAATTTGCGCGCGAGGCGTGCGCGGGCCTCTCGGCATTCGGCGCCGGAGAGTATCCGGTGATTGGCATGCCAGCGCAGCTGGCACTGCGCGACGCTGTCCTGCTGAACGGCATGCTGGTGCATGGCATCGAGTACGACGACACGGCATTGCGCGGGCGCATCCATCCAAGCGCGTTTTGCGTCCCCTGCGCGCTGGGCGTCGGCGCGCTCGCCGGCGCCAATGGCAGAGAGGTGCTCGCCGCATACGTGACGGGTGTGGAATGTTCGGTGCGTCTCGGCATGGCCGCGCGCGGCGGATTTTCGCCCGCCGGCTTCAATGCAGTCGGCGTCGTGGGCGCGTTCGGCAGCGTGCTCATCGCGGGAAAACTGCTCGGTCTCGACGCGACGCAACTTACAATGGCGCAAGGCCTTGCCTACAGCACCGCTGCCGGCAATCGCGAGTTCTCTGCGGCGGATTCCGGGACCAAGCGGTTCGAGGCGGGCTGGCCTGGTGCCGGCGCCATCACTGCGGCGATGCTCGCAAAGGAAGGCTACGCCGGGCCGCGCAGCGCCTACGAAGGAAAGTACGGCTTGTTTAATACTTATTTGAACGCGCCCGCAGCGCCTGCCGATCTCGCCGGCATCACGTCGAAGCTCGGAGAGGATTGGGAATTCGCGCGCATCCTGATCAAGCTGCTGCCGTCGTGCTTCTTCAACCACGCGGTCATCAACTCGACGCTGGAACTCGTCGCCCGGCACACGCTCGGCGCGCGCGACATTCACAGCATCCGCGTGCTCGTTCCGGCCGCGGCTATCGACACCGTATGCGAACCGCGCGCACGCAAGGTGGCGCCGCGCGACATCGCAGCGGCGCAGTTCAGCGTCTATTTTTCAGCCGCGTGCGCGGCCGTGCGCGGGCGCTTTACACTGGACGAACTGGACGCCGCTACGCTGAAGGATCCCGCAATCCGCGCACTGGCACAAAAAGTGGAATATGCAATCGATCCGCGGTCGAATTTTCCCGCTCACTATTCGGGTGGCGTGGAAATCACCACCGTCGACGGCCGCTGCCTGAGCGCTCGCGAGGACGCCAACGCCGGCTCGCCGGAGCGGCCGCTAACCGTGCATGCAATCGAGGAAAAATTCATGGCCAACGCGCAACGGGCGCTGACGCGTGCGCGCGCAGAGGAAATCCGCGATCTCGTGCTCGACATTGAACATTGCGGCGATATCCGTGCGCTCGCCGCCCGGCTAGGCGCGCCTTAGCAGGCCGGCGGATTCGCTTTATACTACGCTTGAATCGCCGGCCGTCGCGGCGGAGTTGTCCATGTCATAAAGGGAGATATTATGAAACTTGCCATCAGGGTTTTGGCAGCGCTGGCGATTGCGCTGCCGCCAGTCATCGCCGGGGCGCAGGCGCTGTCGGGGCAGAATTATTATTACGACGACGCCGTATGGCCGCTGCCGCCGGACGGCGAAACGACGGCCCTGCGACTAAGCGGCATGAAAAGCGCGCACGCGGTGTGGATGACGTTCAGCAAATTTGTCGACGGCAAAACCGTCACGGACGCGCCGGTCATCACATTGCTTGAAGGGTCGACGCTCAGGTGGACCGCGCCCGGCGGTTGCTCCTTCGAGCTGTCGCTCGTCAATTCCAATCCGCCGCAGATCAATATGCGTCGCCCGTCCTCGATCTGCTCGCTGCTGCCCGGCGCCAAGGTGATATTCAAGGTTCTCGCGACGCCTTAGGCGGCTGACGGCTCACGCGCGCGCGGTGGACGCGCGCGCGGCTGGACCGCCTGCCGTCAACCACGCTTTTCTCAACCCGTCACGCCGATATTCCACGGCACGAACTCGTGGTCGCCGAGGCCGAGCACTTCGCTTTTGGTTTTTTCGCCCGACACGGTCTTGAGCAGGTCTTCGAAAATTTCCTGGCCCATCTGCTGCATCGTCCTGCTGCCATCGAGGATGCCGCCGCAGTTGATGTCCATATCGTCTTTCAGGCGGTTGTACATCGGCGTGTTGGTGGCAAGCTTGATTGACGGCACCGGCTTCGCGCCGAACATCGAGCCGCGCCCGGTCGTGAACATGATGACGTTGGCGCCGCCCGCGATCTGGCCGGTGGCCGAGCACGGATCGAAACCCGGCGTATCCATGAACACGAGGCCGTGCTGCTTCACCGGCTCGGCGTAGCGATAAACTTCCATCAGCGGCCCGGTGCCGCCTTTCATCGATGACCCGAGCGATTTCTCGAAAATGTTCGCGAGCCCGCCGGTCTGGTTGCCGGGACTCACGTTGCCGTTGATCTGCGTGTCGCGCCCCACGGTGTACTCGTCCTTCCACCAGCGAATGCGCTCGATCAGTTTCTCGCCGACTTCGCGCGAGCGCGCGCGCCGCGTGAGCGTGTGCTCGACGCCGTAGATTTCCGGCGTCTCCGACAGGATCGCCGTGCCGCCGTGGCGCACGAGTATGTCCATCGCGGCGCCCAGCGCCGGATTGGCAGTGATAGACGAAAAGCCATCCGAGCCGCCGCATTGCAAGCCGACCATGATGTGGCTCGCGGGAACGCGCGTGCGCGTGACGCGGTTGGCTTCGGGCAGCATCTCTTTCACCGCTGCGATTCCCGCCGCTATCGTCTTCGTCGTGCCGCCCTCGTCCTGCATCACGAACGAGCGCAGGCGCGAATTCGCCTCCAGCCCCTGCTCCTTGAAGAGTTTGCTGACCTGGTTGCGCTCGCAGCCGAGGCCGATGATCAGCGCCGATGCCAGATTGGCGTGCAGCGCATACCCCGCCATCGTGCGCCGCAGGAGATCCATCGGCTCGCCGGTCATCTCCATGCCGCAGCCGGTCGCGTGCGCGAATGCAACGACGCCGTCGATGTTCGGATATTCGGCGAGACGCTCGGGCGTGAAATATTCGGCGACCTTATGCACGACGGTCGCCGAGCAATTTACCGTCGACAGCACGCCGACGTAATTGCGCGTTGCCACCTGGCCGTTCGCGCGCACGATGCCCATGAAGGTCGCGCGCTCGCTCTCGGCAATGAATTGCACGGGTTGATAGTCTTTCGCGTGCGCGTAATCGCGGTCGAACTCGCGGAACTCCATGTTGTGCGAATGCACGAACGTGCCCGGCGCTATATCGGCCGCGGCAAATCCTATCGTCACGTTGTACTTAAGAATGGGTTCGCCCTGCTTGATAGCCCGCGTCGAGATCTTGTGGCCGGACGGCACCTGGCTGCGGCAGGTCAGCCCGTCGCCGAGCTTCGCGCCGATTTCAACGTTGGCGCGCGCGATCACGACGTTGTCGGCCGCGTGCAGGCGGATCACGGGGCCGGCGGCGGGTCTTTCGAGGACTTCGATCATGGCATCTACCTCATAGGCGGCGGCGCCAAAACCGGCGCGATGCGTCATTTTATCGCGCGCCGCGTGCTGCCGTCCCTGTGCGCGAAACGCCGGCGAATCTCTGCGCACCGGTCCGCGTTACGGCGGTTCGCGCCGCGCAGGACACGCGGACCAAAGCAGGCGGAAGACAGGCCTATAATTATCCTCGGGCGCGATTCCATCCAACAACAACCCGCGCCGGCTGTTTAAGTCGGGGAGAAACTATGCACGATGGCTGCGCATGCCGATAATCAACCGCCGGCGCTTTCTAGCCTCAGCCGCGGCTGTGGCCCTCGCCCCCTGGCCTGCGCGCGGCCAGGACCGCATGCCCCGCTTCGCCGACATGCACAGCCATGCCGGCGTCGGGCGGCGTATCGACAACATGCGTGCGCTGATGAGCGACAACGGCATGCTGATCATCGCGCGCTGCATCGCCACCGACCGCCCCGTGACCCAAAACGTAAAAGGCCGCATCTCCGTGTCGCGCGCCGCGCAGCCCGGAGAACTCGCCGCGAATTTTGAGATGCGGTTGGCGCGCCTGCATGAAACGATACAACGCGAAGGCCTGACCGAAATCGTCTCGTCCGCAACCCTGGAGCGCGTCGTTGCCGCGCGCCTGCCCGCCGCGGTAATCGCTGCCGAAGGCGGCGATTTCCTCGAAGGCAATCTCCAAGCGGTGGCTACCGCGCGCAACAATGGACTCGTGCATCTGCAGCTCGTGCACTTTCGCCTGTCAGAAATCGGCGACATCTCGACCGAGGCGCCCCAATACAATGGCCTGTCGGCTTTCGGCCGCACCGTGGTGCAGGAGTGCAACCGCCTCGGCATACTGGTCGATGTCGCGCACGGCACTTCAGCGCTGATCGAGCAGACCCTCGACGTCTCGACGCAGCCCGTCATCTATTCGCACGGCCAGGCCAGCAGCAGCGAGCCGCACTACACGCAGCGTGTGACGGCCGCGCGCGCCATTCACCTGCCGGTCGCGCACAAGATCGCACAGAAAGGCGGGGTCGTCGGCATTTGGGCCAATGGCGGTTCGTTTTCTTCGCTCGAGCGCTATGCGGACGCGCTGCTCGATCTCGCCAACGCCCTGGGCGCAGCGCATGTCGGCATCGGTACCGACATGGATGGCATGACGCACATGGTGGTACCGACCTACCGCGAATTCTTCGAGCTGGCCGAGGTGATGACGAAACGCGGCGTTAGCAGTACGGAACTCGATATGATGCTCGGCGGAAACTATATACGCGTGCTGAAAAGCGCGCTGGCCGCAGAAATCAAGCCCTGACTCTGGCAGAAAACCTCCATGCCTACACTCAAAAGCCCCGGCCTGGACATGCACTACAAGGTCGACGATTTCACCGACCCGTGGACGCAGCCCGAGACTATCCTGCTGCTGCATGGCAACTGCGAAAGCGGCCTTGCCTGGTACGGCTGGGTACCGCACCTCGCGCGGCGTTATCGCGTAGTGCGCCCCGACATGCGCGGCTTCGGGCGGTCAACACCGATGCCGCGTGATTTTCCGTGGACGCTCGATGTCCTCATCGACGACTACTGCCGCCTGATGGACCATCTCGGCATAGAGCGCTTTCACCTTGCCGGCGCCAAGATTGGCGGCACTGTCGCGCGCGCGTTCGCCGCACGCCGCGCATCACGCGTTTCAACCCTCACGCTGATCGGCACGCCGACGCCGTTCCGCCCCGGCACGCAGGAACGCATCCCCGCTTGGACGAAGATGTTCGAAACCGCTGGCGTCGAGCAATGGGCGCGTGAAAGCATGGCGGGCCGGCTCGGCGACAATTTCCCGAAAGAGGGTGCCGAATGGTGGACGAAGTTTATGGGGCGCACGGACGCACGGTCGCAGATCGGCTTCATTGCGACCATCGCATGCGCGGACATTACGCCCGACATGCCGAACATAGCCTGCCCAACGCTGGTCATTACGACCGAGCAAAGCGGACTCGCGACGGTCGAAGAAAATCGCGCATGGCAGAAAACCCTGCGCGATTCGGAGCTGCGGGTGCTGCCGGGTAATTCTTATCACGTCGCCGCGACGGACGCCGCGGCCTGCGCCCGGGCAACGACTGACTTTATCGCCCGCGTGCGCGCCCGCGGCGGCGCTTCGCCACAAAAAACATGAAACCCAAGCCGGCCGCCATCAGCGCCGGGCTTTGCGGTTCAGGCACTGCCGCAAGCGAAAACGTCGCAATGCCGCGCTCGGAGTTCCAGTTCGATCCGCCCGCCGACGTGGACGCGCGGTGATAGCGAACAGCAGAACGCCGTCGCTCTCATAAACATTGTCTTCGTAGCCTGCGCCGCCGAATTTGAACAGGACGCCGCTCAGGTCGAAGGGGTTCGCGCCGATAAAGTATATTGTTGTCGAGGTCCCCGGCTGATTGGACTGGGCCTACATGCCGAGCGGCTGCTAGCGCGCTCTCAAGCGAGAGATGAATTCCAGTTACGGGAAACTTCAGTCGTTCTTAGCGAGATATGCTATCTCGGGCGGCCGCAACGCCGGGCGCCGGCCGCTACGACTTAATACTTAAACTCAGGTTTTCGACGGCGCGAGCTTGCCGCCCATTTTCTCGCAAGTGCCTTTGGCGACGAGCTTCCATGCCTCCGGATCGTTATCGACCTTGGACGTCCCCGCGCAGGAATTCTTACCCGCGGCGCATTCATTCTGGCCGGCTTTCGAGACGCCGTAGCATTTCTCTTTGGGCGACGACTGCGCCTGTGCAGTAGTCGTGCCGGCGACACCGAGCGCGACCAGGCCCATGAGGGCTGAACGGATGGCAGTTTGATGGTCCATGGCGACTCCTCTAAATGGTGATTTTGTCCACACTGGCTGCTTAGTCAAACCGGCGCGCGATTCCTTACTTGCGCGCCGCCTCCTGCATTAACGCAGGACCGACGGTAAAAGCATACCCGAGTTATGGATTGTCGTACTTCTGCAGCAGCAGGTAAAGCGGGTCTATCGACACCGACAGCGGCCCCACGTACGGATATTCGAGCTGGTTCGCCAGGGTCATGATCAAAGCGTAGGCCACCGACGCCAGCGACACCGAGATATAGCCGCTACGCTTGGAATTGAACATGATGATATTGATGAGCGTCAGCAGCGTCAGCAGGTAGACCGTCAGCCACAGCCCCGGGTGAATCGAGCTCTTGAACGTGCCCGACAGCCGCTGGTGCCTGAACGAGCTCAGGTTGGCGAGTTCGCTCAGGGCATGCGAGCGCACCAGCGGGTCCTTGATGCCCATGCAGATCGTGTAGATCTCGTCGATATATTTGACCGCATCCTCGGAACCCTGCTGACGGGTGCTTTCGTTGAATTCCATGGTGGCGACCGTCTGCACGTAGAGCACCAGCGCGCGTTCCGCGTCGCGCATCCTGACGGTGTCGTGCTTGAGATCCATGTGGATGTTCTCAATAGATTGCGCCTCCTTCTTGAGGATGGCGTCCTGCTCGCGATGATGGTTGAGCAGGGTGACCACCACGAAGGCGAGCGTGAGGCCGGTCATGCCGTTCAGGATGCCCGACACCATCGGGTACGCGAAATCGTTGTTCTCCATCTCGTGCTTCTTGAGCACGCGGCGGATCGCGTGCTGCACCGGGAAGGTGATCACCAGGTACGGAATCATGATCATTAGGAAAGTAACGAAAAATCCCTGCGACGCGAGCCACAGCGATATTTCGGTAATCGAATCAAAAAGCGTCCGCATTGATCTCCCCTTATGCCTGCTGGCCGCAACCGATAATGCGCCGCCGGGCTCGCCCCCAGCGGACGATTCGTAATGATAACGCGAACGCGGCCATGCGTAAGCTTGACTGCCGCGCGGGCGAGGCGGATGCTGGCGGCGCTTGCCCGTCCCATTGCTGACTGATAATCCCGAATGCATATCGATAACGAAATCAAGCTCGACTTCAAGGACGTCTTGATCCGTCCGAAACGCTCGGCGCTGCCGTCGCGCGCCGAAGTCGACGTCACGCGCAAATTGACGTTCAAGCATTCGGACAACCGCTACAGCGGCGTGCCGGTGATCGCCGCGAACATGGACACCGTAGGCACCTTCGAGATGGCGCGCGCGTTTGCCAAAGCCGGCCTGTCGGTCGCGCTGCACAAGCATTACGGCGTCGACGAGCTGGTCGCCTTTTTCAAGACGCTCAAGACCAAATCCAACGCGTTCTACTCGATGGGCATCACCCGGCACGACCGTGAGAAATTCGCCAGGGTCATGCAACGCGCCGGCACTGCGATCCGCTATGTCTGCATAGACGTCGCCAACGGCTACACCGAAAGCTTCGTCGAATTCGTCGCCCGGTTCCGCGCCGATTTTCCGCAGATCACGCTCATGGCAGGCAACGTCGTGACCGGTGAAATGACCGAGGAACTGATTCTTTCGGGCGCCGACATCGTCAAAGTCGGCATCGGGCCCGGCTCGGTCTGCACCACGCGCAGCATGACCGGCGTCGGCTACCCGCAATTGTCGGCGGTGATCGAATGCGCAGATGCCGCGCACGGTCTCGGCGGCCGCATCTGCGCCGACGGCGGCTGCACCTCGCCCGGCGACGTGGCGAAAGCGTTCGGCGGCGGCGCCGATTTCGTGATGCTGGGCGGCATGCTCGCCGGCCACGACGAGTGCGCCGGCGACGTCGTCGAGCAGGACGGCGCTAAATTCAAACGTTTTTATGGCATGAGCTCGCGCACCGCGATGGAAAAGTACGCCGGCGGCGTCGCCCACTATCGTGCGTCCGAAGGCAAGGAAGTGCTCGTGCCCTACCGCGGGCCGGTCGCGGACTCGCTGCAGGACGTGCTCGGTGGCTTACGCTCCGCATGTACCTACGTCGGCGCGCGTACGCTCAAGGAACTGACCAAGCGCACCACGTTCGTGCGCGCCGGCATGCAAACGAACGAAGTCTTCTCCCAAACATGAGCTGTGCAGCACCATTCTGCTTCCCCTTGAAGGGAAGTTGAGGACAGCTCGATGCGCATTGACAAGCGCCGGTTTTCGAAGGGCTCTAACAAGAGTAAAATGGCGCGCTGATTCCCACGCCACGCTCTCGAGGACACTGCCATGCCGCAAATAGCCGCCTACGATGATGTAAAAGCCAATCGCATCAAGCGCGAACTGCCCGTCGGGCAGGGCTGGCGCACCAACTTCCTCACCCATCCCGACGGCACGGACGTGACAGAAGAGCCGATGGGTTTTCTGGTCGAAGGCAATCACGAGCGCGTGATTCGCCCGCACTTTCACGAGAACGACCAGTTCCAGGTCGTCGTCAGCGGCGGCGGCGTGCTCGGCAAGCACAAGCTCTCTATCCACGCAGTGCATTTCTCGCGCGCCTACACGCCGTACGGCCCGATCAATTTCGGCGCGGAAGGCCTGGGCTTTCTGACGCTGCGCGCGCGCAAAGATCCGGGTGCTCAATATCTGCCGGCCCAGCGCGACAAGCTTGTCGGCGTCGAGAACCGCAACCCGTGGCAGGTCACCGAAGCGCCGGATTTCACACGCAGCGGCGACGTCAGCCTGAAACCGTTTTCGCAGATCAAGGACGAGCGCGGCCTGGCCGCCTATTCGCTCAGCATGCAAGCCGGCGCCACCGCGACTTTGCCCGATCCGTCGCAGACCGGCGGCCAGCACATCATCGTCACCAAAGGCAGCCTGAGCTACATCGGCCGCGAGTACAAGGGTCTTGCCGTCGCGTTCGTGAAACCGCATGAAGGCGCGTGGCAGATCGCCGCCGGAGCGGAAGGCCTCGAAGCAATCGTGCTCAACTACCCGCGCCGGGAAGCCGCGCCGGCGGCGAACGACGCCGTGATCGCAAGGTCGCCGCAGCATCGCGTGTGGCAATGCTTGCTGTGCGCGTTCGTTTACGACGAAGCCAAGGGCATGCCCGATGAAGGCGTGGCCGCGGGCACGCGCTGGGAAGACGTTCCTGAAACGTGGACCTGCCCGGATTGCTCGGCAAGCAAGAGCGATTTCCAGATGAGCGTCGTCGGCTGACATCTACACTTTTCTCTCCCCCTGCTCAGCGGGAGAGGATCAGGGTGAAGGACGATTGAAGTCTTACATAGTCGCCCATACATTTCCTGCATGCTTCCCCTCACCCCCACACTCGCCCCGTAAGTGGCGAGTGAGTAGCACCAGCCTCAGTGGACACCGCCGAAAAAGTCAAGCCGCTCGTTGACCTCACGCAACTCGAGTTCGACAACAGCTTCGTGCGCGAGCTGCCCGCCGATGCGGTGCTGACCAACGTGCCGCGCGCGGTACGCAACGCTTCTTATACGCGCGTCGACCCGACACCGGTGCCGGCGCCTCGGCTGCTCGCGTGGTCGGATTCGGCCGGCAATATGCTCGGCATCGCGCGCCCTGCTTCGTTCACCGGTCCCGTCGCCGAAATACTGGCGGGAAGTCGCGTGCTGTCCGGCATGCAGCCGTATGCCGCGCGCTACGGCGGCCATCAGTTCGGGCATTGGGCGGGACAGCTCGGCGACGGCCGTGCCATAACGCTCGGCGAGCTTATCAACGCGCAAGGCGCGCGTTACGAGCTGCAGTTGAAAGG
Source organism: Betaproteobacteria bacterium (assembly GCA_025363575.1). Next base: position 26,345 of record JANYDM010000055.1, on the reverse strand, counting down.
CGCGGGGCCCACGCCCTACTCGCGCACTGCCGATGGCCGCGCGGTGCTGCGCTCATCCGTGCGCGAATTCATGTGCAGCGAAGCCATGCATCATCTCGGCGTGCCGACCACGCGCGCGCTGAGCCTTGCCGCGACCGGCGCCGCGGTCGTGCGCGACATGTTCTATGACGGCAATGCCGCGCCCGAGCCCGGCGCGGTGGTGTGCCGCGTCGCGCCGACGTTCGTACGCTTCGGCAATTTCCAGATCCACGCAGCGCACGAGGAGACCGATATCCTGCGGCGCCTCGCCGATTTTGTGATCACGCAACACTATCCGGGGCTAGTCACACCTTCGCGTGAAACGCTGTCCGGCGCGGCGCCTTCGCGCGAAATGCTTTCCGGCGCGGAACTTTCGCGCGAGATTTATGCGCGCTGGTTCGAGGAAATCTGCCGGCGCACCGCGCTGATGATCGTCGACTGGATGCGCGTGGGCTTCGTCCACGGCGTTATGAACACCGACAATATGTCGATACTCGGCCTGACGATAGATTATGGTCCGTACGGCTGGCTCGAAGGCTACGACCCTTCGTGGACGCCGAACACCACGGACGCCGAAGGCCGCCGCTATTGCTACGGCGATCAGCCGCAGATCGCGCACTGGAATCTCGTGCAGCTCGCGAACGCGCTCTATCCGCTGTTTGAAGACAAAGCGCCGCTTGAGCACGGTCTCGGCGTATACGTCGACGTATTCCAGCAAGGCTGGCAAACCGCGCTGCTGGCCAAGCTCGGCCTCAGCCTGCCGGCGCAGGAAGGCGATCGCGAGCTCAAAGATGACTTGTTTGCCATGCTGCAGGCGGTCGAAACCGATTTCACTTTGTTCTTCCGTCTGCTCGCGCAAGTACCGCTGGACGAAGCTGCGAGCGATGCCGAGCTTATGGAACCGCTGCGCCGCGCGTTTTATGCCGACGACGCTTTTGCTGCCGCCCACGCCGGGCGAGTCGCCAGGTGGCTGCGCCGCTACATAACACGCACAAAGCAAGACCAGGCTCCCGCGCAGACACGCGTCGAGCGCATGAATCGCGTCAATCCGAAATACGTATTCCGCAATTACCTCGCGCAACTCGCCATCGACGCGCTCACCGAACGTGACGACGCCTCGGTGATGAATCGCCTGATGAACGTATTGCAGCATCCATATGACGAGCAGCCGGAACACGACGAGCTCGCGGAGCGGCGGCCCGAATGGGCGCGGCACAAGGCCGGATGTTCGGCGTTGTCTTGCAGTTCCTGAATTTCCCGCCGTGAGCGGCAACGGTAAAGCGCGATAAGCGGGGACGAGTATTGCGTTCTCTCACCCAAGGGGTTTTATTTCGTCGCGATAACCTGGTTTCAGTAAGCTGTATGATCGATACGCGTTCACAAAAATATGGGGGCGGCATGAGTAGTTTCGATCGCTTTTTGGTGCCGGTTTGCGCCATCGCGTGTGCAGCGCTCCCTTTCATGGCCGGAGCGCAATCGACGCCGGACGCCCGCGAAATCCCCGCGCGCGTGCTGCCCGCCCCGACAACCGTAAGCCCGCAGATGCAAAAGATCATCGGTGCTCCGATCAGCCCGACTTGGAACGTAATCCCGAAAACAAAAGAGGAATGGAAAGCGCAGGTAGCGAAGACTGCGGAAGCCGCGGAGCGCAGCCTGCCCGCGATGCGTGAAGCGCTGAAAGTGAAGATCGAGCCGATGACGATCGATGGCGTCAAAGCGTTCATGCTTACGCCTGCCGTTATTCCTCCGCGGAACGCGCACCGCCTGCTCGTCCACATTCACGGCGGCTGCTACGTGAATGGCCCCGGCGAATCGGGCACGACGGAAGCCGCCATGATGGCAGGCTTCGGCGGATTCAAAGTGTTGTCGGTCGATTACCGCATGGCGCCCGATCATCCGTATCCCGCAGCGCTCGACGACGTGATCACCGTATGGAAGGCCGTACAGAAGATGGCGCCCGCGAAAAACATCGGCGTAATCGGTTCGTCGGCGGGCGGCGGACTCACGCTCTCAATGGTGCTCAAGGCGAAAATAGACAACCTGCCGCTCCCTGGCGCGATCGCGCCAGGCACGCCGATGGCGGACCTGACCGGTGCGGGAGATTCGTTTCAGACCAATGCAATGGTCGACAACGTGCTGATCGCGTACGGTGCCAGCTGCGACGTGCGCGCAGGCATGTACGCGAACGGTCACGACCTCAAAGATCCGCTGCTTTCACCCGTCTACGGCGACATGCGCGGCTTTCCACCCGCCATCCTCAATACGGGCACGCGCGATCTTCTGTTAAGCAATACCGTACGCGTGCATCGCAAGCTGCGCCAGGCCGGCGTCGAAGCCGTTCTCTACGTGCACGAAGGCATGGCCCATGGCGGCTGGTATCGCGACCACACCGCGCCCGAATCAAAGGAAGCGTTCGAAGAAATCGCGCGGTTCTTTGACAAACATCTGGCCAGATGACATGAAGAATCGTCGCGCGACGTCTAGTCGCCGCGCTTGGACAAATACCGGTCGGCGGGTTGCATGCCGCACCGTTTTTCCATCAGCGCATCTTCGTTTTTGACGCGGCAAATACTTTTTTCAGTTCGACGACTTCTTTTTTGATGCGATCGCCCATCTGCGCGGGCGTGCCGCCGGCGGGATCGTTGCCGAGCGCGGCGATGCGCTCCCTCACCTCAGGCAGCGCGAGCATCGCGTTCATTTCGTTGTTCAGGCGCGCAATGATTTCCGGCGGCGTCTGTGCCGGCGCCACAAGGCCGAGCCAGTTGTTCACTTCGAAACCCGGATATCCGCTTTCAGCAATCGTCGGCACGTTCGCCAGCACGGGCAGCCGCTTCGCGCTGCTGACGCCAAGCGCTCTGAGCCGGCCGGCGTGTATGAAGTCGACCGACGGCGGCGCGGTGCTGAACATGATCGTTACCTGCCCGCCCAGCACGTCGGTCAGCGCGGGCGCCGCGCCCTTATAAGGAATATGCGCGAGCTGTATGCCCGCTGCGCTTTCGAATATTTCCATCGCGAGATGAATCGCGCTGCCGTTGCCGGCCGATGCATAGTTGAGCTGGCCGGGTTTCGACTTCGCGAGTGCCACGAGCTCCTTCAGAGACTTCACCGGCACCGACGGATGCACGACGAGCACGTTGTACGAGGACGCAAAATGCCCGATCGGCGCGAAGCTCTGCACCGGATCGAACGACAGCTTGTCGTTCAGCGTCGGGCTCGCCGACAGCGCAGGATTGGTGAAGAGCAGCGTGTAGCCGTCCGGCGCCGCGCGAGCTACTGCTTCAGTGCCGATCACCGTGCCGCCGCCGGAACGATTGTCGACGATGAACTGCACGCCGAAGCGCTCGCTGTATTTCTGCGCCGCGAGGCGCCCCATGATGTCCACGCCGCCGCCTGGTGTATAGGGAACGATCACGCGCACCGGCTTCGACGGATACTGCTGAGCTTGCGCGGGAACCGCGCACAACACAGCGGCGAACGCCGTAACAATAACGGCTTTCAATTGAATTGCTATGCGAGGAATCAGACGGCGCAATTTCGCTACAAGTGCGGCCATTGCACCGCCAACGCATCCCAGAAATTACACTTTGATGCATCCGGCCCGCGCTTGATCTTCGGGTAGGCGCTGATCTCCAGATACGCGTCGCCCGCCGCGACCGGCCATTGCGGATCGCGCGCGCTGCCGGGATTACCGGTTTTTGCGAAGCGCGTCCAGTAACCAACCATGTATTTCTGCACCGTAAGGTCAGACTCCAGCGGCTTGTATTTGCCAGCAATCGGGAACAGAAATGCGTGTTCCATGGTGTGGTTCGAGGCAACCGCTTTGAGCTGCAGATCGTTTTCCATCGTGTGCGTAAACAAGTAGCGGTAGACCGGCTCTTTCTGCGCTGCCGAAAAAACGCGTGCGACGCGGCGGCTGGTACAGGTGAACTGGGCGTCAGTTGTGAGCTGGATAAAAGCCTTTAGCGGCGTTGGATAGTCAGCCACCGGATAGGCGGCGAGAATGCGGTCGCGCGCGGCGGCGCCGAATGTTCTTTCGATCTGCGCGGGGTAGGTAGCTGCGTCGATAATTGGCGGGCCGGCCTGGGCCCATCCCGTCGTTTCATCCGCGGTGTTGCCGATTATGATTGGCATTGCCGCATGCGCCTGCCGCGCAATTATTTTGATCGGCTGGTCCGGGAAGACGACGCCATCCATGTTCGGCCCGTAGGTGCGAGGCAGCACGTCGGTCACTGCCGGGACGGCGGACACGATCTCCGTCACACTCTTGCCGCGCAGGCAGGCTGCGATATCGGCCACTGCATCGCAGCCTGCCGCCTTGATAACGCGCCGGCCCGTCTGGCTCTGCATTTCAGCCAGCGTCTGTATCTCGCACCCGGTTGGCACGCTGCTTTGCATGGCAGCCGCGTGAATAAGTCCTCTCGCGAGAGGCGAGCTGATCAGCGCGCAGATATTGCCGCCGCCGGCCGACGTGCCGAACAGCGTAATCCGCTGCGGATCGCCGCCGAATGCCGCGATGTTTTGCCTCAACCACTTAAGCATCGCAATCTGGTCGAGACTGCCGTAGTTGCCGGACACATGCTCGGGCCGCTCGGCATCGAGCGCGGGATGCGCAAGAAATCCAAGCACGCCAAGCCTGATGTTGAAACTCACGAAAACGACCCCCTCGGGAACAAGCGCGCCGCCGTCGTATTTGAAGCCGCCAAAGTTCGAAGTGCCGACACCCGACAGACCATGATTTCCGCCACCGGTGAGAAACACCATCACCGGCAACGGCTGCGCAGGCAGCGTGCGGGAGCGCCAGACGTTCAGGCTGAGGCAGTCCTCGTCGCCGACAACTTTGTTCGAAACGATCTGCGGACAGATCGCGCCGAAGCCCCCGCCATCGCGCACCCCGTTCCACGCCGACGGAGCGACCGGCGGCTTCCAGCGCAGATTCCCGACCGGCGGTTGCGCGTAGGGCAGGCCCCTGACTACAAGAAGATCGTTTTCGATCACGCCACGAACCGCGCCCTGTGCGGTGCAGATGACGTCCGCGCCGCTCGCTGTGCATGACTTCACCGGCGTGTCCGCCGCGCAGCTGACGATGGGTAGCAGCGCTAATGCGAAAAGCGCTCTCTTCATGCGAGCTACACCCCGGCCTGCGTCACGAACTTCGATACCAGATAAGCCTCGAGCGCTTCCGATCCGCCTTCCGATCCGTAACCCGAATCCTTGACGCCACCGAACGGTACTTCGGGCAGCGCCAGTCCGAGATGGTTGATCGTCATCATTCCTGTTTCGACCTGGGCCGCAATAGCGGTCGCGGTCTTGGTTGATTTGGTCCACGCGTACGCAGCAAGGCCATAGGGCAATCTGTTCGCTTCGGTGACCGCGTCGTCGAACGTCTTGAACGGATTGATGATCGCGAGCGGGCCGAAGGGCTCGGTGTTCATCGCCATCGCGTCTGTCCCAAGCTCGGTGACGACCGTCGGTTCGAAGAAGTTGCCTTTTTCGCCGATTGGGTAGCCGCCGGTCCGCACTTTGCCGCCGCGCTTTTTCGCGTCTTCGACGTGCTCGACCATCGCGGCCTGCCGGCGCGGATTGGCGAGCGTCGCCATCTTCGTATCCTTGTCGAATCCGTCGCCGACTTTGACCGCCTTCATGCCCTCGACAAATTTTTCGACAAATTTTTTGTAAACACCCTCCTGCACCAGAAACCGCGTCGGCGATACGCACACCTGTCCGGCGTTGCGCGCTTTCATGAAGGTCATCGTCTTTGCCGCCATGTCGATGTCGGCGTCGTCGAACACGATCACCGGCGCGTGCCCGCCCAACTCCATCGTCACGCGCTTCATGTGCTGGCCGGCGAGCGCCGCGAGCTGCTTGCCGACCGGCGTCGAGCCGGTAAACGTAATCTTGCGGATCGCCGGGTGCGGAATCAGGTAGCCCGAGATTTCCGCCGGGCTGCCGTACACGAGGTTGATCACGCCGGCGGGCACGCCTGCATCAGCGAACGCGCGCACGAGCTCGGCCGGCGACGCCGGTGTTTCTTCGGGCGCCTTGAGTATCACGGAGCAGCCGGTGGCGAGCGCCGCCGACAGCTTGCGCACCGCCTGGTTGATCGGAAAGTTCCACGGCGTGAACGCGGCCACGGGGCCGACCGGCTCTTTCACCACCAGCTGATAGACGCCTTCGGCGCGCGCGGGAATCACGCGGCCATAGGCGCGCTTGCCTTCTTCCGCCATCCAGTCGATCACGTCGGCGCCGGCCAGCGTTTCCTGTTTCGCTTCTGCCAGCGGCTTGCCTTGCTCGAACGTCATGCAGGCGGCGATTTTGTCCGCGCGCTCGCGCAGGATATCCGCGGCCTTGCGCATGACCTTGCAGCGCTCGAAAGCCGCTACCTTGCGCCAGGCTTTGAAACCTTTTTCCGCGGCCTCGAGCGCACGGTCGAGATCGGCGCGTTCAGCGTACGCAACCGTGCCGATTTCCTGATGGTTGGCGGGATTGACGACCGGCAGCGTGCGGCCGGCAGCGGCCGGGCACCATTGCCCGTCGATGTAGAGCAACGTATTTGGATACATGGAAGATGACCGGTTCGAGTTGAGGGTAAAGACGAGGGCGCTATTCTAACTGGCACGGAGCGACGCTTGGACCACGAAGTTTTCCAGAGTCTCGCGTATCATGCTGCATTGCACATTATCACGCCAGCGCACTCCCGGGCGTATCAAACCCGGGGCGCGGAACTCAAAGGAACCCTATGGAAATCTCAGGAAAAGTTGCAGTAATTACCGGCGCGGCGAGCGGCATCGGGCGCGCCGTGGCAGGCCAGCTGGCGCGCCGCAACATACGCGCGATTGCGCTCGTGGACATGGGTGAAAACATCGATACCGTCGCCAGCGACGTTAACGCGGAGGCAGGCCGCATCGTCGCTTATCCATTCAGGGGAAACACGACCGACGAGGCTTTTCGCAAATCGGTTTTCGACACGATGAGCAGCCGTTTCGAGGCCATCACGATGTGCGTACCTGCGGCCGGCATCACGCGGGACGAACTCGCGGTGCGCATCGACAAGACCAGCGGCAAGGCGCGCATCTACCCGGTCGAGCTCTTCAAACAGGTGCTCGACGTCAACCTCACGGCGCCGGTGTACTGGGCGCTCGAGATGATAGGCCGCATCGCCGAACACCGCGCCGCGCGCGGGCTCAAAAAATGGCAGCCTTCGGAAGGCATGCAAGGCTCTATCGTGTTCATCGGCTCGGTGTCCTCGCAGGGCAATCGCGGCCAGATTTCGTACGCGAGCACCAAGGCCGGGCTCGAAGGCGCGGCGGCAACCATCATGAAAGAGGCGGTCTTCTACGGCGTGCGCTGCGGGCTGATACATCCCGGCTTCACCGACACGCCCATGGTGCGCGCGCTCGGTGAAGACTACATCAACAAGAATATATTGCCGTTCACCCAGCTGGGCCGGTTGATACGCCCGGACGAGATCGCGGATGCAATCTGCTTCATGCTCTCCAACTCGGCAGTGAGCGGCGAGCTGTGGGCGGATGCCGGGTGGCACGCGCCGGCGTAGGGCTTCACCCAACCCGATACAATCGGGGCCATGAGTTCTGTGTTTGACGTTATTCGCAATCATCGCGCGTTCAAGGCCCTGCATTACCGCGAGTTCCGCTTCGTCACGGGCTGCCAGATGTTCGGCAATCTCGGCACATGGATGGACGAGCTGAGCCGCGGCTGGCTTATTTATCAGCTGACGGATTCGGTGGTCCAGCTCGGGCTGGTGCGCGGCATCCAGGTCATTCCCCTGCTGTTCTTTGCGCCGTTTGCGGGCAGCGCTGCCGATCGCTACTCGCGCAAGATCCTGCTGCTGCTGTCTCAGGCCATGAATGGCGTGGTTTTCGCCGCGCTTGCACTGCTGATATACGCGCGGCTGATCGAGCCATGGCATGTCTACGTGGCGGCCGTGCTCGCAGGGATGATGCAGGTGATACAGCAGCCGGCGCGCACGTCGCTGGTCTCGGACACGGTGCCGCTGGAATACCTGACCAACGCGATCGGCCTGACTTCGCTGGTTTATAACGGCGCGCGCCTGCTCGGCCCCGCGCTCGCGGGCGCGATCATCGCCGTGGCGGACACCGGCGGCGCGTTCGCCGTGCAGGCTGCGTTCATGTTTATCGCGGCCGCCGTTGCGTTGAAACTGCGCTCCTTGCCGCCGGACGCGAACGCCGCGAACAAGCGCCGCGAGTCTTTCACCCACAGCATCGTTGAAGGCTGGAGATTCGCGTGGCGCAACGAAGCCGTACGCACCGGCATTCTGTGCACGACAGCGGTGTCCATGCTGATATTTCCGTTTACCGCGCTGCTGCCGGTGTTCGCGCGCGATCTGCTCGGTGTAGGCGCCGGCGGACAGGGCCTCATGCTTGCCGCAATGGGCGCAGGCGCGCTCGTCAGCGCGGGCGTTATCACGCTCGCCGGACACCGGCTGGTGCGCGGCAGGGTGATGCTTGATTCGTCGCTGGTCTACGCGGTCGTGATTGTGGCATTCGCGCTTGCGCCTTGGTACTGGCTGTCGCTTTCGCTCATGGTTATAGCGGGCTATTGCCACGTGCACGCGAATGCCCTCGTCAATACCGTCGTGCAATCGTACTCATCCGCCGAATACCGCGGACGCACCATGGCGCTGTTCAATATGAGCCAGATGCTGTCGACGGCGGGCAGCATGTTGATCGGCCTGCTCGCCTCCGCGCTCGGGCCGCGCGGGGCGATGGCCGCCATGGCGGTCGCCGGCGGGCTTGCGCTTGTGCTGCTGATATCGTTGATGCCGGGCGCGCGGAAGATCAAGTAACTACATGCGGCCGTGTTCACCCAGCGCGGACTCGATCGCGCGCTCAAGCCGCCCGAGCCCGAAGGACACATCCTGCACGACGCCGTTGATGAAGAAAGTCGGCGTGGCGCGAACGCCGCTTTTATTGCCGCTCGCGAGGTGTTCCTGCACGCGCTGCAGGTAAACATGGTCGCTCATTTCATAGTCGTACCGTTGCATGTCGAGCTCGAGTTGTGCGGCGTATTGCCGGAGATTGTTCGGCTTTAAATGCAGCTGGTTTTCAAACAGCAGGTCGTGCATCGGCCAGAACTTGTGCTGGGCGGCGGCGGCCTCAGCGGCCTCTGCCGCCAGTTCGGCATGCGGGTGCACTTCGCGCTGCGGATACTGGCGAAATGCGAAACGCAGACGCTGCCCGAAATGTTTGAGCAGCAGCTTCATAGCGTGATAAGCCTGCAGGCAGGACGGGCACTCGAAATCGCCGTATTCGAGCAGCGTGACCCTGGCCGACTCCGGGCCCAACACATGATCGATGTGAGCCTGCGGGGTGAAAAGCGTTTGTGAGTCCATTTGTCGAGCCATTGCAATCCCTTCGTTTATCGCGCAGATGCGTCACTCAACGGCGCTGCCGTTTTACGTCTGATTGGACATCGTTCTCTACCTTGAATTCCGGCGAGCCTCGTTTCTGGCGAACGCTCCGGACCAGCGGGTAGAATAGCCGGACTGCATATTCGTGCGGTACGGGGGAGAAAATCAATGATAAAGCACGCATGGGGATGCGCGGCCGTGGTGGCTGCGCTGCTGATCACGGGAATAGTGCCGGTTGCCGCGAAAGTGACGAGGCTGGAGATCACTTCGAAACAGCCGTACGGCTCGTTTCGCAGCGGTGAATACGTAATCTGGGAGGGCCGGGTACACGGAGAGTTGGCCCCGACGGAAGCTATTCCGGACATCGACAAGCCGGCGCGCAACTCACGCGGCCAGGTCGAGTACTCGTCGCACATCATTCTGTTCATGCCGGCGGATCCCGCCAGGGGCAATGGAACGCTGCTGGTCGACATACCCAACCGCGGCAACGCCTATTCGCGCGCGCTCTACAATTCACCGCGCGACGAGCCTTACCTCGCGGGCAATATTCAGCAGGGAACCGGTTTCCTCGAAGACCGCGGCTTCACTTCCGCCGAGGTGAACTGGGAACTCGGCAAAGGCGCGGACCTGCCGTCATTCACTGATGCCGACGGCAAAAAGCGCTACGTCGAAGGCGTCGGCTTTGCAATCGTGCGCGACTTTGCGGATTTTCTCGCGCATGGCACCGTCGATGCCGCGGGCACACCGAACCCGCTGCGCGGCACGGTGAAGCGCATGCTCGCGAGCGGCAAGTCGCAGACCGGGCGTTTTCTCAAGACTTTTTTGTACAATGGCTTCAATCAGGTCGACGGCAAGCGCTTGTTCGACGGCATGCACATCTTCGTGTCCGCCGCCGGTATGCTGCCGATCATGCAATCAGGCACGGGACCGGAATCGAGCGCCAACGCGGGCGCGAGCTTCGACAATCCGGAATATCGTGGCACCAATGAGGGCCCGTTCACTGCTGCCGAAATCCTTGCGAAAGTCGAAGCGCGCGGCGAGACACCGCCAAAGATGATCATGATCAATTCGCAATCCGATTACCTGTCGCTGCGCGCATCGCTGTCGCGCACGGGCGCCGAGGGTACCGCAGACAAACCGGTTCCGGCCAACGTGCGCGTCTACGACATTGCGGGCGGCTCGCATGTGCGCGTGCCCGATGCGCGGGGCTGCAAACTCGCGCCGTCCAACCTCGACTGGGCGCCAGTCTCGCGTGCGACGTTTCTGAAGCTGAATGAGTGGGTCGCGAGCAATGCGCAGCCGCCGGCGAACCGATTGATGCAACTGGAGCCTGCCACTGGGCAGCCGGACGTGCTGCGCGCGCCGGCGCACCTGCCGAAAGCGACAATACAGCGACCGCAACGCGACGTCGGCAGCAATTCGCTGGGCGGCGTGCGCCTGCCGGACCTCGCGGCCCCGCTGGGGACTCACACCGCGCAGAACCTGCCGCTGTCGCGCGCCTGCATGCTGATAGGCGCGTACATACCGTTCGCGAAAACAAAGGCTGACCGTGAAGCGGCCAACGATGCGCGGCCGTCGGTCGCCGAACTCTACCGCAATCGCGACGAGTATGTGAACAAGATCCGCGTGGCCGCGCGCGAGTTGGAGCAGGCGGGCTTTCTGCTGCCCGAGGACAGCGCGATCATCATCCAGTCGGCGGCGTCGAGCACCGCATTCAAGGCACCCGGCGGGTCATTCCAGTAGAGCGGGAAAGAAGGACCGCGGGCGTTTACTCTCAGTACTCGCCCGCGACTTCGCCGATGATTAATCGCGCATCCACCTCGTCCGGGAACATCAGATAAATTGATTCCAGGCCTTTGGTCTCGACCTTGACCTTGCCGGAGGGAGACTGCAGGCGCATGGGGGTTTTGTCCTGCGGTCCGCGGTGCAGGAAAACCTGGGCGCCCATCGGTATGGTGTAGCTGAACGTGATGGCCTTCATCCACGGTTGCAATTGAAAAGTCTTTTTCTTGGCCATCGACCGTACCTTTTTAAGTCTGTTTCTTCGCCGCGAGTTTCGCTTTCAAGTCCGCGAATGGATTATACGTCGCATTGGTGGATGGACTCGCGGCATCGGCGCGTCCCGCCGAATCCATCAGCTTCGAATGCTCGTGCTCGTGGCAATACGTACATAGCAACTCCCAATTGCTGCCGTCCGGCGGGTTGTCGTCGTGATTGCCGTTCTTGTGGTGGACTTCGAGCTGGATGAGATTGGCCGGCGTGAAGGTGCGCGCGCAGCTCCCGCATACCCATGGATAAATCTTGAGCGCCTGTTCGCGATAGCCCGTCGCGCGCTGCTCGGCACCGCGCCGAGCGTCGCGGACTATCTGATCGAGCCGGTCATTTGCCTGTGCCATGGCTGGAAAGCTTCTGCCAGCCGCGTGGATTCGTCAAGAGACCAACGTATAAGCGGCGGCCGGGCGGGGCCGCCGCCGTTATTTATTTGATGTTCTTATACGTCGACTTTGCCATTTCGAGGTGAGATTCCAGCGTCGGCAGCGTCTTTGCGGCGAACGCCTGGATGTCCGGGTCGCTGCCGTCCTTGGCCTGCTTCTTGAATGCTTTTACGTCGTCTTCATGGTCTTTGACCATGTCTTTCATATAAGCCTTGTCGAACTTCGCCCCGTTCAGCTTCGCCATCTTGTCGTGCTTCGACTGGTATTTTTTCGACATCGCCCGCGGCAGGGCCACGCCTTTATTGCCCGCGATCTGCTCGAGCTCGCCATTCGCCTTGCTGTGATCGTCCACCATACGCTGGCCAAACGCCTTGACGTCGGGGCTCGCGGCGTTCTGAGTTGCCAGCGTGCCCATTTCGACCTCAGCCTTGCCGCCGTCCGCCGCTTCTTTGGCGAATTTATGGCTGTCCGATTTAGCAAATGCGGACGACGCCAGCAGCGCTGATGCTATTAAAAAACTGAAATAAATTTTCGATTTACGCATGGGAGCCTCCATATTGAAATGCTTGAAACAATATGAACGCATCCCTATACGAAGACAATCGGTACATAGCGCACCAAGTTGTGAGGCGGCTCCTACCGGGAGGCCGGAAGCGCGCAGGTATAATGAAGACTTGCTTGCAGAGGCCCGTCCAGTGGCGTGCGATTTATTCAGGAAATAGTATGCTGGATATGAAAGGCAAGATTGCCCTCGTCGCGGGCGCAGGTAGCGTCGCGCCGGGTTGGGGCAATCGCAAGGCGACGGCGGTGAACACGGATAAGTGCAGGACACTTTGCGGCGTGATGTTTGCGCTGTGCCTGCTGCTTCTCGCACCCTCAACGCATGCCGCCGAATCGGTCGTTGTCGTCAGCGCGGATGACGGCACCAGGCTCTCCTATCTGCTCGTGACGAAATCGGCGGCGCCGAAATACCTGATCATCGGGTTTCCCGGCGGCAGCGGCATCTTCAATGCGCGCGAGGAAAACGGCAAGATACTGTTCGCGTTCGGCGGCAACTTTGTCGTCCGCACGCGCGACCTGACGGTCGACGACGAATTCGCAATGGCGCTCACCGACTCGACATCCCTCACCGAGCGCATGATCAAGATCGTCAACGACTTGAAGCAGCGGTTTCCGGACGCGCAGATTTACATCATGTCGACCAGCAATGGAACCATCGACTCCGCCAACCTTTCGCTAAGCCTTGGCAACCAGGTGAGTGGAGCGATACACACGGCATCGATGGCTAAAATCACGGCGATGCCGTTCAACAAATCGGTGATGCGGCAGCTGCTCGTGCACCATATCAACGACGGCTGCCATGCGACCAATTATGGCGGCGCACGATACGTCTCCGAAAAATACGGCATCAAGCTCATCACGATGACGGGCGGCATCGGCCAGGGGGACCCCTGCGAAGCGTTCGGCCATCACGGGTTCGCGGGCGTGGAGAAAGAGACGATAGACGCCATCAAGCAATGGATAAAGCAGGAATAGCATTCCGTCGTGCGCCGCCATTGAGCTAAGCTCGCCGCCCCAGTAGAATTTGCCCTCCCGCTGACGCCTTAGCCGCGCGCGCGTCCGTATTGACCCTCTGGAGCTACCATGCCTGAAGCAAAAGACGATCTGCCATTGTCGCCCTATTTCGTGCTCGACCTGACGCGCGCGCGCGCGGGCCCGACGGCGGCGCGCCAGCTCGCGGACTGGGGCGCGAACGTCATCAAGGTTGAAGAGCTGACGAAACCCGGCGATGAAGATAACGCGTGGGACTTGCGCCATGGCTCGGATTTCCAGAACCTGCATCGCAACAAGCGCAGCCTCACCCTCAATCTCAAGGACCCGGCGGGCCTGGCGATTTTCAGGAAGATGGCTGACAAGGCCGACGTCATCATCGAAAACTACCGCCCCGACGTGAAGCACCGTCTCGGCATCGATTACGAGACGCTGAAGAAAACCAACCCGCGCCTCGTCTACGCGAGCATTTCAGGCTTCGGCCAGGACGGCCCGTATGCGAACAGGCCGGGACTCGACCAGATCGCGCAAGGCATGAGCGGCCTGATGTCTATCACCGGCATGCCCGATACCGAGCCCACGCGCGTAGGCATCGCAATCTCGGACAGCGGGTCGGGCGTTTATCTGTCGTTCGGCATCATGGTGGCGCTCTTGCAGCGCGAGCGCACCGGCGTCGGCCAGTGGGTGAACACCTCGCTCGTGCAGGCGCTGGTTGCACTGATGGATTTCCAGGCGGCGCGCTATCTGATCAGCGGGGAAGTGGCCAAGCAAGCCGGCAACGATCATCCGACCGCCGTGCCGCAAGGCGTGTTCAAGACGTCCGACGGCTACATCAACATTTCAGGTTCCGGCGCCATGTTCCCGCGCCTGTGCAACGCGATCGGACTGCCGGAGCTCATTCAGAACGCGGACTACATCGACTTCAAACTGCGCTCGAAAAACCGCGGGCCGCTCAACGCCGCAATCGGCGCGAAGATCGGTCAGCGCACGAGCGCGGAGTGGGTCGAGTTGCTCAACAAGGCAGGCGTACCGTGCGGCAGGATCAATACCATCGATCAGATGTTTGCCGATCCGCAGGTCAAGCACCTTGGCCTGGCGCAACCCGTCGATCACCCAACGCTCGGCCGCTTGAATCTGGTGGCCCAGGGCGTGAACGTCGGCAGCACCAAGCCGCCCAAGCTGCGCTTTGCGACGCCCGAGCGCGGCCAGCACAACGACGAGATACTGCGCGAGTTCGGTTACAGCGATGCGGAAATCAAGTCGCTGCGCGAAAAGAAAGTTATTTAGTCGGCTTGAGACAAATTTTCCTCCCCTTCAAGCGGAGGACTAAGGTGGGGATGGGGGCCAGTCAAGCAATTCAACCCTATGCGATCGACAGCCGTCCCCATCCCGGCCTTCCCCTTGTCCCCCAAGGGGACTTCTTTCAGGGCGAGGGGAGGGTGAGATTAGCGCTACGCTCTTATTTAAAAGTCTGCTGCACGTAATCGAGCAGGTCCGCGCGGTCTTTCGCTTCGGGCATGCCGGCATACGGCATGCGGTTGGCAGGCACGGCCTTCTGCGGATCCATGATGTAGGCATTAAACGTCTGCGGCGACCAAGTGATGCCGCTCTTTTTAAGCGCTGGTGAATAGCGAAAATTGTCGAGCGCGCCCGCTTTGCGCCCGATAACGCCATGCAGATCAGGGCCGACGCCCGCCACTCCCGCTTCCGTCGCATGGCAGGCACGACATTCCTCGAACAATTTCTCGCCGCGCTTGGCGTCCGCGCATGCGGCACCGGCCGCGAACGCGCCGGCCACCGCCGCTACCATCAGCATACGACGCATCATGCCGACACCAGCGGTCCGGGGTTTTTCATATATTTATTCTTGATCGCATCGGCCGTCCAGTACGCGAGCGCACCGACCGGTCCCGTCGGGTTATAGGAATTATTGTGCGCAAAGACGTTGGCGCCGACGACGAACAAGTTGTGGCAATCCCAGCTTTGCAGGTACTTGTTGAGCACGCTGCTGCCGGGGTTGGGGCCCATGATGGTGCCGCCCGTGTTGTGCGTGCTTTGATACGGCACGACTGTCCACGGATCGGTACGCGCGGTCGCCGGATTAAATGACGTCGGGTTCATCGACCTGGCAAGATCGTTGATGACTTTCGCCGCGTGCTCGCCCATCTTGTGCTCATTCGCCTTGTAGTCGAACGTCATGCGCATCAACGGCAGTCCGAACGCATTGCGGTACGTCGGATCGAGATCGAAATAGTTATAGCGGTTCGACATCACCGCGCCGCTTGCGCCGATGTTCATCGCGGTCTGGTACCACTTGGCGGTCGCTTTCTTCCATTCCTTGCCCCACTGCGGCGTGCCGCGCGGCACCGGCCGGTAACCGATAGGCAGCGCAGTATTGAATCCGCCACCGACGTTATAGCCGCCTATGAATCCCGCTTTGACGCGGTCGAACTGCGTGTTGGTCGAATTGAAATCATCCATCGTGTAGTTCGAGCCGCCCGCATTCATGAACGGATTGAAATGCCGGCCTTCGAAGAACAGCGTGGCGCTGGCGCCCGTCTGATAGCAGTAGTTCTTGCCGACCACGCCCTTCTGCGTCACAGGATCATACGGCTGGCCGATGCCCGACAGCAGCATCAGGTGCACGTTGTTGATCGCGTATGCGGTCAACGCGACCATGCCGGCCGGCTGCTCGAACTCTTCGCCGTTCAGCGTGTTCGTATACGTCACGCCGGTCACCCGCTTGCCGGTCGAATCCTTCAACACCTTCGTCACCCATGCGTGCGTGCGCAACTCGAAATTGGGATTCTTCATTGCGATCGGTATCACCGTCATATGCGGGCTGCCTTTGGCGTTGGCCTCGCAGCCGAAGCGCTGACAGTAGCCGCAGTACTGGCACGCGCCGAAATGCGAGCCGTCGGGATTCGTGTACGCGCGCGATGCATTCGCACTCGGCCGCGGGAATGGATGGTAGCCCTGGTTCTTGGCTCCTTCGGCGAACACCTGACTCGCGAGGATAGGCGTCAACGGCGGCAGTGCATACTCGCGCTGGCGCGGCGCTTCGAACGGATTGCCGCCGGGCACGATCTTGCCCTTCAGGTTGCCGGCCTTGCCGGATACCGCCGCGGTATATTCGAATTTTTCGTAATAGGGCTCGAGTTCCGCGTACGTGATGCCCCAGTCTTGAATTGTCATGTCTTCCGGAATAAATTTTTTGCCGTAGCGCTCTTCATATAGCGTGCGGATCTTGAATTCCTCGTCGGTCCAGCGCCACGTGTGGCCGCTCCAGTGCACGCCCGATCCGCCGACCACTTCGCCCGGCAGGAACGAACCCAGGCGCCGCATCGGCAGCGCTTCCTGCTGCACGTT
This sequence comes from Betaproteobacteria bacterium, assembly GCA_025363575.1. The sequence continues at coordinate 9,584 of JANYDM010000055.1, read as the reverse complement.
GTTGCGCACCGTCAGCGTGTCCTTCTGCGTGTTCTGCATGAGATCGTGTCGGTGCACGAAGCGCAGCTCGTCGCGCACGTGCGGCACGGAATAATCGCTTTCGGTCGTGCGCATGCCCCCGCGCTCCAGCGCGACGACTTTCAATCCAGCCGCGGACAATTCTTTCGCCAGTATGCCGCCCGTCCAGCCGAGACCGACGAGCACGACATCGACTTCTTTCAGTTTTTTCGCCATGTCAGTCTCCTCAGCTCATATCCGCAATGCCGACCGGATTGGCCGGAAAAGGTTTGTCGCGGAATTTCTCGACGTTCTGATGATTCACCGCGATGACGCCGGGGAATCCGATCAGCTTCCAGCCCGCCTTGTCCTTGTTGCCGCCATACATGGGGTCGGCGAACATGCCTTCCATGACGCTCTGGTAAAGCGCGGTGAAAAACACGCGCGCGGGCGGCCCGTTTTCGAAAGTCACCTTGCCGCCCTGCAGCGCAAGCAGAAATTCTTCGCGCTGGGCTTCGCTCATCTTGTCGAAATTCTTTTGATAGGTTTTGACGCACTGCGCGTTGGCGGCCGCGATGCCGCTGCGGTACAGCTCGGCGGGCGTCAGCGGCAGTTGATAGCCCTGGCTCGGCACGCCCGGTTTCCACGGGCCCTGCATATAAAGACGGTCGCCTTTGCCCCAGCCGCCGGCGAGCGCGCGGTCGATGAAAATATTGAGCCCGATGTCGCTGCCCTTGGGCGTCAATTCGTCGGCGGGCACCATATGATCGACCACGGCCTCTATGAACGCGCCCTCTTCCGGATTGAGAAATGCATAACCGGGCGACGCGGCGGGCGCCGGTGTGGCGGGCTGCGCTTCTGCGGTTTGCGGAATGTTGACTGCGACAGCGGCAGCGCCGCCGGCGACCGCGCTTTTCAGAAATGCGCGCCGATCGAATCCGTCTTTTTTCATTTCCCCTCCCTGTTTTATGCGGAACGCGCCCGCGCGTGACGATCTGCGGCGCTGCGCTGTTGCTGACAGCATCCTAGCCCTAATCCCGCTGCGCGTAAACATTGAAGGGCCGGGCGCGCGCCAAATATTCGAGTCGACGCACCGCTTTGCCGCACCTCGTGCAAACGTGCGCGGCCGCGCGCGCGAAAAGCCTCATAATGCGGGATGAAAATTCCACCGCGGCTCGTGCCTCTCGTCGAGGACGGCCTCATCGATGCAGTAATCCGCCAACTCATGAGCGGCAAGGAAGCAATGATCTTCGTGGTCCGCTGCGGCGAAGCTATCCGCTGCGCCAAAGTCTACAAAGAGGCCAACAAGCGCAGTTTCCGCCAGGCCGTCGATTACACCGAAGGCCGCAAGACCAAGAACAGCCGCCGCGCGCGCGCAATGGAGAAAGGCACCCGCTACGGGCGCAAGGTCCAGGAGGAGTCGTGGCAAAGCGCCGAAGTCGATGCGCTGCACCGCCTCGCCGCGGCTGGCGTGCGCGTGCCCGCGCCACAAAACTTCCACGAGGGCGTGCTATTGATGGAGCTCGTGACCGATGCGCACGGGGAACCCGCGCCGCGGCTCAACGACCTGGAGTTCACGGCAGAAGAAGCGCGCGCCCACCACGCCACGTTGATGCGCGAAGTCGTGCGCATGCTCTGCGCCGGGATCGTGCATGGCGATCTTTCGGAGTACAACATCCTGCTCGGCGCGGCGGGCCCGGTGATCATCGATCTGCCGCAGGCGGTCGACGCCGCGGGAAATAATCACGCGCGCGACATGCTTGAGCGCGACGTTGCCAACCTGACGAACTATTTCGGCCGCAGCGCGCCGGAACTGCTGAAGACCGAATACGGCAAGGAAATCTGGGCGCTGTACGAGCAGGGCGCGCTGACCCCGGACGTCGCGCTGACGGGACGCTTCGAACGTGACCTGGCGCCCGTCGATCTCAAGAGCGTGGTGCGCGAGATCGACGACGCGCGCGCGGCGGAAGCTGCGCGCCAATTACGCATGCAGCGATAGCCCTCGCGCGTTAGACTCGAAGTATTCACACACAAAGGACGCAGGATGGAAGCCAAACCCAAGCTTACGATAGACGTCGTTTCCGACGTCGTTTGACCCTGGTGCTTCATCGGCAAGCGCCGCCTGGAATCTGCTCTGCAGATGTACCGCGCGCAAAACCCCGATGAAGACCCGCCGGCCGTGCGCTGGCTGCCGTTTCAGCTGAATCCCGACCTGCCTGACAAAGGCATCCCGCGCCAGGAATATATCGAGCGCAAATGGGGCAAGGCCGGCAATAAATACGAGCGCGTCGCCGCTGTCGGCCGCGAAGTCGGCATCGATTTCAAGTTCGACGAGATCAAAGTGCAGCCGAATACCGTGAACGCCCACCGGCTCATGCTGTACGGCACCAAGCACGGTCGCGAGGACGCGGTTGCCGAGAGCTTATTCCAAGCCTACTTCATTGAAGGCGCCAACATCACCGAGACAAAAACACTGGCCGATATCGGCGAACGCGCCGGCCTGGAGCGCGCTCCGCTTGAGGCTTACCTTGCATCGGACGAAGACCGGGACGGGATTCTCCGCGCCGATCTCGAGGCCCGCCAGGGCGGCGTCAACGGCGTGCCTTTCTTCATCTTCAACCAAAAAGTCGCCGTATCGGGCGCGCACGAACCCGAAACGCTATTGAAGGCGATGCTGGATTCGACTAAAGGCTAATTCGACATGCGCGGGAGCGCAGGCACTCCGCCTGATTGATCAGTGAGCCCCCTGATATGTAACAGTCTCGACAGGATTGAATTTCCACCAGAAGAGGAATGTATGCTTAATCGAATTTTTTCTTTGACTTTGTTTGCGGCAGTTGCCGTCTCTGCCATTGCTCAGGCGGCGGAACCCGCACCCATGCGGATATTCATGAGTAATCAGGAAATCATGGGGCTGGTCGACAAGGCAAAAGCGGACCGGAAGGGCGATGCGCCCCTCGTCACCGCACCGATTTTGTCAATGGCGCCCTATCGCGCCCAACTTGAATACCGTCCAGCGACTGCGCCGGCGGCCGTACACGAGAAGGACGCCGAAATGTTCGTCGTGCTCCAGGGCGCCGGCAACATCGTAACCGGCGGCAAACTCGTCGATGAGAAACGCACCAACGCGAACAACCTCAGCGGTCCCTCGATTGCGGGCGGCAACTCTCAAGCCGTCGTTGCCGGCGACATGCTCATAGTGCCGGCGAATACTCCGCATTAGGTTTTCCCGACGGGCGGAGCGCCGATAGTGTTGATGACTCTGCATGTGCCGCAGCCGGCGACCAACTGGCCGCCGGCAAACTAGAAATTCCGGACGGCTATCTCTGCGGGCACTTCAGTATCGTAAATATTTTTCTTAATGACAGGCCCCGAGGTGTTCTGATGGTCCATGCGACAGAGTGGAAAAATCAGGAGCCTGATAGCAAAACGAATGATGATGTGCGGTACTCCCGGTTAATGCTCCGCGTTTGCGCCGTGCCTGCAACGTCCCAAGACTATCAACGCCAGTGATTTCCTTCGCAAGATACGGGCGCTTGTTGCGCACACCGGGGCTGCGCGCTGCGCTTTCGGCATCAATTATCGGCCGGCTGCCGATGGGAATTGCCGGCCTCTCCATTTTGTTGTACGTGCAAAACGGTACCGGTTCGTTCGCCGCCGCCGGTGCCGTGAGCTCGCTTTACGTGCTCGGACTCGCCGTCGCCGCGCCGCTGGTCGGGCGCACGATCGACCGGCTTGGGCCAGGACCGATGCTGCTGGTGAGCGCGTGGGTCTATCCGGCCGCTCTGATCATGCTTGTTGTGCTGGTCAAGAACGGCGCGGCATTCGGCTGGCTTGCGCTGAGTGCGCTGGTGGCGGGAGCCACGCTGCCGCCGATTACGGTTTCCATGCGGGTGCTGTTCCCGCGCCTGTTTGCCGATGCCGAGCTACTGCAGACGGCTTATTCGTTCGACTCGATTCTGATCGAATCGATATTTGTTGCCGGTCCCGCCTTGATCGCAATTTTTGTTGCGGTAAATCTGCGCGGGGGTGCGGTGTTGTTTGCGGCCGGATGCGCAGTCGCCGGTAGCGCATTATTCATGCGCTCGCCGTTGATACGCCAATGGACGGCGCCGGCAACGCATGCGCGCAGCAGCTTGCTTGGGCCTTTGCGCATCCGTTCGTTACTGGCGATATATCTGGCGACCCTGTTGTATTCGATTGCATTCGGACTGCTGGAAGTCGCCATCACGGCGCTTGCGACGTCGCAGGGCCGGCCGGTTGCGGCGGGCTGGATCCTCGCGTTAGTGAGCGTCGGCAGCGGACTCGGCGCGCTGGTCTATGGCAGTCGCAGCTGGGCCATGCCGCAACGACGGCAATATGTCGTCGCCCAGTTCGCAATGGCTGTGGGCCTCTGCGTGCTGATACCGGTGTCAGATCTGTACTGGCTGGCAGCGTTTTGTGTCATCGCGTGTTCGCCCATGGCACCGGTACTGGCAGTTCAATCCGCGCTGGTGGCAGGTGTTGCGCCGCGCGCCATGCTGGCGGAAAGCTTCACTTGGGCGGCAACTTCCCTGCTCGTCGGCGTCAGCGCGGGCATTGCCGCAGGTGGCGCGATTGTCGAAAGTCACGCGCCATCTCTGGCGTTGACAGCAGCGAGCGGATCTACTTTCACCGCGGCACTAGTGTCTTTGTTTGCGCTACAGCGGGAAAATACGAGCAACAATATTACGGGCTAACGATGACGCACCCTTGATGTGGTGGCAAATGAGGTGGGTGAAGGTGTGGACGCGAGAACTGCGCTCATGATAGGTGCCTATCATAGAGTTCGGCGGAGCAATGCTCGGCCAGGGGATTTTTCGGCCGCAACCTGCCAACTATTCACGAAGAAAAGCTGAGGCGGCGCGCGAAGAAAATACGCTCCTCATCGCGCGCCACTGCGTTGCTTCTAGATTTTTTGCAACTGCTCCAGCAACTCTGTGCTTAGCGGGATGGTGCCCGGCGCATAGACTTGCGAATAACGGATGACGCCTTGCGCATCGACGACGAAAGCCGAACGCGCATCCATGCCGCGTTCCTCGTTGAATACACCGTAAGCCTTGCCGGCCGCGCCATGCGGCCAGTAATCGGACAGCAGCGGAAACGGCAGCCCGCCCAGTTGTTCCATCCACACTTTCAGACTGGGTACGGTGTCCGCGCTGATCTGCAGGATTTCCACGTTGAGTGCTTTGAATTGGGCGTAGTTCTCACGGAACCCGCTGACCTGGTTCTTTCAGCCGCCGGTGAAGGCGAACGGCAGAAACGATACGACCGTGCGCTTGCCGCGAAAACTGCTGAGGGTAATTTTCTCGCCCGCCTGCGACGCCAGAGTAAAGTCCGGCGCGGCGGTTCCTGCCTGAAGTGCAGCCATGCGATTCTCCTTCTACGGGTTGTGACGACGAACTCAGGCAAGCATAACCGAAGTCGTGACGTTGCGATTTTTTCACCGCACGGCGCGGCCCGCCGCCTTCTCCGGAGCATTCCACGCGCCCAGCGCAACGGCGCCTGAGATGACCGAGCCGAACATCGCCAGCGCAAGGCCAAGCGCCAGAAATACATACGTCAGATCATGCGTGAAATGGAAAGCCAGCCAACCCCCTGCGCCGGCCACCGTCAGACGCAACATTCCTGCTGTCAGCGGCCACGCGAGGCGTCCCGCGCCTTGCGACGCGAAGTACAGCACCATGCCGACGCCGAAGAAACCATAGAACGGCCCGACGATGCGCAGATATTCCGAGCCCTGCGCGATGACGACCGGGTCTGCGCTGAATAAACTCATCCAGCCGGCCGGGAAACACGCCACGACGATGCCTATCGTTTCCGCGACGGCGCCCGAGATGGCAGCACCTATCCACGCCGCGCGCCGCGCTCGCGCGTAATCGCCCGCGCCTATGCACGTGCCGACGATGGCGACGAGCGGCGCACCGAGGCTGAACGCGAGCGGGATCAGCAGATATTCGAGACGCGAGCCTATGCCGTAACCGGCGATCGCCTGCGCGCCAGCGCGGCCGACGATGCCGGTGGTCAGCGCAACAGTGAGGTTGGTCGTAACGGTGATCAGCGCGGCGACCACGCCGACACGCAGAATTTCATGCAGCAGGTCGGTCCGTATGCGAATTGCGCGCAGCACCGGCCGCACGACGTTCTTGCCGGACCAGATCGCGCGCGCGAGAAATGGAATTGCGCCTGCGTAGTACAGCAGCACGGCCGTAGCGCCGCCAGCCACGCCCCAGCGCGGGAACGGACCCCAGCCGAAAATCAGCAAAGGCGACAACGGAATGACGAGCACGGCGCCCACTGCGGTGATCAGCGCCGGCAAAGCCATGTTGCCGGTGCCGCGCAGCACGCTGGCGAGCGCGTTGAACACCCACAAAAGCACAATGCCGGCAAAGAGCAGATTGGAATAGGTGAGCGCGTTCTCGAGAACAACGCCGCGCGCGCCCATCAACGTGTACAGCGCGCGACCGCCGGTGAGCATGATTGCGCTGAATGCGAGCGCAAAAGCGACCGCGATGATCAGCGCGTGAACCACGAGCGCGTTGGCATCGTCATTGCGTTTGGCGCCGATAGCGCGCGCAATCGCCGATGAGATGCCGCCTCCCATCGCGCCCGCGGACATCATCTGCATGAGCATCAGCGCCGGAAACACCAGCGCGACACCGGCCTGCGCGTCGGTGCCGAGCCGGCCTATCCAATACACTTCAATCAACCCGATCGACTGCTGCACCAGCAGCAAGAGCAGGTTCGGTGCCGCCAGCCTGAGCAGTGTCGGCGCGATCGGTCCTGCGAGCATACGCTGCGTGCGCGGATGGGCTGCACCGGCACTGGCAGCGGGAACAGGGGTCATCGGAAGTGTCGCATCCTGCATATTATGCGGCACAACGGACGCCGGCCGCGCAGCAAAGCTCATGCACATCGTCAGGACATCGCTTCAATCTCTCCGTGCTAGCATTGCACCTATGTCACGCCTGCGTCTTGCCGTCGCCGCGTTGCTGCTCGCGGTTCTCCCCGTCCAAAGCTATGCCATGGCCGGCATGCTCGCATGCGCCGACGATCCGGCGATGCAGATCTCGCAGCAAGCCGGGAGCGATCACCATGCGATGTCTGGCGGCAATGCGGCCGCGCAAGACGACAGCGACTGCCACCGCTCCGCCCACGCCGAGCACGGTAGCGTCAAATGCTCGCTGTGCGCGATGTGCGCAGCGACGCTTGTTTCCGTACCGGTCGCCGTCGCGGCGTGGCCGGTGCGCGTGCCGCAGCCGGCCGGTATTTTTGCCGGTGCACCGCAGCGCATTCCCGAAATCCCGCTGGCCGTACCCATTTCCGCCGCCTGACGAGCGTTGCCGGCCGATGTGCCGGCAACACCTTTTTGCGCGGAAGTCCGTTGCCGCCGCAGGTGGCGGCCGGCGCCGCGTTGCGTAACTTTCACGCGGCGGAGAAGCCATGAACCGGGAATTGCAATGTATCGCCGTCGCGGGCGCGCTGCTATGCGCGCCCGCCCGTGCACAGCACGAAAATCATGTTCACCAGGAGGCCGCCGGCCAAGCGCCGGCGGAAGCATCCATGCAGAGCGCTTACGGCCCGTACTCGATGATGCGCGACGCATCGGGCACGAGCTGGCAGCCGGATGCCACGCCCATGCTTGGCATTCAAGGCATGCACGGCGGATGGACTACCATGCTGCACGGCTACGCCAACGCCGTGTACGACAATCAGCGCGGCCCGCGCGGGGACGCCAAAACCTTCAGCGAAAGCATGCTGATGGGGATGGCGCAACGGCCGCTCGGCGCGGGCACGCTGGGATTGCGCGCCATGGTGTCGCTCGACCCGCTGATGGGAAAAAGCGGCTATCCGCTGCTATTTCAGACCGGCGAGTCGGCCGACGGGCGCAACATGCTCGTCGACCGCCAGCACCCGCACGATTTCTTCATGGAGCTCTCCGCCAGCTACAGCCGGCCGCTGGCTGACAATCTGTCGGCATTCGGTTACATCGGCCTGCCCGGAGAGCCCGCGCTGGGTCCGCCGGCTTTCATGCACAGGGCGTCCGGCGCGGACAACCCGGAAGCCCCGCTCACACATCACTGGCTCGATTCCACTCACATCACTTTCGGCGTGGTCACGCTGGGCGCGGTATGGAGCCGGCTGAAAGTGGAAGGATCGGTCTTCAACGGTCGCGAGCCGGACCAGAGTCGCTGGAACATCGAAACGCGTGCGCTCGACTCTGCGTCGGCGCGGATTTCATACAACCCTTCCGCCAACTGGGCATTCCAGCTGAGCTATGGCCGGCTGGCCAGTCCCGAGCAGCTCGAGCCGAATGTCGCCGTGCGGCGCACGACCGTCTCGGCCATCTACGATACGAGCATCAGGAACTATCGCTGGCAGACGACGTTCGCATGGGGGCAGAACAGCAAGGATCCCGGCAATCGCACAGACGCTTATTTGCTGGAATCGGCGTTGCGCCTTGGCGAACGCCATACCTTGTTCGCGCGCGCGGAAATGGTTGACAAGGATGAACTGTTCGCGGCTGGCGCACCGCTGGCGGGGCAGGTTTTCCGCGTAAAAAAACTGAGCACGGGTTACGTCTACGATTTTGCCAAAGTGCAGCACGTGCGCATCGGCGCGGGCGGCGTGGTGAGCGCGTATTCCTATCCGGCGACACTTGCGCCGGCGTACGGCGGCGCCCCGTATTCATACATGGTCTTTTTGCGCGCGCGGCTCGATTGAAGCGATCACCGCAGCCGATTCCGCGCGCGGTTGCGTTAACATTGCGACTTAGAGTGCCTAACATAGTGAAACACGTGTGCGTTTCACTATGTTAGGCACTCTTGAGGAGAGTCTATGGATCTGGAACTGAAAGGCAAAGTAGCGATTGTCGGCGGCGCGAGCAAGGGGCTCGGCCGCGCGTGCGCGGAAGTGCTGGCAGGCGAAGGTGCGCGGGTCGTCATGTGCAGCCGCACCAAGGCCGATCTCGAAGCCGCGGCGCAGCAGATACGCGGGAAGACCGGCGCCGATGTTTACGCGTTCGCCGGCGACCTCGAGAAGAACGAGACAATCCAGGCACTGATCGCGGCAGCGGTCAAGCAGTACGGCGGCATCGACATACTCGTCAACAATTCCGGCGGCCCGCCGCTCGCGAAATCCGTCACCGCCACCGAAGAGCAGTGGGCGACCGCCGTACAGCGCTCGCTGCTCTACTTCGCGCGCATGTCGCGCGAGGCGCTGCCGCACCTGAAAAAGCGCGGCGGCGGCCGCATCATCAATATACTGGCGAGCACCGTCTACCAGCCGATTCCGAACCTCGCGTTGTCGGGCGCGACGCGCATGGGTGTCATCGCATTCGCCAAGAGCCTCGCCGACGAAGTCGGCCGCGACGGCATACTCGTCAACAATGTCTGTCCGGGATCGCTCTTGAGCGAGCGCATGCTGGCCAATGTCACGGCGCGCGCGAAAGAACTGGGCATGCCGCTCGAGAAAGCACTACAGCAACGCGCTGAGGAAACGGCTCTCGGCCGCATCGGCGAACCGAAAGAACTGGCCAACCTCGTGGCTTTTCTGGCTTCGGGCAAAGC
>JANYDM010000115.1 GCA_025363575.1 Betaproteobacteria bacterium | reverse complement strand
AAATGACCACCAATAACTCGCTTGCATGGCTTCGTCCAATTGCAATGAAACGGTGTTCACCAATGGCATCGGAATCTTCAATCGTGATCGCCAGCGGATCCATTAACACGCCCTCGGCATCCGCAAACGAAACGCCATGCTTTTTCAGGTTAGCGGCAGCCTTGCCCGGATCAAACGTGAAGCGCATGCATAATTGTATATATAAGATATGGATATCGCAATTGGCCGGCGATGTGGTTCTCCCTTTCCCCCTAAGGGAGAGGGCAGGGGTGAGGGGAGGAAGCGCCGCGCTCAATTTCTCCCGCGCTCAGTCCGAAAATCATCCACACCCCCGCCCGCTGGCTCAATTCCTGAGCCACCCGCGCGCGCATCATCGCTTCATCAACTATGCCCGGAGCCCCCGATGATGCCCATCCGCGACGTTTCAACCCACGCCCAGGCCCGCATGCAGCAGCGCGGCGTGCCCCCGCTGCTGCTGGAACTGCTCGACACCTACGGCGCCACCCAATACGACCACCACGGCGCCGCCGTGCGCTATTTCGACAAGGCCGCGCGCCGGCGCCTGCGGCAAACCGAAGGCACCGACGTTTATCGCGCAGTCGAAGCCAAGCTCAACGTCTATGCGGTGGTCGCCCGCGACGGTTGCCTCGTCACGGTTGGCCGGCGCGATCACCGCATCATTCACCGCTGAGAGCAAATCAATGGAAACGCTGCTCAACATCTTCAACGACGTGGACCTCGTCGTGCTCGCAGCGACGGCAGCATGGCTTTTTTGCGACACCGTTTGAAATTCCACGCCCGTCGCCACCGTGAAAGTCCTCGCTTATTTCCCCGCCACGCACCGGAGATCCGCCATGCCGCAAAAACGCACGCCGCCCGCCGAAGACAAATTTGCCTATCAACGCATCCGCCGGCATTTTCAACCGGCCGCGGTTGAAACGCTGGTGACCACCAGCCGCTTCTATCCGGATCGGCTCAAGGTCGAACTGTCGCGGCCACTGGACGAACTCACCGCCGAGACAGGCGCTGCCGGATTCGCCGGCCTTTTTTTCAACGGCGAGCGCGATTCATTCGCAGCACTGCTGGACGATCAAGACAAGAAGGCCGCGCAGATCACCGCATCGCATTTCGAGGAAGTCGAGCTCGGCACCGACACACGCTGCCGCTGCCTCAAAAACGGCTTGTGGCTGGGCGGCGAGGGCGACGCGCGTTTTGCCGCCTTCTATTTTGATGAAGTAGATTTCACCGGCTCCTCAAAACTGCGCCTTGAAATCGCCGTGCTGCCCGGTGAGGCGGGCGCGCGCGCCGTCGCGCGCATACTGGCGCGCTTCGAGTGCGCCATCCGCGAAGCCGCCGTGCTGCGCGGGCGCGTGCTCTCGTTCGAGCGCGAGTCGTATTACGACTATGCCGGCCTCAAAGCACACACCATCGGCAGCGTTGGCCGTGGAGAAATCATTCTGCCAGATGCCACGCTCGAGCTGATCGACCGCAACATCCTGCGCTTCGCGGCGCAGCGCCCCGCGCTGGCGGCGCTCGGCCTGCCGGTGCGCAAGGGCGTGCTGTTCTACGGCCCGCCCGGCACCGGCAAGACGCACACCATCCGCTACATCGCATCCACGCTGCGCAACACCACCGTGCTGCTGGTGTCATCCGACGAAATCAAATACCTGCGCGACTACATCGTGCTGGCGCGCATGCTGCAGCCGGCGATCGTCGTCATCGAAGACGTGGACCTCATCGCCCAGGAACGCGATAGCGCGCAGGATGCCGGTGCGCAGGCCCTGCTCAACCGCCTGCTCAATGAAATGGACGGCCTGCGCGAAGACGCCGAGATCATGTTCATCCTCACGACCAACCGGCCCGAAGTGCTGGAGCCCGCGCTCGCCGCGCGCCCCGGCCGCATCGACCAGGCGATTGAGTTCCCGCTGCCCGACGACGCCTGCCGCCGTGCGCTCGCGCACCTCTACGCCGCAAAAATGGACATCAGCGACGACACCATCGCCGACATCACCCGCCGCACCAAAGGTGTTACCGCGTCGTTCATCAAGGAACTCATGCGCCGCGCCGCGCAAAGCTGGCTCGAAGCCGGCGGCGAAGGCGCTATTCCCGCTGAAACATTCATTCACGCAATCGAAGAAATGACGCTTGCCGGTGGGCGGCTCAACGCAAAACTGCTGGGCGCGGGGGGTGCGATCGGGTTTGTGAGAGCGGCGTGACGCTCACATATAAATCCGTCATCACGAAATGGTTCGCGCCGACGCCGGCGAAGGCGAGGCCGAGCAGATTTTCTTCCTCTCGCCTTGTGGGAGACAGCCGCCTCGTAGCCCGGAAGGAGCGCAGCGCATTCCGGGGCCAGCTTCACCAGTAACGCGACAAATCTCCAAACGAAACTTCCTCGCCCCTTGGGCGCGGGGGCGGCAATCTGGTTAGTGCGGGCGGTGTAACGGGAAATATGAATTTGGTAACAGTACAACCGCGTTTGCAGATTGAATTTCAGTAATCCGGAGGTGCGCACTTCTTATGGAAGTCAGGGGCGCGGAGACGCTGATACTTGTATGGATATGACATTTGAGCATTCCGTTATCAACGTCATTCGGAATTGGTCGGGCTGGCGTAGAATGTCTGCTAAGGGGAAGCTGTCGATAAGCATTCGAAACCTCTGAGCGTTTTTATCCTACCTGAAGCACCCAAATGGCGATTTGAGATAGACAACATCATGAGCATTCAATCTCTGTGCAAACCCCGCCAGTCTGTATTTGCCGCTGACCGGCGAGCTACCGTTCTAAA
>JANYDM010000107.1 GCA_025363575.1 Betaproteobacteria bacterium | reverse complement strand
ACAACCAAACGAAAAAGGCCAGCCATGGGGTCCATTACAGACCGCATCGACAAAGTCACGCAAATTCCACCGCAATACCTGCACGCGAAGCTGCCGGCGCCGAAAAGCGTCAAGATCGAGATATCGCCACGCTGCAATTATCGCTGCGGGTTCTGCGCATTGCGCACGCGCGAGGTGCAGCCTAAATGGGACATGGATTTCGACCTCTTCAAGCGAGTAACGCGCGAAATGCGCAAGGCCGGGGTCGAGGAGATTGGCGTATTTTATCTGGGCGAATCATTCATGAATCCGCGGCTGCTGGTCGACTGCATCGCGTATCTCAAGCGAGAACTGGCGATGCCTTACGTGTTTCTGACGTCCAACGCTTCGATGGCCTTTCCCGAGGCGGTGGAAGAATGCATGAAGGCGGGTCTCGACTCGCTGAAGTGGTCGATCAATGCCGCCGACAAGGAACAGTTCGAGAAAATCATGGGAGTGGCGGGCAAGCTTTTCTATACCGCGCTCGAGAATGTCAAATCGGCGCATGAAGTGCGCGGCCGCGGCGGCTACAAGACCGGACTCTATGCGTCGTCCATCAAGTACGACGGCGAGCAGTTGGTGAAAATGGAAGCTCTGCTCAACGAACGCGTGCGGCCTTATGTCGATACCCACTACTGGCTGCCGTTGTATTCGATGGGCGCGTTCGCCACCCAGCGCGAGGCGGAACTCGGCTACCGTCCCACGGCGGGCAACCAGGGACGCATCGGCGCGCTGCGCGAACCGCTGCCCTGCTGGTCCGCCTTCACCGAAGGGCACGTAACGGCGGAAGGCAGGCTGTCCGCGTGCTGCTTCGACGCAACGGCGAACTGGACGATGGGCGATCTGAACAAGATGTCGTTCATGGACGCGTGGAATTCCGAAGCGTTCGTGAATTTGCGCGCGGCCCACCTCAAAAAGGACGTACGAGGCACCGTATGCGAGAACTGCATCGCCTATTGATGCCGCGACGACTCCGTTTTTCTTTGACGTACATCAACGAGTTCTTGCACGCAGCGGGCATTATTGCCGCTTGATGGGCGCGGGCCGCAAGGCTCCGTACCTGCATTGCCATTGGCGTATTGGGAAATCATGGATCTGGTATGTCCCGCGGGCAGCCTGCCCGCGCTCAAGGCCGCGGTTGATAACGGCGCCGACTGCGTATACATGGGTTTTCGCGACGACACCAATGCGCGCAATTTCCCCGGACTGAATTTCGATCCCGCCACCGCGCGCGAAGGCGTGCGCTACGCGCACGCGAGAAAGCGCCAGGTGTTTCTCGCGCTCAATACGTTTCCGCAAATTGCCGGCTGGGAACGCGCGCAGCGCGCGGTCGACCTCGCGGCGGAACTCGAACTCGACGCGGTCATCGTCGCCGATGCGGGAGTCATGCAATACGCAGCGACCACGCATCCGCGATTGCGGCTGCATCTCTCTGTGCAGGGTTCCGCCACCAATTACGAGGCGATCAATTTTTTTTACGAGCATTTCCACATCAAGCGCGCCGTATTGCCGCGGGTGCTCTCGCTCGCGCAAGTGAAGCAGGTCATCGCCGGCACGCCGGTCGAGATCGAAGTCTTCGGCTTCGGCGGACTGTGCGTGATGGTCGAAGGGCGTTGCGCGTTGTCGTCTTACGCCACCGGCGAATCGCCCAATACCAGCGGCGTCTGCTCGCCGGCCAAAGCGGTGCGCTGGCAGCCTACGCCCGCCGGACTGGAATCGCGCCTGAACGGCATTTTGATCGACCGCTATGCGGCGGACGAAAACGCCGCCTATCCGACGCTGTGCAAAGGCCGCTTCGCCGTTGATGGCGAGACCTACTACGCCATCGAGGAGCCGGCGAGTCTCAATACGCTCGAACTGATACCGGAGCTCATCGCGGCCGGCATCGCCGCCATAAAAATCGAGGGCCGGCAACGCAGTCCGGCCTATGTCGCGCAGGTGACGCGCACCTGGCGCGACGCGATCGACGCCTGCCGCGCCAACCCGGCGCGCTTTGCGGTCAAACCGGCGTGGGCGGCGGCGCTGCGCAAGCTCTCCGAAGGCCAGCAGCAAACGCTCGGCGCCTATCACCGGCCGTGGAAATGAACTGCGCATGAAGCTCGCACTCGGACCGCTGCTCTACTACTGGCCACGCGACCGCGTGTTCGAGTTCTACGCCGCAGCGGCGGCCGCGCCGGTCGATATCGTCTACCTCGGGGAAGCGGTGTGCTCGCGGCGCCACGAGTTGCGCCTCGCCGACTGGCTCGAACTCGCGCAGCAGCTGTCTGCCGCGGGCAAGGAAGTCGTGCTGTCGACGCAGGCGCTGATCGAATCCGAGTCCGATCTCAAAACGCTGCGCAAGATCGCCGCCAACGGCATCTTCATGGTCGAGGCCAACGACATGGGCGCCGTGCATCGGCTCGCCGGCAAAGCGCCGTTCGTCGCCGGCCCGCACCTCAATATTTACAATCCGCAAACGCTCACGATACTGGCGGGGTTAGGCGCGCAGCGCTGGGTCATGCCGGTCGAACTGTCGCGCGAGAGCCTGCGTGCGTTGCAACAGCACCGTCCCGCGGCCATGGCCACTGAAGTATTCGCCTACGGTCGCCTGCCGCTTGCCTTGTCGGCGCGCTGTTTCACCGCGCGCCGCTACAATCTGTCCAAGGACAGTTGCGAATTCCGCTGCATCAACCATCCGGACGGCATGCCGCTCTCAACGCGCGAAGGCCAGCCGTTTCTCACCTTGAACGGCATCCAGACGCAATCGGCGCAGACCTACAACCTGATCCGCGAACTCGGCGAACTGTCCGCGCTCGGCGTAGACGTGCTGCGCATCAGCCCGCAATCCGCGGATACTTTTACGATCGTCGATCTGTTCCGGCAATGCCTCGATCAAGCGATCACCCCGGAGCTGGCGGCACCGCAAATGGAAAGCCTGATGCCGGCCGCGGCATGCAACGGCTACTGGCACGGCAAACCGGGACTCGAGCAGGTCGTTGCGCACCCCCCAAAAGTCGCGGCCTGAACCATGTACCACGGCGAGCGATTCAGCGGCGTCACCCATCTGTTGGGGGCGGTACTGGCGGCGGCCGGCGCGACGGTGCTGGTGGTGATTGCAGCGCGCGCCGGTGACGCGTGGAAGATCGTCAGTTTCAGTGTTTACGGCACGCTGCTGTTCGCGCTCTATGTCCTCTCCACGCTCTATCACAGCACCCGCGGCAAGGTGAAGGCCGTGTTCCGGAAACTCGACCACTGCTCGATATACCTGCTGATTGCGGGCACCTACACGCCGTTTACGCTGATCACGTTGCGCGGCGCATGGGGATGGTCCCTGTTCGGCGTGATCTGGGGGCTGGCGGTCGTTGGCATCGTACAGGAAGCGTGGCTGGGCAAAGGACTCAGGATATTTTCGCTGATCATTTATTTCATCATGGGCTGGCTCGGCGTGATCGCGGTCAAGCCGCTGATCGCGGCGTTGACACCCGCCGGGTTTGCGTGGCTTGCGGCGGGCGGCGTGTTCTATACCGTGGGCATCATTTTCTATGCGCTGGATGAAAGGCTGCGGCACGGGCACGGCATCTGGCACTTGTTCGTACTCGCGGGCAGCGCCAGCCATTACCTCGCACTCCTGTTTTATGTGGTGTGACCACGCCGCGCAAGGCGTCACCGGATGCCGGCAACGATGAGGCTGCCGCCGCTACCCGCTCCCGTGCGCGGACTACTCGCGCGACTGCCGCAGTACCCGCCATCAGCGGTATTCGCCGCCGCGCTCACGCTGCAAATGGGCGACAGCCTCGGCACCGATGCGCACCCAGAATTTTCTGGCAAACTGATCCGCTTGAGTGTAATCGACGCGGGCGTGACGCTCACGTTCCGCGTTACGCCGCGAGGCTTTGCGCCGTCGAACGCCGCCAACCCCGATCTCACATTGACGGCGACCGCCCAGGATTTTCTCGCGCTCGCACTGCGCCGCGAGGACCCCGACACGCTGTTCTTCAGCCGGCGCCTGGTGATGGAGGGCGATACGGAGTTCGGACTGCTCGTGAAAAATTCGCTCGACGCGCTGGAGTTCAAACCGTCGCTGCCGGCGCCGCGCGCAGTGTTGCGCGCGCTACGCTCCTTGCTGCCCTGATCACCCGCGCCGCACGACTCGTCACGGCCGCCGGCGGTTGACCTATATCAAGGTTGGCTCACGGCCATTCATGGAGAATGGTTCGTCATCATTTTTTTCACGACGATAGGCAGACATGCCCCAAACCGAGAATGTCGCCGCCAGTCCCTTACCGAGTTGGCTCCTGCGAACACGCCAGCTGCTGCCGGTCGTGCAGGGCGGTATGGGCGTGGGCATTTCAGCGCATCGCCTGGCCGGCGCCGTCGCGCGCCTCGGCGCGGTGGGCACCATCTCCAGCGTCGACCTGCGCCACCATCATCCCGACCTGCTCGAACGGGCACAGGATTGCACCGACAAAGGCGAGCTCGACAAGCTCAATCTGGTCGCGCTCGATCGCGAGATCCGCATGGCGCTCGAACTCGCGGGCGGCGGCGGCGCGCTCGCCGTCAACGTAATGAAAGCGGTAGCGGAATATCCGGCTTATGTGCGGCAGAGCTGCGAAAGCGGCGCCCACGCGATCGTGATGGGTGCGGGACTGCCGTTCGATCTGCCGGAACTCACGCAAAACTTTCCAAATGTCGCACTCGTGCCGATTCTGTCAGACGTGCGCGGTGTGAGCATCGTGCTCAAAAAATGGCTGCGCAAAAAGCGCCTGCCCGACGCCATTGTGATCGAGCACCCGCGCTACGCGGGCGGGCATCTCGGCGCG
>JANYDM010000095.1 GCA_025363575.1 Betaproteobacteria bacterium | reverse complement strand
TCGCTGAAACTCAGGAAGCGAGCGAGGAAACGGCAAATCGTCTCGATCAAGCACGTCGATAACCATGGCCATCTCAGATTGGCGCAGATGCTCAACATACTACCGGTAGTGGGTCTGGGAGACAACCGGATAAGCACGGTTCATTCTATAGCCGAGGCCGACTTCGCCCGCTCGCGCAGCAGGAACTTCTGGATTTTACCCGTGGACGTTTTCGGCAGCACGCCGAATATCACTGTTTTCGGCGCCTTGAAGCGCGCCATATTGGTGCGGCAGAACTCGATAATCTCCCGTTCGGCCGCGTGCGCGCCGGTTTTCAGCTCAACGAAAGCGCACGGGGTTTCGCCCCATTTCGGATCCGGGCACGCCACCACAGCAGCCATCAACACCGCCGGATGCCGGCACAACACGTCCTCGACTTCAAGCGATGAAATATTCTCGCCGCCGGAAATGATGATGTCCTTGGAGCGATCCTTGATCTTCACGTAGCCGTCGGCGTGCATGACGGCCAGATCGCCGCTATGGAACCAACCGCCCGCAAAAGCTTCCCGCGTCGCGACGGGGTTTTTGAGATAACCCTTCATCGTGATATTGCCGCGAAACATGATCTCGCCCATGGTTTCGCCGTCCCACGGCACGGGTTGCATGGTGGCCGGGTCCATCACGGTCATCCCCTGCTGCAGGTGGTACCACACGCCCTGGCGGCCATTGAGCCACACCTGATCCGCAAGCGGCAGTGCCGCCCACGCCGGCTGCTTCGAGCAGATCGCGGCCGGCCCGTACGTTTCGGTCAGGCCGTAGACATGCGTCATATTGAATCCCATCTTCTGCATGCCTTCGATCACGGCACTCGGCGGCGCTGCGCCCGCAACGAGGCAATTCACAGTATGCGCTATGCCCTGCTTCCATTCGTCCGGCGCGTTGATGAGCGTGTTGTGCACGATGGGCGCGCCGCAGTAATGCGTGACGCCGTGTTCGCGCATCAGGTCGAAAATCGCCTGCGCGTCGACCTTGCGCAGGCAGACATTGGTGCCCGCGTTGGCGGCCATCGTCCACGGGAAACACCAGCCGTTGCAATGGAACATCGGCAGCGTCCACAGGTACACAGCGTGTGGCGGCATGCCCCAACTCACGATATTCGAAATCGCGTTCAGGTAAGCGCCGCGATGGTGGTAGACGACGCCTTTGGGATTGCCGGTCGTGCCGGACGTGTAATTGAGGGAAATCGCATCCCACTCGTCCACGGGAAGGTGCCATTCGAAAGCGGGATCGCCGGCGGCGATGAATCTCTCGTAATCAATTTCGCCCACCCGTTCGCCGCCGCTATAGGCAGGATCGTCGACATCGATCACCAGCGGCCTGCGTTTCACTTTCTTGAGCGCGGCTGCAATCGTGACCGAGAATTCGCGGTCGGTGAACAGCACTTTCGAACAGCACTTTCGCGTTGCCGTGATCGAGCATGAACGCAATGGTGTCGGCATCGAGCCGTGTGTTGAGCGCGTTCAGCACGGCGCCCGCCATCGCGATGCCGAAATGCGCTTCGACCATTGCCGGAATGTTCGGCAGCATCGCAGCAACTGTGTCGCCGGGCGCGATGCCATGCTGTCGCAACGCGGACGCCAGGCGCCGGCAGCGCGTGTAGACCTCGAGCCATGTGAGACGCCGCTCGCCGTGTATGACGGCCGTATGCTGCGGATGGACGTAGGCCGTGCGCGCAATGAGCGACAAAGGCGACAGCGGCGTGTAATTCGCCGCGTTGCGGTCGAGCGCGGTATCGTAGGGATTGCCGCGTGCCATCACACTTCTCCTCCGCGCCCGGCCCCGGCAAAAGGGCGGGCGCCGTCACTCGATGTCGACGCGATTTTATTGATTATCCGCCGCAAATCACGGCGTTCGGCGCGACTCTACAAGGAGCAGCAGCGCTTGGCAATCGCCGCGCGGTTAATCCGCAAAGCCTTCCCGCATGTGCGCCACCGCATCGGCCACCCGCCGCACCGCTATCACTTTGAGACCCGCGATGGCCTGCTTGGGTCGGTTGGCCTCGGGGATCAGCGCATGCGTGAAGCCCAGCTTGGCAGCTTCCCTCAAGCGTTCCTGCCCGCGCTGCACCGGCCGCACTTCGCCGGCCAGCCCGACTTCGCCGAACACCACCAGCCTGGCCGGCAGCGGCTTGTTGGTGAGCGACGAGACGATAGCCATCAGCACAGCCAGATCGGCCGCCGGCTCGGTGATTCTCATGCCGCCAACGGCGTTGACGAATACATCCTGGTCGAAGCATGCGATGCCCGCGTGCCGGTGCAATACGGCGAGCAGCAGTGCCAGCCGGTTCTGCTCCAGGCCGACGCCGAGGCGCCGCGGATTCGGCGCGTGCGCATCATCGACCAGTGCCTGGATTTCCACGAGCAGCGGCCGCGTTCCCTCCTGCGTGACAAGCACGCACGAGCCGGCGACCGCCTCTGCATGCTGCGACAAGAACAGCGCCGACGGATTCGACACGCCTTTGAGGCCTTTTTCCGTCATGGCGAAGACGCCGAGCTCGTTGACCGCGCCAAAACGGTTCTTCACGGCGCGTATGAGACGGAAGCTCGAATGCGTATCGCCCTCGAAATACAGCACGGTGTCGACGATGTGCTCGAGCACGCGCGGCCCGGCCAGCGCGCCCTCCTTGGTGACGTGGCCGACCAGGATCACAGTGATGCCGCTCGACTTCGCGAGCCGCGTCAATTGCGCGGCGCATTCGCGCACCTGCGCGACCGAGCCCGGCGCGGATTGCAGGGCGTCGGAATACAGCGTCTGGATCGAATCGATGACGGCGACGGCCGGTCTTTCGGTCTGCAGCACGTGCTGGATTTTTTCGAGGCCGATTTCGGCGATCTGATGCAGCACAGAAGCATCGAGCGCAAGCCGCTTTGCGCGCAGCGCGATCTGCTGCGACGACTCTTCGCCGCTCACGTACAACACCTTATGCTGCGCGCCGACTTCGCACAGCGCCTGCAGCATCAGGGTCGACTTGCCGATGCCCGGGTCGCCGCCGATCAGGACGACAGCGCCGCGCACGAGCCCGCCGCCCAGCACGCGATCGAATTCCGTAATGCCGGTCGGCACGCGGCTCTCTTCATGCGCCTCGACTTCGGAAAGGCGTTGCAGCTTGCCCTTGCCTGCCAGCGCCGTAAAACGATTGCCGCCCGCCACTGCGGTCTCGGCGACGGTTTCAACGAGCGTGTTCCACGCCGTGCAGTGTGGGCACTGGCCCTGCCACTTCACTGCCTGGCCGCCGCACTCAGTGCACGTGTAGATCGATTTTGACTTGGCCATGCGGAACCGGTTACGCGGCAGCTATGCGCGCGGCGCCATCGTGCGCGCCGGCTGGCGAAAGCGTCAGTGCGCCGCCGATACGCCGGACGTGGCCCCGGGCGTCAGGTCCGCGGCGTGCGCATGCGGGTGATGGCGCGCGCGGTCGTAGGCGTGCTCCAGGCGCCGTATGCGCTCGTGCAGAAGCTCGAGCAGCATCACGCACAGCGCCGTGGTCACCGCGAAAAGCCCGATCTGCAGGCGCTCGGGCTCGAGCACCGGGCCCAGCGCCTCGTGGTCCGACAAAAAGAAATAATCGCCGAGCATGAGCCCCGCGGCAGCGGCGATGAGCCCGGCCATCATGCCGCCGTACCAAACGGCCACGATCGCCGCCGGCACGAAAAACAAAAACGGGAATCGCGCATCGTGCCCGAACAGCCAGTAGCGCGCCACGAAGGCGACTGCCACGACCCCGACCAGCATGCCGTAGCGCATCAGGAACGAGCGCCGGTACGGCCAGCTCGGATATTCGTACAGATGATGGTCGGCCTGCGCGTAATAGCGGTCGAGGTAGACCGCGAACTCCTGCGCTTCGGGGCACAGCGGCGCGTTGCCGTGATGCCGTTCGTTATCCAGCGCGCGTTCGAACTGGCGCACGCGGCGATGGAGCCTTTCGCACAGTATCACGCACAGCAACGTGGTCACCACGTAGACGCCGACAGCGAGAGACTCGCGATTGCCGAGCGGCCACAGCGCCGTGCGCGACATCATGAAAAAATAATCACCCAGCAGCAGGCCCAGCCCGGTCGCGAACACGCCCGGGCCCAGTCCGCCGTACCACACGGCCACGACAGCTGCCGGCACGAAAAACGTAAACACGAGCCGGTTCTGCAAATCGCCGTAAATCATGTAGCGGATCGTGAACGCGGCGAGCACGGCAAGCAGCGCGGCACCGTAACGCATCGCCGCGGTGCGCCGGTACGGCCAGCGCAGCGGTTCACCGGTGGAGGAAGCCGGCTCGTTCATGCCGGCAAGCTGCGGGCTTGTCATATGCCGATGATACACCCGCGGATGGTGTTTTTCACCGGCCTCATCCGTGCTCTCTCAGCCTTCGGCGACGGCAACGCGGGGCGCAAGCGCGCACAGCATTTCATAGCTGACCGTGCCTGCGGCGGCCGCGACTTCGTCGGCCGGCAAACCCGCCCCCCACAGGACTACGGGCATGCCGACACCGGCACCCGGAATGCCGGTGAGATCGACGCTGAGCATGTCCATCGATACGCGCCCCAGCGTGCGCGTACGCACGCCGCCGACGAGGATCGGCGTGCCGGTCGGCGCGTGGCGCGGATAACCGTCCGCATAACCGCAAGCGACAGTGCCGGCGCGCAGCGCCTGCCCCGCTTCGAACGTGCCGGCGTAGCCGAGGCGGTCGCCCTGACGCAGGTTTTGCACACCGATGACCGCACTTTCCAATGTCATTGCCGGCTGCAAGCCGAGTTCTTGCGCGGAAGCATCGGTAAACGGCGTACAGCCGTAGAGCATGATGCCCGGACGCACCCATTGCGCGTGGGTTTCGGGAAAGCGCAGGATCGCAGCCGAGTTGGCGAGTGAGCGTTCCAGCGTGCTGCCCGCCGCGATTTCCTCGAGCGCCCGCATCTGCCACGCGACGCCGCGCGCGTCGTCTGCCGTCGCGAAATGCGTCATCAGGGTTAACTGCCTGACGGCGCGGTGCGCCTGCAACTGCGCGCACGCGGCGCGCGCGTCTGGCAAGGGAAACCCCAGCCGGTTCATGCCCGTGTTGATCTTCAGCATCACGTCAAGGCGCGCATCCGACGGCGCGGCGTCCAGCATCTGCAACTGTTCCTGCTGATGTACAACCACCGTCAGATCGTGCGCCGCCGCCGCTGCGACCTCCGCCGGCTCGAACAGGCCTTCAAGCAGAACAATGCGCTTCGAGTAGCCGCCTTCGCGCAAGCGCACGGCGACATCGATTTCGAGCAGTGCCAGGCCATCAGCGGCGGCGAACGCGGGTAATGCACGCATAACACCGTGGCCGTAAGCATTCGCCTTGACGACCGCGAGGATGCGCGAGCCGGGTGCGCGGCGGCGCACGACGGCGAAGTTGTGCTTCAGCGCGCCGAGACTGATGGTGGCTTTGATAGGGCGCATAAAAGCAGGATTGAGGATTGAGGAGCGAGGATTGAGAGGGCCCGAGGCAGGTGAGGCATCAAACCTCAATCTTCAATCCTCATTCCTCCATTCCATGCATTACTTCCGCTCCGCCATTGCGCGCATTTTTGCCGTCGCGAACTCGACGAACGTCGATAGCAGGCGCGAACGGAATTTTTCGCGCGGATAGACTATGGACAAGGTGCGGATCAGCGGCGGATCGAGCGGCAGCGCGACCAGCGAACCAAGCTTGAGCTCTTTGGTGACCGTGGCGCCCGACATGATGGCGACGCCGATGCCGGTTTCGACCACGCCTTTGATCGCCTCGGGACTGCCGAGCTCCATGACGATATTGAGATCCTCGGGCGCAACGCCGGATTTGCGGAAGTAATTATCGGCGAACTGGCGCGTGCCGGAACCGCTCTCGCGGCTGATATAGGGCTCGTCCGCGATCTGCGCGGCGGTGATCGATTTCTCGCGCGCGAATTTATAGGCAGGCGAGCAGATCATCAGCAGCTCGTCCTCGCAGCAGATGTCGGTGTGCAGCCCGGGCAGATGCGCCGGCGACTCGATGAGCCCAAGATCGAGCGTGTGGTCCGCCACGCGGTGCTCGATGGTCTCCGAGTTGGCGACCGTCATGTGCGTCTGCACCTGGGGATGGCGCGCCTTGAATTCGCCAAGCACGCGCGGCAGGATGAATTCGGCGATCGTCATGCTGCAGCCGAGCAGCAGCGGCCCGCTGATCGCGCCGGTGAGCTCCGCCACCCGCTTGTCGAGCTCTGCTGAAAGGCCGAGTATGCGTTCGGCGTAGTCGAGCACCAGCTCGCCGGCGGGCGTCAGCGCGATCTTGCCGTGGCTGCGCTCGAACAGTCGCGCGCTGAAATGCTCTTCAAGCTGCTTGACCTGGAACGTCACGGCCGGTTGGGTCATGAAAAGCTGCTCGGCCGCCTTGGTGAAGCTCAATTGCTTCGCTACGGTATGAAAAACCTGCAGTCTGCGGTCAGCCATCGTATGGTGAAAGGCGGCGGAACATGCGAGAAGAGCGGCGGCTGCAAAACCGCCGCGAATTCTGGCAGCAAAAGTTTGCGGCTTCTGTTCTTCATGCTTCGCTCGACGCTCTTCACTCCTCCCCCGAAATCCGGCTGGTATTCAACCACAATTCGCCAGCGAAGTCATGGACGGCACAGGCCGGCTCCAACGCCCCCGCCGCAAACTATGGTATAAAGTTCGCCTCATATAAGAGGGCACGCATCCCCTTCATGCCGTTCGGTTTTTTCATCATCATGGCGGCGCAGTTCTTCTCGTCGCTGGCCGACAACGCGTTGCTGGTCGCTGCCATCGCAACGCTCGCATTGCTCGATTCACCGGCGTGGCTCACGCCGATGCTGAAGCTGTTCTTCACGATTTCGTACGTCGTGCTCGCGCCGTTCGTCGGCGCGTTCGCCGACGCGCTGCCCAAGGGCAAGGTGATGTTCGTGTCGAACACCATCAAAGTGCTGGGTTGCTCGCTCATGCTATTCGGCGTGCATCCGCTCATGGCATACGGCGTCGTCGGCCTCGGCGCCGCGGCTTACTCGCCGGCCAAGTACGGCATCCTTACTGAATACCTGCCGCATCACAAGCTGGTCGTCGCCAACGGCTGGATCGAGGGCCTGACTGTAGGATCCATCATTCTCGGCACGCTGCTCGGCGGCGCGCTGATCAGCGAAGCAGTCTCGTCCGAACTGCTGCGCATCGACGTGCCGCAGATCGAGACCGGCATCGATACGGCGCCCGAAATCGCAATTGCGCTGATCATCATTCTTTACATCATCGCCGCCATATTCAATCTCTATGTGCCAAAAACCGGCGTCGACCACAAGCCGGCGCGCAAGAATCCGCTGTACCTGGTCAGCGACTTCACGCATTGCCTGCGGCTGCTGTGGGCGGACAAGCTCGGCCAGATCTCGCTCGCGACGACCACCCTCTTCTGGGGCGCAGGCGCGACGCTGCAGTTCATCGTGCTGAAATGGGCCGAAGTCGCGCTCGGCTATACGCTGGCGCAATCGACCATCATGCAGGGCATTACCGCCGTGGGCATAGGCGCCGGCGCCGTGCTCGCGGCGAAAGTCGTGCCGTTGCACCGCGCGGTCAACGTGCTGCCGGTCGGCATCGCGATGGGCATCATCACCATCAGCATGATATTCGTGCGCGACGTCTATGCAGCGATGGCTATCATGACGCTGATCGGCGCGCTGGCGGGCTTTTTCGTGGTGCCGATGAATGCGCTGCTGCAGCACCGCGGCCATATTCTGATGGGCGCCGGGCACTCGATTGCCGTGCAGAACTTTAATGAGAACCTCAGCATCCTCACGATGCTCGGCGTCTACTCACTGCTGATCAAGTTCAACTTTTCGATTTACACGGTCATCGTGCTGTTCGGCCTGTTCGTGGCCGTCACGATGACGCTGGTGCGCGAACGCCACCAGCAGAACCTGCGCACCGGGCCGCTGCCGCAGATCCCGGCGGACAGCAAGCACTAGCGGCTCAGGATTGCGGATTGAGGGTTAAGGCAGAACTACTCAACCCTCAATCCTGGATCCTCACGCCGTCAGTCCCAGGTCGTCCTTATACGAATCGCGCGGGTAGTGGAACGGCACCGGGCCGTCGTGCGCGCCGTCCAGAAACTGGCGCACGAACGGATCGGGCGAAACTTTCATTTCGGCGGCCGGCCCCGACGCCGCGATGACGCCGTCGGAAATCAGGTAAAGATAATCGATGACGCGCATGGATTCCGCGGCATCATACGAGACCACGATGGAAGTTGCGCCCAGAGCGTCGTTCAGCTTGCGGATGAGATTGCCGACTACGCTGCACGAAATAGGATCGAGCCCGGCGAAAGGCTCGTCGTACATCACGAGCATGGGATCGAGCGCAATTGCGCGCGCAAGGCCGACCCGCCGCGCCATGCCGCCCGACAGTTCACCCGGCAACAGCTGCGCTGCGCCGCGCAGTCCGACCGCGGCCAGCTTGAGCAGCACGAGATCGCGGATCATGCTCTCCGGCAGATCGGTGTGCTCGCGCATCTGGAAAGCGATGTTCTCGTAGACCGTCAGATCGGTGAACAGGCCGCCGGCCTGGAATTGCATGCCCATTTTACGGCGCAGCTGGTACAGCTCGTCGCGCGGCAGCTCATGCACGATCTTGCCGTTGACTTTCACGTAGCCGGCGGCCGGCGTCAGCTGCCCGCCGATCAGTCGCAAGAGCGTGGATTTGCCGCTGCCGCTCGCGCCCATGATGCCGACGACCTTGCCGCGCGGGATCGTGAGATTGATGCTTGTGAGCAAAGGACGGTCCGCGTAGGCGAAACGCAGATCGTGGATTTCAACTATGTCGTCGGCTGGCATGGCATGCGGCTTTAAATAGTCGCGGCAGTTTAACATGCCATTAGCAGTGTCCCGCCGCCCTTCCCGCAACTACGGCGCGAAGAGCAGAGCGCTGAGATCCACTTCGCCACGCTCGTCAAACGGCACACGCGCGCCGGCCGCAATGCCGAGTGCGCCCCGGATGCGGTAAGCGAAGACGGGCCTGCCGCTTTTGGCGATCAGGCCAAACTGCCTGACGAGCCCGCGCGTAGTGCTGACGGCCTCGACAGGCAGGAAACCCGAGCCATAACGCGGCACCACAACCGCCTGGTTGCCGACGCCCCTGGCGAAGGGCTGACCATTGAGTTCGAGATCGAAAGCGATGCCATCAACCGTGAATTCTTCAGGATTGGGATTTTGTATGCGCAGCCGCAGGTTGAATTGCTGCTCGAACAAGCCGGCGCCGCTCAAGCCGATGTCCGCGATGGTAACGGACGGGGCCTGAACTCCGGGCGGCAACCCGCTGCAGCCCGTCAATAACGCTGCGATCGTCAGCATCGTCGCTGCAACCCACCGCGCAGGGGCGCCGCCGCAGGATAGATTTTTCATGGTCGTTACCGCTTTCTTCAGTTTGACAGTTCATAACGCGTTGCCGGCCCGCCCGCTTACATACAGTTTGCGCGCAGCGCCGGATATGGCCTAATACGAATCTCAACGTTCCTAAACTCTGCTTTTCATGTCACAGCCACGCACCTATCGCTACTACGACTACGTAATGGTGGCGTTTGTCACCATACTGGTCTGCTCCAATCTGATCGGACCGGCCAAGATCGCGCAACTCGACTGGCCGCTGGTCGGCACTTTGACCTTCGGCGCCGGCGTTTTGTTCTTTCCGATTTCCTATGTATTCGGCGACGTGCTGACCGAGGTCTACGGCTACGCGCGCTCGCGCCGCGTGATCTGGACGGGTTTCGCGGCCCTCGCGTTCGCCGCCCTCATGGCATGGGTCGTCGTCAAGCTGCCGCCGGCGCCGTTCTGGCACAACCAGGGCGCCTACGAAATCGCGTTCGGCTCGACGTGGCGCATCGCGACGGCATCGCTGGTCGCATTCGTCTGCGGGGAATTCGTCAATTCGTTCGTGCTCGCCAAGATGAAAATCGCCACCGCCGGGCGCTGGTTGTGGACGCGCACGATAGGCTCGACGATCTTCGGCGAAGGCATCGACTCGCTGCTGTTCTACCCGCTTGCCTTTTACGATACCGGCATCATCCCCAATGACAAGCTGCCGCTCGTGATGTTGTCGCAATTCGTCGTCAAAGTCGGCGTCGAAATCGTCTTCACGCCGCTCACGTACAAGATAGTCGGCTGGCTCAAGCGCGCCGAGAGTGAGGACTACTACGACCGCAACACGGACTTCAACCCGTTCACGCTGAAGGCGTGATCCCGCGCTTGCTACGATCGAGCCATTTTGACTGCGACTCCCGCTAAAAACTGGCGCACGCCCGCCGTCATACTGCTATGCGGCGGCGTGGCGCTCACCATCGCGCTCGGCGCGCGCCATTCTTTCGGCCTGTTTCTGCAGCCGATGACGTCCGACCTCGACTGGGGACGGCAGACGTTCTCATTTGCGATCGCGATCCAAAACCTCGTGTATGGACTCGCGCAGCCCGTGACCGGCATGATTGCGGACAGACACGGCGCGAGCCGCGTGATGGCGTGCGGCGCGGTGCTCTACGCGATCGGGCTCGTGCTGATGGCGAATTCCACCAGCGGGCTCGCATTCGGATTGAGCGCGGGCATCGTCGTCGGCATCGCGCTGGCCTGCGTCGGATTCAGCATCGTGTACGGCGTTATCGCGCGCGCGTTTCCGGTTGAAAAGCGCAGCGTTGCGCTGGGACTCGCCGGCGCGGCGGGCTCGTTCGGGCAGTTCGTCATGCTGCCCTACGCACAGCAGCTGATCACGCATATCGGCTGGCACTACGCACTGCTGGCGTTGGCGCTGACGGTACTCATGGTCGTGCCGTTGTCCACGGCGCTCTCCGAAAAACGTGCAGCACCTGAGCCGGGGCAGTTCAAGCAGTCAATACCGGAAGCTTTGCGTGAAGCGCTCAGCCACGGCGGCTACTGGCTTCTGTGCATCGCGTACACCGTGTGCGGCTTCCAGCTGATGTTCATATCCGTCCACTTCCCCGCCTATATGGTCGATCAGCACATGGCGCCCGAAACCGGCGTGATGGCGCTCGCGCTGATCGGGCTGTTCAATATCTTCGGCAGTTATTTCTGGGGCTGGCTGAGCGGGCGCTACACGAAAAAATATCTGCTGAGCACGCTCTACTTGACGCGCGCGATCGTGATCGCGATTTTCATTTCGCTGCCGGTGACCCCGTGGTCCGTCGGCCTGTTCGGCGCTGCCATCGGTTTCCTGTGGCTGGGCACTGTCCCGCTGACGAGCGGCGTCATCGCGCAGATCTTCGGCGTGCGCTATCTGTCGACACTCACCGGCATCGCTTTTCTGTTCCACCAGATCGGCAGCTTCTTCGGCGTCGGCATCGCCGGCTATCTGTTCGATGCGACCGGCTCCTACCGCCTGATGTGGATGCTGACGATAGGCATGGGCGTGCTCGCCGCCATCCTCAATTACCCGATCGACGATCGCCAGATCGAGCGCAAGGCCGCCGCCCCCACTACAGCCTGAGCGCGGCGATCCCGCCCGCGACCAGCACGGCGCCGGCAATGCGCCATGGCCCGAATCCTTCGCGCAAAAACACGGCGCCGATGAGGGCGGCGAAAATCACCGAAGTCTCGCGCAACGCGGAAACCGCCGCGATAGGCGCACGCGTCATCGCCCACAGAACGATGCCGTACGCGAGCACGGTTAGCGCACCGCCCACCGTGCACGCGAGCCAGCGGCGGCGCAGATGCAGCCACACGCCACTGCCGTGGCGCGCGAGCGCAACGGCGAGGATAGGCAGCGGGTCGAGCAGAAACAGCCACAGACAATAGCTGAGCGCATTAGCGGACAGGCGCGTGCCGAATCCGTCGACCAGCGTATACGCCGCGATGATGGCCGCATTGGCGAGCGCGAAACCGGATCTCCGGAAGAGCGTCTTCTTGTTGCCGGCGCTCAGCCAGAATGGCAGCAGGATACCGCTGCTGATCAGCGCGATGCCGACCCACATTTTCGCCGTCAGTCCCTCGTCCAGGAGCAGCGCGCCGAATACCGCAACGAGCAACGGCGCGACCCCGCGCATCAGCGGATAGGCGTGCGACAGGTCGGCCCGGTTATAGGCGCCCACTAGGGCCATGAAATACAGGAAATGCAGCAGCAACGATGCCGCCAGCCACGGCCAGGCCTCGGGTTCGGGCACAGGCAGGAAAGGCAGCGCGAGCGCGCACATGGCGCCGCCCGCCAGCGCCATGGTCGTAATGTCGAGCAGCTTGTTGGCAGCCGATTTCGCGATCGCGTTCCACGACGCATGCATCAGCGCCGCCAGCAGCACCAGCAGCGTAACATCGAGCGGCAAAATCATTGCCCCGCTTGGCCCGGCTTCGAATCCATCATGCTGCCGGTGTAGCCTTCGCGCACGCAGCAGCAATGGCCAGGTAATGCGCGAGATCCGGTGTGCGGCAACCGCTGACTTTTGCCTCGTCGTCCCAGCGCCTCAGCCTCACAGCATCCAGCGCGTGCGGCTGTGCTATGAACGTCGCCGCTTCCGTCGCACTGTACGCGCCGCCTTGCAAATCGAGACTGCGTTTCGAATCCTCCGACAAGCCGGCGTAATAACGCTCTTCCGTCGCGCACAAATAACGTTTCGCGTCGACATGCAGCCGGATCGGCGTCAGCACCGGCGGGCCGAACAGGTTTTTCAAAGCGCTCACCCCGTAATACTGATGACGGTCGTCGACTCCGCGCAGCGTGGGTGTGTCGCCTTCGTCGTTCGCCAGGTGGCCGAAATCATGCAGCAGGCAGGCCGTGATGAGCTCGTTGCCGGCGCCCGCTTTTTCTGCAAGCTGCGCGCTTTGCAGCGCATGCTCGAGCTGGGTGACCGCTTCGCCGCTGTATCGGCGGCCGCCGCCGGCATCGAACAGCAACTGAATTTCCTGCAGCGTCATCGGCGGCAATCTATATCTTGGGCGAGTCGCCGTTCAGCACGGAATCGAGCGGCGCGGCGTTAAGGGGGCTGCGCTCGCGCAGGCGCGTTGGTGCAAGCACGCCGGCGGCCTCGAGGATCGGATAAGCAATCGAGCAGATGTGCGAATTGATGCGCTTCAGATCGCGAATGATGTCAAGGTGCAGCGCGCTGGTTTCTATGCTCGACAGCTTGTTGTCGACCAGCCGCTGCAAATGGCTGTCGGCGTAAGCACGCTCGAGCGTGCGAAACTGCTCCTTCTCCGAAATCAGGCGCTGCGCGCTGCGCAGGTCGGAGTCGATGAATACGTTGAGCCCGAGCTGCAGGGTGGCGAGCACGCGCGCATGCAATTCGCAGATTTCCTGCATGCCGACGGCGGAGAACTCCTGGTTCTTGCGGATCTTCTTTTCGGCGATTTCCAGCAGGTTCTTGTCGATGATGTCGCCGACATGCTCGAGATTGATGATGAAGGAAATGATGTCGGCCCAGCGCCGCGCCTCTTTTTCTTCGAGCGCATCGCGGCTCATCTGCGTAAGGTAGAGCTTGATCGCGGTGTATAGATCGTCGACCTCGTCGTCCATGCGACGGATGTCGCCCGCGAGCTTCAGGTCGTTATTGCGCAGCACCGTCAGCGTGCCGCGCAGCATGCGCTCTATCATGTCGCCCAGCCGCAGCGCTTCGCGCGCGGCGCATGCAACGGCAAGCGCCGGCGTCTCCAGCGCCACCGGATCGAGATAGCGCGGCTTGCCCGGGCTGTCCTGTTCAGGGTTGGACGGCAGCACGCCTTCGGCGAGGCGCGCGAAACGCTCGGTAAAGCCGATGAATGCCAGCGCGATCGCCAGGTTGAACGCCAGGTGAAAATTGACGACCTGGCGTTGCGGGCTCGGATCCAGGGCAGCGAGCCAGCCGCCCACCCAGTGCAGCAGCGGCAGCATCAGCACGCAACCCGTCAGCTTGAAAAAGAAATTGCCGAGAGCGACGCGACGCGCCTCCGGGCTTGAATGCAGCGTCGCCAGTATGGCAAGCACGCCGCTGCCGAGATTGGCGCCCAGCACCAGCCCGAGCGCGACGTCCGCGGAGATCATAGCCGCGGCAGTGAGCGTCGCGGTCAGCAGCACAACCGCCAGGCTGGAATAGCACAGGACCGTCAGTCCCGCGGCGATCAGCATATCGAGAAGCACATCGCCCGTCACCGATGCAAACAGGACTTTAACGGACGCCGCCTCCGTCAGCGGCTTGGCCGCGAGCACGATCAGCTGCAGCGCGAGCAGGATGAGCCCGAAACCGATGAGGATGCGGCCGACGCGGCCCGCCGGCGCATGCTCGCGTGAAAGGTAGATCACGACGCCTGAAAAAATAAGCAACGGCCACAGCCACGAAAGATTGATCGATAGCAATTGCACGACCAGGCTGGTGCCGACATCGGCGCCTAGCATGATCGCCAGCGCCGGCGCCGTCGCGATCAATCCCTGCCCGACGAAAGACGTAGTGATGAGCGCAGTCGCGGTGCTGCTCTGGAGGAGGCCGGTCACGCCGATGCCGGCGAGAAATGCGTGAAACCGGTTGCTGGTGCTCACGCCGAGCACCCGGCGCAGCTGGCCGCCCCACGAGCGCATGATGCCGGTGCGCACGAGGTGGGTGCCCCAAACGAGCAGCGCTACGCCGGCGAGCAGATTAAGCAGTACCTGCAACTAGCAATCCTCCGCTCTCGCCGCGCGCAACCTCACACCCACGGCAACGAATAGGTTTTGACGTTGGTAAAGCTTTTCATCGCTTCCTGCACGCCCTCTTTGTAACCGAGACCGGAATCCTTGATGCCGCCGAACGGGGTAAGCTCGATGCGGTAACCCGGCACCTCGCGCACGTTGACCGTACCGACATTGAGCTCAGAAATGAAACGCGTGATGTAATCGAGCCGGTTTGTGCACACGCCCGACGACAGCCCGTACGCGGTCGAGTTCGAAATGCGGATCGCGTCGTCAATGTCCTTGAAGCGGATAATCGGCGACACCGGCCCGAAGGTCTCGTATTTCACGAGGGGCATTTCCGGCTGCACGTGATCGAGCACCGTCGGAGAATACGATGCGCCGCGGCGGACATTGCCGACAAGCAGCATCGCGCCATCCTTGACCGCCGCGTTGACCTTGTCCTCGAACGATTTCGCCGCCGGCTCGTCGATAACTGTGCCCATGTCGAGCTTGCCGTCCATCGGATCGCCGTACGACCACGCTTTGGTCTTCGCCACCACGCGCGCCACGAAATCGTCCGCGACTTTTTCGTGCACCAGCATGCGCTTGACGGCAGTACAGCGTTGACCGGAATTCTTGTAAGAGCCCGCGACCGCCAGCGACGCGGCTTCTTCGATGTCCGCGTCTTCCATGACGATGAGCGGATCATTGCCGCCGAGCTCCAGCACCATGCGTTTGTAGCCCGCTTTCGATGCGATGTACTTGCCGATCGGCACGCCGCCCGTGAACGTGATCAGGTCAACGTCCGGATTGGTCAGCATCTCATCGGCGATCTCTTTCGGATCACCGGTGACGACCTGGTACATCTCCGGCGGCAGACCCGCCTCATACAGAATATCCGCGAGCACAATGGCCGACAACGGCGTTTTTTCGGTCGGCTTCAACACCATGCGGTTATTGGTAGCCACCGACGGCGCAACCTTGTGCGCGACCTGGTTCAGCGGGTGATTGAACGGCGTGATCGCGCTGATTGCGCCGAGCAGCGGATCGCGCTGCGTGTACACGCGGCGCTTCTTGCCGTGGGGCGTCAGGTCGCACGAAAAAACCTGGCCGTCGTCGATCAGCGCCTGGCCAGCGGCAAAATTCATGACGTCGCATGCCCGGCCGACTTCGTAGAGTGAATCCTTCTTGCAGATGCCGCATTCAGTCGTAATCAGATCCGACAGCTCGTCGGTTCGGGCACGCATGAGTTCAGCCGCGCGGTTCAGGATATTGGCGCGCTCATAACGCGTGAGCTTCGCCTTGTAGCTTTTGGCAATCGCAAACGCACGCTTGATATCCTCGACGGTTGCTTTTGGCACGGTCGCGATGACTTGCTCCGTGTACGGATTGAGGACTTCTATCACGCGCTCGCGCAGGATTTTCTCGCCGCCTATACGCATGCCTTCTTGCCTGATGTCGGATGCCTGTTTGCGTTGCGCGGCAATAGCCATGGACTTTCCTCAGTGAAGATGGTTGAGCGCAATGTCAAAAATGTCGAAATTGCGCAAGCGCCTGGTCGTGTCTACGCCATTGGCGCGGCGGTTGAACAGCAGCGGCACAGTCTTCTCCGAAATGCCGCCGTGCGAGCGCAGCGGCACGTCGAGCCCGGACAGGTCGTGACGCTCGCGGGAGGTGCCGAGCACGACATGCCGCTCCGAAACGATGATCACGTCGCCCATGCGGTCTTCCGGCAACTCGAAACGGCGGCAGCCCGCGGCCCGGTCATACGCGACTTCGATGCCCGGCAGCGCCGCGAGGCGCGTGACGATGTCAGCTGTCTTTGCATCCGATGGCAGGTACGCGGTGGCGAACGACCCGAGCGCTCCGTGATGCACCACGTACGGATCGGTGATCGGCAGGATGACGCGCGCCGCCGCTTTGCCCAGCCATTGATCGAGCACGTCCTGCAGGTAGATCACGCTTGGATCGCCTTTTGCGTCGGTCTTGGCATTCATGCCGTGGTCGGCCGTCAGCGCGATGGTTGCGCCGAGCTCGTCGAGCGTCTTGAGATAGCCGTCCATCATGGCGTAAAACGCATTGGCACCCGGCGTACCCGGCGCATCCTTGTGCTGCACGTAATCGGTGGTCGACAAGTACATGAGGTCGGGCTGGTGCGATTTCAGCAGCCTGACGCCGGCGGCAAATACGAACTCGGACAGTTGCGCGCTGTAAACCGAAGGCAGCGGCATGCCGACGAAGTCGAGCGCATCGGCGATGCCGTTTTTCGCCGCGGTCGTTTCATCGGCTTTTTCCGCCGAGAAGCAGATGCCGTTTTTCACTTCGTGGCCAAGCAGCGCTCTAAGCTTGTCCTTGGCGGTGACCACCGCAACCTTCGCGCCCGCCTGCGAGAATTTCGCCAGTATGCTGCCCGCGCGCAGATACTTGGGGTCGTTCATCATGACTTCTTTGTCCGCTTCGCGGTCGTAGAAGTAATTGCCGCAGATACCATGCACCGCGGGTGGCGTGCCCGTAACAATCGACAGATTGTTCGGGTTGGTAAAGCTCGGAACGACTGAATCGGCGAGAAAGGACGCGCCTTTGTCGCACAACTCACGCAAGTACGGCGCGGCGCCCGCCTGCATGGCCTGAGTAATGTAATCGGGCTCGCAGCCGTCCACGCATACCACCACGAGCGGCCGGTCCATCCAGCGATAGCTGCGGCCGTTGACCTCCAACGACGCGTGCGCGGCGGTCATTTCGCCTTCCTCTGGACGCCGGCAGTCTTGCGCCTCGCGAGCGAGACAACATCGGCCGTCGGCGCGCGCATGCGGGCGCGGCTCGCCATCGCATGCTCGTAGAGCAAATCGCCGGCGGCGTCGGGCTTGCGCGCGGCGATAGCGTCCACGATCTGCCGGTGCTCGCGAGTCGATGCCGGCAGCCGGTCGCGCTGCGCCAGCGTATGCCGGCGAAACAAGTTCAGTTCATTGACCAGCCGGCGATAGGTGTGCAGCATTTTGCGGTTGCCCGTGAATTCGATCAGCGCGTCGTGGAAGCGCAGGTTGAGCGGATGGTAGGCGTCGAGATCGTTGCGCGCGCTCGCCTTCTCCATGCGATCGACGAGCGCACCGAGTTCTTTCAATCGGGCGGGCTCGATGCGGGCAGCAAGCTTGCGCCCTGCGTGCTGGTCCAGGGTGGCGCGCAGTTCGTAAATCTCGGCCGCTTCGTCGACGTCGATCTGACGCACGAACACGCCGCGATTCTTCTCGAGCTGCACGAGCCCGGTCTGCTCCAGCCCGCGCAGGGCTTCGCGCACGGGACCGCGCGACACGCGTAACCTGACCGCCAGCGTATTTTCGGAAAGCTTCGCGCCGGCGCTGAGCTCGCCGCCGACGATCATGCGCTCGATTTCCTGCTGCACGAGCATGGTCAGCGACTGACTCTGCAGGATTTCCAGCGCGTTCGGCTGGCCTCCCGGCAGTTTCGGGGCAAGTGTTGGCATAGGCTTGACATGCTACTGCGTTGTTTGTAGATTGTCTACAATCTGCAAAATACGTTGTCATGCAGGCGTCATTGAAATGACATAGTATTTCCGCAGCTATCCGTCATGCGCACGCATCACCACACTAAAAACAGGGAGTCTTCAATGAAAAACGTCAGGGTTGTGCTTGCAGCACTTGGCGCGTTGCTGCTCGCCACGGTTGCCGGTGTCGCCAGCGCGCAGAAAACGCAGTTGCTGGTATACACGGCGCTCGAAACCGACCAGTTGAAAGCGTACGCCGACAGTTTCAACAAGATCGAGCCGAATATCGAGCTGAAATGGGTGCGCGACTCGACCGGCGTGATCACCGCCAAAGTGCTCGCCGAAAAAGCCAATCCCCAGGCCGACGTCATCATGGGCGTCGCGGCGACCAGCATGATGGTGTTCGATCAGCAGGGATTGCTGCTGCCGTACAAACCCAAAGGGTTTGAAAAACTCACGCGCAAGTACAGCGATCCCAAGGCGGTGCCGGCGTGGGTCGGCATGGACGCGTGGGGCGCAACGGTCTGTTTCAACGTCGTCGAAGCCGCCAAGCGCGGCATTCCACGGCCGGAAAGCTGGAAAGACCTGACCAAACCCGTTTATAAAGGCCAGATCACGATGCCGGCCCCATCCTCTTCCGGCACCGGCTTTCTAGACGCCACCGCGTGGCTGCAGTTGTGGGGCGAAGACGGCGGCTGGAAGTACATGGACGCGCTGCACGAGAACATCGCGCAATACACGCACTCCGGATCAAAGCCCTGCCGGCAGTCCGGCGCCGGCGAATTCGTCGTCGGCATCTCGTTCGAATATCGGGCACAGCAAGTCAAAAAGTCCGGCGCGCCCGTCATGCTCGTGTTCCCGAGCGAAGGCCTGGGCTGGGACATCGAAGCAACCGGCATCGTCAAGACCACCAAAAAGCTCGAAGCCGCGAAAAAGCTGCAGGACTGGATTGCGAGCAAAGAAGCGAACGAGCTGTATGCCGGCTGGTGGCAGGTCGTCGCGATGCCCGGCATCGCCAAGCCGCAGCCCAACATTCCGGAAAATTACGAGCAGTTGATGGTCAAGAACGATTTTGCGTGGGCGGCCAAGAACCGCGACAAGATACTCGCCGAATGGCAGAAGCGCTACTCAGCCAAGACCGAGAAGTAGGCCGACCTGCGAAGTAATCGCTGGCGTCGCGGAACAAGCGTTCCCCGGCGCCAGTTTTTTGAGTGACCCTGCTGCCATGACCGCCAACGGCACCGCCGCGCTGCGCATCGAAAATATCGTCAAGAAATTCGGTGATTTCACCGCGTTGAACGACGTGAGCCTCGCCATTAACAAGGGCGAGCTCGTGTGCTTCCTCGGTCCCTCGGGTTGCGGCAAGACCACGCTGCTGCGGATCATCGCCGGCCTCGAAGTGCAGACCAGCGGCACCATCATGCAAAACGACCGCGACATTTCGCGGCTGCCGCCGATGATGCGCGATTACGGCATCGTCTTTCAGTCCTATGCGCTTTTCCCCAATCTCACGATTTACGACAACGTCGCGTACGGGCTCGTCAACCGGCGGCTGGCGAAAGAAGCGATCCGCCAGCGCGTCGCTGAGTTGCTGACGCTGATCGGTCTCGCCGACAGTGGCGCGAAATATCCGGGCCAGTTGTCGGGCGGCCAGCAGCAGCGCGTCGCGCTCGCCCGCGCGCTTGCGACGTCGCCCGGCCTGCTGCTGCTCGACGAGCCGCTCTCGGCGCTCGATGCGCAGGTGCGCGTGCGTTTGCGCGGCGAA
Source organism: Betaproteobacteria bacterium (assembly GCA_025363575.1). The sequence continues at coordinate 47,302 of JANYDM010000095.1, read as the reverse complement.
ATTCGCCACCTGCAGCAGCGTCTCGGCGTGACGACGATACTCGTCACCCACGACCAGGAAGAAGCGCTGTCGATCGCCGACCGCGTAGTCGTCATGAATCAGGGCGTCATCGACCAGGTCGGCACGCCGATGGAAATTTACCGCCAGCCTGCGTCGCCTTTCGTCGCGGATTTCGTGGGCAAGACCAACATGCTGGCGGCGATCGTGCGCGGCGAAGCCGACCTGGAAATCGGCGACGTGCGTCTGCACACCAACGGCACCCGGCTCAACTTCCGCAGCGGCACTCAGGTCACTGTATTTCTGCGTCCTGAGGACGTGGTGGTGAGCGGCGCCGGCGACGCAGCACCCGGCTCGTTTGCCGGACGCATCGAGAACATTGAGTTTCTCGGCGCAATGTGCCGGCTCGGCATCAAAGTAGACGGCATTGCAACCCAGCTCGTCATCGCCGACTTCTCGCCGCGCGACATGGAGACATTCCATATCGAGCGCGGCCGGCCGGTGCGCGTGAGCCTCCCCGGCGAAAGCATACGGGTTTTCCCAAAAACCGGATGACGCCATGAGCGCCGTACTGTCGCCCGCCATCGTTCCGCCGCGCTCTGTGACGCAGCGCGTGCACTGGACCGAGCGCATCGGCCACATTGTGCTTCTCGCGATGGGCACTGTGCTGGGCATCGCGGTGTTTGCGCCCATCTTCATGATCACCTCGAAAAGCGTCGAGGACGCGGACGGCAACTACGTCGGGCTCGCCCATTTCATCGCTTACTTTGAGACACCTGCCCTGTCGCAATCGATCTGGAACAGCGTGTGGGTGTCGGGGCTGGTGATGCTGATCACGGTGCCCGCGGCGTTCACATTTGCTTATGCGCTGACGCGCAGCTGCATACAGTGCAAGACTTTGCTGCGCAATATCGCGCTGATTCCGCTGCTGGCGCCATCGCTGCTGTCGGCAATCTCATTCATTTACTGGTTCGGCAACCAGGGCGCATTCAAGGCGTGGATGGGCGACACCCAGATTTACGGCGCGCGCGGCATCGTGTTGTCGCTGGTCTACGCGACGTTTCCGCACGCGCTGATGATATTGATCACCGCGCTGTCGCTGACCGACGCGCGACTTTACGAAGCCGCTGATTCGATGGGCACGCGCACGCTGCGCAAGTTCTTCACCATCACCCTGCCCGCTGCGAAATACGGCCTGATCAGCGCCGCAATGGTGGTATTCACCTATGCGATCTCGGATTTCGGCGTGCCGAAAGTGATCGGCGGCAACTTCAACGTGATGGCCACGGACATTTTCAAGCTCGTTATCGGCCAGCAGGATTTCGCCAAAGGCGCGGTGGTCAGCATCATGCTGCTGGTCCCGGTGTTCATCACTTATATTGTCGACATGCTGGTGCAGCGCCGGCAGCAGGCGCAACTCACGGCGCGCTCGGTGCCCTACTCGCCCAAGCCCGCGCGCGGATTCGATTTCGCCATGGCGGCGTTCTGCTGGCTGGTGGCGGCACTCATGCTCGCAGTGCTGGGCATGGCGGTTTGGGCGTCCTTCATCAAACTGTGGCCGTACGATTTGAGTTTCAGCCTGACTCACTATCGCATGGGGCTGGTCGAGGCCGGCATCTTCGACGCCTATGTGAACAGCGTCAAGATGGCCTTGTGGTGCGCCACTGGTGGCACTGCCTTCGTTTTCGTGTGCGCCTACCTGCTCGAAAAAACCCGCGGCCTCGACTGGCTGCGGCCGCTGCTGCGCATGTTCGCGGTGCTGCCTATGGGCGTGCCTGGTCTGGTGCTCGGCCTTGGCTTCATATTTTTCTTCAACCACCCCGCGAACCCGCTGAACGTCATCTACCACACGATGGCGATTCTCGTGATTTCCACCATCGTCCACTATTATTCTTCGAGCCACCTGACAGCGCTCACTGCGTTAAAGCAGATCGACACTGAATTCGAAGCGGTTTCGGCGTCACTGAAAGTGCCGTTCTTCAAGACTTTTTTTGTCGTGACCGTACCGGTGTGCCTGCCGGCGATCCTCGACATCAGCCGCTATTTTTTCGTCAACGCGATGACGACTATCTCAGCGGTCGTATTTTTGTACTCGCCGGATACGATGCTGGCCGCGCTCGCGATACTCAATCTGGACGAGGCCGGTGAAATCGGCCCGGCCACTGCGATGGCAACGCTGATCGTGATTACATCTTCGTTCGCCTGTTTTTTGTACTACCTGCTAAACCGCTTTCTGGAAGCAAAGACCCAGGCCTGGCGTAGACCGGCCGCACAGACTTAAGGAAAGTTGATCATGACCGCTAAAGACCCCATTCTGCTCACCCCCGGCCCGCTGACCACGACGCTGCAGACCAAGCAGGCGCAGTTGCGCGACTACGGCTCGCGCGATATCGCGTTCATTGACATGACCGCAGGCCTCATAATCCAGTTGAACGATATCGTCCACGGCGGCGAAGATCACGCTTGCGTGCTGATGCAGGGGAGCGGCACTTTTTCGGTCGAAGCAGCATTGGGGACGCTGATCCCCCGCGATGGCCGCGTCCTAGTCTGCATCAACGGCGAATACGGCAAACGCATTGCGAAAATCTGCGAAATCGTCCAGCGCAAGCACAAAGTGCTCCAGACCGCCGAAGACCAGCCGACCACCGCCAAAATGGTCGATGAAGCACTCGCCGCCGATCCATCGCTGACGCACGTGTCCATCGTGCATTGCGAAACCAGCACCGGCATCCTGAACCCGCTCGAGGAAATCGCCGACGTCGTCGCCAGGTATAACCGCGGGCTGTTCATTGACGCCATGAGCTCGTTCGGGGCACTTGACATCGATGCGCGCAAAATCCGTTTCGATGGCGTGGTTGCGGCTTCCGGCAAATGCCTGGAAAGCGTGCCCGGCATGGGCTTCGCGATCCTGCGCAAAGCCGCGCTCGAGCAATGCAAGGGCAACTGTCATTCGCTGTCGCTCGACCTTTACGACCAGTGGCAGGCCTATCAGCGCACGAAGCAATGGCGCTTTACGCCGCCGACGACAGTGGTGGCGGCGCTCGCCGAAGCACTCAAGCAGTTCCAGGCGCAGGGCGGCGTCGCGGGACGCGGCGCGCGCTACCGTAAGAATTGCGAGACACTGATCGGAGGAATGGAAAAGCTTGGATTCGTGTCATTTTTGCCGCGAGCTATCCAGGCGCCGATTATCACCACATGGCACGCGCCGTCCGACCCCAAGTACAACTTCAACGTGTTCTACGACAAGGTCCGCGAGCGCGGCTTCACGCTTTACCCCGGCAAGCTCACCCAAGTCGAAACATTTCGCGTCGGCTGCATAGGCGCCATCGGCGAAACGGAAATGAAACAAGCGGTCGATGCCATTGCCGCCATCGTCAAGGAGATGGGCATCACGCAATTGAAGCCAGCCGCCAAAGCGCGTGTAGCCGCCTGATCGAATTCATCGTGGCCACGCAGTTTCAACAAAAATCGCACGCAATCGCCGCCGCCGATTACCTCGCGCCCGACGTACCGGATGTACTGCCGTGGTACGAAGTGCCGCTGGTGCGCGCGACTGAGAAATCGCTCAAAGGCTACGGCAAACTCGTCGACCACAGTCGAAACTATCCGGTAGAAATCGTCACTTGGCCGGTGGCTGGCTGGCGGCAATGCGATCCCGGCACCGGCAACGAAGGCGGCACCACCCAAGGGCAATTTGATTTTTGGTGGGAAGGCGACGTGCTGTACGGCAAGAACCAGGCGGTGGGCTCGCATTACCTGCTCGGCTGGTCGAAAAATCCAGGTGCTGCGAAAACCAGCGGCAAGTCAACCCATGAGCGCGTGCTGCTGTGGCACGCAAACTATCATCCCGATGGCGGGCAATTGTTTTTCCCGCTGAACAGCGATGCGTTTGTGTGCCCGCTGGCATTGCCCGGCGACAACTTGAAGCCGCAGGACTTCGTTGCGTTCTACGTCGACGCCGGCAAAGGTCTCTATATTCATCCCAACGTGTGGCACGAAGCCGTCTTCCCGCTCGCCGAACGCGCGAGCTTCTACGACGAGCAGGGCAAGGTGCACGCGCGCGTGAGCTGCAACCTAGCCGCCGAGTTCGGCGTATTCTTGTCGGTGCCGCTGGCCGCGCCGCGCTAGGCACTGCGCACGGAGACAGCCGCGCCGCCGGCGCGTACAATGCCCGCTCGCCCGCGGCGCTCGCTGCCGCCGGCACCACCAACGGAGCAACCATGGCTGCACCAGCCGACATTACCAATATGGCTTTGTTCTGCGATTTCGAGAACGTCGCGCTCGGCGTCGCCGACGCCAAGTATGCGAAGTTCGATATCGACAAGGTGCTCGAGCGCCTGCTGCTCAAGGGCAGCATCGTCGTCAAGAAGGCCTACTGCGACTGGGACCGCTACAAGAGCTTCAAGGGCGCGATGCACGAAGCGTCGTTCGAACTCATAGAAATCCCGCACGTGCGCATGTCGGGCAAGAATTCCGCGGATATCAGGATGGTGGTCGACGCGCTCGACCTCTGCTACACCAAATCGCACGTCGACGCGTTCGTCATCATCAGCGGCGATTCCGATTTTTCGCCGCTCGTATCGAAGCTGCGCGAAAACGACAAGACGGTAATCGGCGTCGGCGTCAAGAATTCGACCTCGGACCTGCTGATCGCGAACTGCGATGAATTCATTTTCTACGACGATCTCGTGCGCGAGAAACCCGCGCGCCGTCGCGCAGCGCCGAAAAAAGCCGCCCCCAAGTCGGAAGCCGCCGCGGAACCCGCCGACGCGCCGAAAAAATCCGACGACGACAAGAAGCAGGAAGCGCTCGATCTCACGCTTGAAACGATAGAGGCGCTCGGCACCGAGCGCGGCGAAGACGGCAAAATCTGGGGTTCGATGGTCAAGCAGGCGCTGAAGCGTCGCAAGCCGGGCTTCAACGAGCCTTACTACGGCTTCCGCTCGTTTAATGCGCTGCTCGAAGAAGCGCAGGCGCGTCACATGCTGAAACTCGAGCGCGACGAGAAATCCGGCGGCTACATTATCCGCATGCTTGCGCACGAAGACTAGTTGCGGCGTGTTCTTCCTGGGTAACTCATCACCCCGTTGTTTGCTGTGCGCATTGCTCTCCGCGCAAATAGCCGCTCCAGCCACGACACATGCCCAGGAGAAACCGGGCGACTATCCAAAGAAATCAGTGCGCATTGTGGTCGGGATCGCCCCCGCTGGAGGACTCGACCTGATGACGCGGCTTGGCGCGCAAAAGTTGAGCGAACGCTTGAACCAGACGTTTATCGTGGACAATCGTCCGGGCGGCGGAACGGTCGTTGCGATGGACCTCGTGGCGCTGGCGCCGCCCGATGGCTACACACTTCTGGCAGCTTCGGAGACGCTTATGATGAACGGCGTGCTGAAGCGCGCCACGTACGACGTGCGCAGGGCTTTCGTTCCAATCGTACAGCTGACGACGCAGCCCTATATCCTGATCACCCATCCCGCGGCGCCCTTCAAGTCGGTCAAAGAACTTGTCGCCTATGCGAAAAGCAGGCCAGGCGCGCTCAGCTATGGATCGCAGGGAGTGGGCACGACCGGTCATATCGGCATGGAGCGTCTCAAGCTCTTGGCCGGGATTAACATCGTACACGTGCCATACAAAGGAGCCGTGCCCGCGTTGATGGAATTGCTCGCCGCGCAGATCCAGTTGGTGTTCACGAGCACCTCCACCATAGGTCCATATTTCAACAGCGGGAAGGTGAGGCCTCTGGCGATGTCGAGCCTGCGGCGCTCGCCGCTCTATCCGGACCTGCCGACAATTTCCGAAACGGTAATCGACGGATTTGAGCTGCACAATACTTACAGTTATTACGCGCCGGCCGCTACGCCGCGCGCCATCATCCGCGCGGTCAACGCCGCCGTAAGCGAAGGCATGAATGCATCGGAACTGGTAAAGAGTCTCGCCGCCGAGGGCACCGAAGTCGCCGTGCGGGCCACACCGGAGGAATTCAAGGCCCGGTTCGACCGCGAATACGTCGAGCTGGAAAAACTGATGAGCGCCGTGAAGATCAGGCTCAACTAGAAGTTTATCTGCAATAGGCTCTTTAAGCCGCTGGATCGTGAAGGCGCGCCAAAAATTCGAGCGCGACAAGGCTCGCGTCTAGCGTCATGCGGCTGCCCAGCATCTCTTCGACCTGCGCGAGCGGCACACGCTGGAATTCCGCAACTTCGCCGTCCATGTTTTTCGGCCGAAACTCGCGCACAAGCTCGAGTTCGAAAACGAATATGGTTTCGGACTGCACCCCTTCGGGCACTACGCGCAATACGCGGACCTCGCCGGCCCTGATTGCTTTGCCTGCCAGTTCCGCCGGAATCCCCGCCTCTTCCCACGCCTCGCGGATTATGGTTTGCAGCGGCGGCACGCCGGCGGACATCCCACCGCCGACCAGATTATCCAGCATGCCGGGATCGATCGGCTTCGTGGCCGCGCGGCGCGCGAGCCACATTTCGCAACTGGCGCCGGTGCCGCAATATCCGTTCATGTGCGCGGCATGAGTCGTAGTGCCGAAGAAACGCGCCGCGGCACGCTCGATGTGAAACAGCGGCGGCGCTTCGAACGCAGTAACGACCGCATAGCGCTCGTTGCGCCAGCCTGCAATCATGCCTTCCTCATGCAGCGCATTTACGACGCCGTCGATCGCGGCGCTACGGGCGTCGGCACCCGTCAGATTTTCAGCTATACGCACGCCATTCGCATCGCGCTTGAAAATATCCGGCCACGCCATAAGGCGCTGCGCATGCGCCTTGCGCAGCCAGCCGATGCGTACGCCTTCGCATAGCAGCGCAACGTGCGCGTCGGCAGCGAAGTTTGAGGCCGCGCGCCGCAGCGAGGCCGTACGCGCCGCAGCTACGCGGACCGCAGGTGCCACGCTTTGGGTCGCAGGAAAGTTTGTATGCCGTAGGTTGACAGCGTTAGCCCCATGCCCGAATGGCCGGTGCCCGACCACGGCAATCGCGGGCTGACGCGGTCACAGCAGTTCCAGTAGACCGAGCCGGATTTCATCTGCGCAAGTATTTTTTCCGCGCGCGCGCGATCCGGCGTGTAGACACCGGCTGTCAAACCGTATTCGGTATCGTTCATCAGCCGCGCGGCTTCCTCGTCGCCTTTGACTTTCTGTATACCGATGACGGGACCGAAGGTCTCCTCACGCATGAGCTCCATGCGGTGATCGGCGTCGCTGAAGACGGTCGGTGCGAAATAATGGCCCTTGCGCGCGAGCGGCTTGCCACCCATTAGCAAATGTGCGCCCTTTCTCTTTGCGTCCGCGACCTGATGTTTTAAAACCGCTAGCTGGGCTTTGCGCGTCAGCGGGCCGATGTAAGTCGACTCGTCGCGCGGATCGCCGACCTTGAAGCCGCGCACCGTCGCCACGAACGCCTCGACGAAATCGACGTAGATGCTTTCGTGCACATAGACGCGCTCGACCGCGCAGCAGCTCTGGCCGGTGTTGTAGAACGCGCCGTCCGCCACCGATGCCGCTGCCGCTTTTACATCGACATCGTCGCACACGTAGACCGGATCCTTGCCGCCAAGCTCGAGCTGCACCTTGATCATGCGCTTGCCGGCTGCCGCGGCGATTTTTTGACCGGTCAAATAGGAGCCGGTGAAAAAAATTCCGTCAACTGGCTGACGCGCCACCATGGCGCCGATTTCTCCGCCGCCGACCACCGGCACGAACACGTCCTGCGGCACGCCGGATGCATGCAGCATTTTGGCGATCTCGATCCCGGTCAATGTCGCAAATTCGGAAGGTTTGTACAACACCGCGTTGCCGGTCAGGAGCGCCGGCACGAATACATTGGCGCCGACGAAGTACGGATAATTCCATGCGGAAATGTTGGCGATCACACCGAGTGGTTCGTACGATATTTTCTCTTCGATCTTGGCGCTGCGGTCCGCAAACACGACGTCGTCCCTGAGTGTGCGTGCTGCATTGTTGACGAAGAAGTCGATGCGATCGAGCACGCCCGTGAGCTCATTGCGCGATTGGGCGATCGGCTTGCCGACTTCGGCGGTGAGGATTTTCGCGAGCTCGTCGCGGCGTGTGCGTATCTGCTCGCGAAACGCGGTCATCGCATCGATGCGCACGCTGGCCGGCGTCTGCGCCCAGGCCGATTGTGCAGCGCGTGCCGCCTGATATTTCTGTTTCACTCCGGCGGCAGTATCGGCGGGAATTTTCGCGATCATCGCATGGGTGGCCGGATTCAGGATTTTCAGCATGAAGACAATCTGGTTGGAGGCGGGGTTCGTCCGGACAATCTCAGGCTCGTTCCCGCACGGCGGTGAGGAATTCATCCAGTATCGGCGCCGGGTTGAGAACAGTCTTGTCTGCGGGGTGCAGGAACTCCGGATGCCATTGCACGGCGAACACGTAGCCGCGCCCCTGCCAGCGGATCGCTTCGATCACGCGATCGTCTTGCGAATACGCTTCGACCGCCAGCTCGCGGCCCAGCGTCTTGATCGATTGATGGTGGATGGAATTCACCTTGCCCGTGCGCGCATTCGGGTACAGGCGCGCGAGGCCCGATTCGGGCTCGATGCTGATCTCGTGAAAGTTGTTTTCGTATGCGTGCGCCGCGCGATGGGCGAAGCTGTCCGGCACGTGGGTGTTGATGTCCTGATAAAGCGTGCCGCCGAATGCGACGTTGATGAGCTGGGCGCCGCGGCACACGCCGAGCACCGGCTTGTCGGCCTCCATGAATTCGTGCAGCACTTCCATTTCATAGATGTCGCGCACGCGGTCGCCTGCCCACTCCGCCTTCAACGGCTCCTCGCCGTAGGTCTCGGGCGCGAGGTCCGCACCGCCCTGCAGCACCAGCGCATCCAGATGTTTCGCATAATCGGACAAACGGATGCTGCTGCGATGGATGATGCCGTCCTTGTCGACCGACGGGATCATGAACACCAGCACGTCGCGCGACATTACCCAGTGCGCCATCGACTGCTCGAGATATTGCAGCGTCTTGCTTTGCACGCCGATGCTCGACGGTTCGGGATGAAAGAACCGCGCGGAGACGCCGACTTTGAGGGTTTGCCTGTTCATGGTTACATCGCTTCGGTAAACAGGCGCTCGAAATCCGCGCGCGTGCACGGGCGCGGATTGGTGCGATGGCAGATGTCCTCGACGGCGACATCGAGCAAGCGCGGCAGATGTTGTTTTGACACTTTCACGTCGCCGAGTTTCGACGGAATGCCGAGCTCGCGCTTGAGCGCGGTCAACCACTCGACGAATGAGGCAGCGCTCGCTGCGGCTGAGTCGCGCGCGACGCCTGCCGCTTCGGCCATGATTGCGAAACGCTCGATGGCGACCGGCTGATTGAAGCGCATGACGTAGTCGAGCATGATGCCGTTGGCGAGCCCGTGATGCAGATCGGCGACGGTCGACAGGGCGTGCGCGCACGAATGCGTGGCGCCGAGATCTTTCTGGAACGCGACCGCGCCCATCAGCGACGCCATCAGCATATCGGAGCGTGCCCGCAGATTGTGCGGCTCGCGCACGGCAACCGGCAGCGCGCGTGCCGCAATGCGCACGCCCTCGAGCGCGATGCCGTCGCACATCGGGTGATACCCCGTCGCGAGATACGACTCGATGTTGTGCGTGAGCGCATCCATGCCTGTGGCCGCCGTGACGTTCGCCGGCAGATCCAGCGTGAGCTCCGGATCGGCGAACACGGCTTTGGCCAGCAGTTTCGCCGAGAAAATAATTTTCTTGATATGCGTCTTGTCATCCGAAATCACGCTCGAGCGCCCGACTTCGCTGCCGGTGCCGGCGGTCGTCGGCAGCGCAATGAAGCATGGCAGATCGCGCTCAATCGGCCTTACCTGCGGGTGGTCCCACGCGTATTCGAGCACGCTGCCTGGATGGTTCGCCATCAACGCGATGGCCTTTGCAACGTCGAGTGCCGCACCGCCGCCGAAGCCGACGACTGCGTCTGCATCGTGCTTCTTATAGGCGGCGAGCCCCGCGTCGACCTGGCTCGTGAGCGGATTGCCTGCCACGCCTGAAAAGACCGCGACCGCCAGCCCGTCCAGGGTCGACTCGAATTCAGCGAGCATCGGCAGCGCCGCAACGCCTTTGTCGGTGACGATCAGCGCGCGCTTGCAACCGTGCGTCGCAAGATAAGGCCCCGCCTCCCGGCGCGCGCCGGCGCCGAAACGAATGTCCGTAGGAAAAGCAAACCGATGGATTGTCATGCGCTTGGCGGATTCAGATGATTTCGAAATACCGCTTCAATTCCCAGTCGGTAACGGCATCCTGGAACTGGCGCCATTCCCATTCGCGCGTGCTCACGTAATGGTCGACGAATTCCTCGCCGAACAGCTCGCGCGCGATCTTCGATCTCTTCAGGTTGGCGGTGGCTTCCAGCAGGTTGCGCGGCAGGCGCGGAATGCGCTCGGCTTTTGCGCTGTCGCCTTCAAGCGGTGCAGTCGTGAGCTTGAGGCCTTTCTCGATGCCATAAAGACCGGCGGCGACACATGCGGCAACTGCGAGGTACGGATTCGTATCGGCGCCGGGACAACGTGTCTCTATGCGCGTCGATTTCTCCGCGCCCGCGAGCACGCGCAGGCTTGCCGTTCGGTTATCCATGCCCCAGGTTGCTTTCACCGGCGCCCAGAAACCGTCGACGAGCCGTTTGTAGCTGTTGATCGTCGGCGCGAAAAAAACCTGAATGTCCTTGAGGCAATGCAGTTGCCCCGCGATGTAGCTCTCGAACAGCTTGCTCATGCGGCGCGGCGCTTTTGTGTCGTAAAACAGATTCTTTTTACCGTTCCACAGGCTCTGGTGCACGTGACCGCTGCAGCCCGGATACTGCGCGCTCCATTTCGCCATGAAGCTCGGCATGATGCCGAAGCGATGGCCGATTTCCTTGGCTGCCGTCTTGAACAATACAGCGCGATCGGCCGCCTCCAGCGCCTCCGAATAAAGAATCGCTGCTTCATAGACGCCGGGCCCGGTTTCAGTGTGCAGCCCTTCGATCGGAATGCCGAACTGCGGCATCTCTTCCATCAACGCCTTGAAGAACGCCTGGTTCTGGCCCGCGCGTATCAGCGAGTAGCCGAACATCCCCGGCGTGATCGTTTCCGGTTGCGTGTAATTCTTGGCGGCGAGGCTCTGCGGCGTCTCGCGGAAGTTGAACCATTCGTATTCGACACCCGCGAGCGCCTTGAAGCCTTGTTTTGCGCCGCGCGCCAGCACCTTCTTCAATACCTGGCGCGGACACACCGGCGACGGAGCGCCTTGCGCGTCGCTGAAATCCGCCAGAAAAAACGGCACGCCGTCGTCCCATGGCACGCGGCGGAACGTGGCGAGGTCTATCCGCGCCAGCGCGTCCGGGAAACCGGTATGCCAGCCGGTCCATGTCGCGTTGTCGTAGCACTGGTCGCCCATGTCCCAGCCGAAAACGACGTTGCAGAAGCCGAACCCGTTATCGAGCGCCGACAGAAATTTTTCCTTGTGCAGGTACTTGCCGCGCAGCACGCCATCGATGTCGGTCACGGCGACCTTGACGCGCGCAGCAGGCGACGCGCGCACGAGATCGATGATCTTCTGGTCCGCCGATTTGGTATTTTTCATGTTCGAGGCTCCCCGCTTCCGGATCCGCGGCTCAGGCGGAAAAAAGATTATGCCCGATATGGATTGGACTTACGAAATCAGTACGCGGCCTGCTGCGCGGCCTCGCCGAGAAGCCAGTCGCGAAACGCCGCCACTGCGGGACGCTGCAAGGATGCTTCGGGGCAGATCAGGTAATACGCCGATTGCAGCGGCACTTCGAGTTGAAACGGCTGGATCAGGCGCCCCACGCCAAGTTCCGCCGCCGCCAGCACGGGAAACGTGGCCACCACGCCCAATGCGTCGCTGGCCGCTTCGACCGCGAGTACCGGCTGGCTGAAATGCGATCCGCGCGCTGTATCGACGCCGTCGACACCGGCTGCCTTCAACCAAACATCCCAGAACGGAACGCCGTCGAACAGCATGCCTGTGTCATCATGCACGAGTGTGTGCAAGTGCAGATCCTGCGGCGTGCGTAACGGAATGTCCCCGTGTACGAGCCGCGGGTTGCACATGGCGGCGAGCGTGAGAGGGAATAATTTATCGTAGCGAAAGCCGGTGTAGTCGCCGTGCCCGTAAAGTATCGCGACATCGGATTCCTCCAGCCAGTTTTCCACCGTGGCGCGCTCGACGGCGTTGTCCTGGCCGCGCTTGTTCAAAAGCCGCGTGCGTGCATTGATGCGGACGTCGAGATCCGGCTGTAACGCAAAGAATCGATGCAGTCGCGGCATCAACCAACGTGCCGCAAAAGACGGCGCCACGCTGACTGTCAAATGCCCGCTGTCCGGCTGCGGACGCAGGCGCGCGACAGCCGCGGCCAGTGTCTCAAACCCCTGGCTCAATTCGGGCATGGCGGCCTGCGCTGCGGGGGTCAGCTCGAGGCCACGGCTCAACCGGTGAAACAACGGCACGCCCAAATAGTCTTCGAGCGCCTTCACCTGATGGCTGATGGCGGCCGGTGTGACATTCAGTTCCTGGGCGGCCCGCTTAAAGCTTTGGTGCCGGGCTGCCGTTTCAAAGGCCCTGAGGGCATTAAGCGGCGGTAACCGTTCTGTCATTATTAGATTAGATTTTCTAATCTCATGAGTGACAATATATCATGTATTGCGACGCAACAAACTGATATTTATCCGGTCTATTATGATGTTCGATGGGACTGGGACAGAGCAGCAATTGTTCCAGAGTTAGTTTTAGTAATGTACGAACAGTGGAGACAAAAATGTCTAAATATGATGAAAGTGCTTCAGAATCAGATCTTTATGCACGGGTAAAACTCGCGCCTGTAAATGCCATTCAACGCGCAGTCGCAGTTAATGCATTGCGCGATGCGGAAGCGATCAGCAACGCGATTGTGTGGGTAGGTTCGGCGGTGCGCCGTTTGTTTGTGTGCGCTAACCCGGCCAATGGGTTGATTCACCACCACTAAGTTAGCAAACGGCCGTTCAACTGAGGTTGGGCCGAAGGGTAACGGCGCAAGGCCGGACCCGCATTAACGCGACGGCGGCTCCATCAGGAGCCGCTCGATTTCGCGCGCCAGCCTGCCATCGGCCGGCGCTACGTTGCTATCAAAGCCGACTACGCGATTGCCGGCGCGATCTATCAAATACTTGTGGAAGTTCCAGTGCGGTGCGCCGCCGCCGCGCTGGGCCAGCGTCGCGTAAAAAGCGTTGGCTTGCGGGCCTGCAACCACAGTCTTCTCAAACATCGGAAAGCTCACGCCGTAGTTTAACTGGCAGAACTGCGCGACTTCCTGGTTGCTGCCCGGCTCCTGCCCGCCAAAATCGTTTGACGGGAAACCGACCACCACCAGCCCGCGCGCGCGATACCGTTTATACAACGCCTCGAGACCTTCGTATTGCGGCGTGTAGCCGCACTGGCTCGCCGTGTTAACCACCAGCACGACCTTGCCCGCGTACTCGCACAGCGATTGCGGCTTGCCGCTGACCAATTCGGGAAACTGATGGTCGAGCATCGATTTGCAAGCGCCCGCGGCGCCGCAAGCGGCGACAGCCAGCATCAACCCCGCGACGCAAGCTGCGATCTTGTGCGCGGGTGCGTTCATGGCCGGCGCGTCACTTCAGCAGCTCCGCGCTGCGCTTTACGGCTTTGACGATATTGATATAGCCGGTGCAGCGGCACAGGTTGCCCTCGAGTCCGTGATAAATCTCGTCGTCGGTCGGGTGCGGGTTGTCTTTGAGAAATGCGCTGATCGCCATGATCATCCCCGGCGTGCAAAATCCGCATTGCAGCGCGTGGCAGTCGGTAAACGCCTGCTGAACCGGATGCAGCTGGTCGCCGTTGGCGAGGCCCTCGATGGTGACTATCTCGGCCCCGCCGGCCTGCACCGCCAGCACGGTGCACGACTTCACGGCGCGGCCGTCCATGTGCACGGTGCAGCAGCCGCACTGGCTGGTGTCGCAGCCGATGTGGGTGCCCGTGAGCTGCAGCTGGTCGCGCAGCACATCGACGAGCAGTGCGCGGTCTTCGACTTCGCGCGAATGTTTTTTGCCGTTTACGGTCAGTTCGATTTTTGTCATGGAATTAAATTCAGGATTGAGGATTGAGGATTGAGGATCGTGTACTACGCCGCCAGCAGATTCTGCACTGCGCGCTTCGTCATCACCTTGGCGAGATTGGCGCGGTATTCGCGCGTCGCGTGGATGTCTTCATTCATGTCGTCGGTCGCGAGCGGCACGCCTTCGAGCACGTCGGCGCTCAATTTCTTCGTCAGCGCCGCTTCCGCCGCCTCCCAGCGGAACACGCCCGATGCGGCGCCAGTGATCGCGACGCGCAGACCTGGCTTGCCCTCCGCAACGAAGGCGCCTGCCATCGCATAGCCGGAAGCCGGGTGCGGAAATTTTTCGTACGCCGCGCGCTTCGGAATGTTGAATTTCACGCGCACGACGATTTCGCCCTCTTCGAGCGCGGTCGCGAACATGCCTTGAAAGAAATCTGCGGCAGCGATTTCGCGCTTGCTGGTGACTATGGTCGCATCAAGCGCGAGCACTGCGGACGGATAGTCGGCCGCGGGATCGTTGTTGGCGACCGAGCCACCCAGCGTGCCGCGGTTGCGCACCTGCGGGTCGCCGATATGGTCTGCCAGATAAGCGAGCGCAGGAATGGCTTTCTTGACGACCGGCGATGCAGCGACCTCGTAATGCCGGACGGCGGCGCCTATCACCAGCTGATCGCCTTTCACGTCGATGCCGCGCAGTTCGGCGAGGCCGCCGATATCGACGAGATGCGACGGCTGCGCGAGCCGCTGCTTCAAAGTCGGGATCAGCGTCATGCCGCCGGACAGAAACTTGGCTTCGGGGTTCGCCGCGACCAGAGACTGCGCCTCGGCGAGCGATTTCGGCTTCACATAATTGAATTGGAACATGCTATCTCCGCTTTGCTGCCTGAATGGAATGCCACACTTTACCCGGCGTATACGGCATGTCGAGATGCCCGACGCCGGCGGGCCGCAGCGCATCCGTCATTGCGTTGGCCAGTGCCGGCAAAGACGCCGTGCACCCGGATTCTCCCACGCCTTTCGCGCCGATGGCGTTGAGTTTACTGGGCAGCGGGTGGTCGCCGACGTTCATCGCCTTTAGCAGGCCCGCGCGCGGCATGCAATAGTCCATGAAGCTGCCCGTCTGCAGTTGCCCGCTGGCGCGATCGTAAATCACGTGCTCATGGAAAATCTGCCCCGCGCCCTGCATGACACCGCCGTGCACCTGACCTTCGACGATTGCATGATTGATCACCGTGCCGCTGTCGTCCACGGCCACATAGGACGCGATTTCGGTAACGCCGGTGTCGGGATCGATTTCGACTTCGGCGATATGGCAGCCGTTCGGCCAGGTCGAGCCAACCGTGCCCTCGGCGAGCGTATTCATGGGATGCGGCTGGCGTCCGGCCAGTTTCTGCGCAAGCTGTTCGAAACTGATGGACTTTTCGCCGTCGCGCGCGCGGAACACGCCGCCTTTGTAGTCGACTTGCGAAGGCTCCAATTCGAGTTCTTCGGCCGCCAGCGGCTTCGACTGCTCTATCATCTTGTCGGCTGCGATCTTGCACACACTGCCCACGCCTGCCATCGAGCGCGAACCGCCGGTATGGTTGCCGATCAGTTCGCGGGCCGGATCGCATTCGCGCAAAGTCACCGCTTCGTGCGGCAAGCCAAGCGTATCGGCGACCACCGCAGCGAATGTCGTCTCATGCCCCTGCCCGGAAGACAGGCTCACTGTGTAGACGGTTAGTTTGCCGGCTGCGTCGACTTCGATCGCCACCTGATCTTTCGGGAAGACACCCGCGCCGGTCGCTTCAATAATGGTCGAGAGCCCCATGCCGCGCAGCTTGCCGCGCTGCGTCGCGGCTGCGCGGCGCTGCTCAAAGCCGTTCCAGTCCGCCGTCTTCAGCGCCTGCTCGAGGCACCCCGCGAAATCGGATGGCTCGTACACGCCGACCGTCGGCGTCTTGTACGGAAATGCATCGGGAGGAATGAAATTACGACGGCGCAGTTCGGCGCGCTCTATCTTCATTTCATCCGCCGCGCGATCGACCAACCGCTCGACCGCATACGCGATATCAGGGCGCCCCGCCCCCCGGTATGCGGCGATCGGCACCGTGTTCGTGAGTACGACTTTGAAGCTGCCATACAGCGCCGGCGTCTTATAGACGCCCGTCATCAGCGTCGCCGGATTGCGCAGATGGCTGACCGAACCGGTCGGCGTCAGATAAGCGCCCATGTCGCACAGGAACTCGTAGCGCGCGGCGAGAAATTTGCCGTCGCGGTCGAGCGCCAGCTCGCCGGCGATCTCGAGACCGCGACCGTGCGCGTCCGACATGAAACCTTCAGCGCGCGAGCCCACCCATTTCACCGGGCGGCCAAGGCGTTTCGACGCTATCATCTGCGCCCCGTGCTCCGGATAAACGCCGCTGCGCTGGCCGAAACTGCCGCCGACATCGCGCGAATGCACGCGCAGTTTCGTTTCGGGCACGCCGGTCAGCGTCGAAAACTGCTTGCGCAGCATGATCATGCCTTGCGACGGCGTGTAGATATCGTAGCTGTCGCTTGCCGCGTCGTAGCTCACCATGCAGCCGCGCGGCTCCATGGGGCTGGGTGCGACGCGCGTCGTCAAAACTTTGAGCTTCGTTATATGCGCTGCTTTCGCGAAGGCCTGCTCCACTGCTTTCGCATCGCCGGTTTCCCACTCGAAACACAGATTGCCCGGGACATTGGCGTGCAGTTGCGGCGCGCCCTGTGCCAGCGCGTCTTCCACGGTGACGACGGCACGCAAATCCTTGTATTCGATTTCAATGGCGTCGAGCGCATCTTGCGCCGCGAGCGCCGACTCCGCGACCACCATCGCGATGCATTCACCGACATAGCGCACCGCTTTGGTCGCCAGCACGGGGCGTTCGGGTTTGAGTATTTGCCCGCCATTGCGGCCGGTGAACGACATCAGATTCGGAAATTGCGTGTACTGCGCGGCAACCGCATCGGCCCCGGTGAACACGGCGACGACGCCGGGCCGCGCAAGCGCCGGCTGCGCATCGATCGCGACGATTTCGGCATGCGCGCGATCGGCGCGCAGAAACGCTGCGTGCAGCTGGCCGGGCAGGTTCATGTCCGCCGTATAATGGCCGCGGCCGGTGATCAAACGCAGGTCTTCGCGGCGGTTGGCCGCGTGGGCATGACTCATGATGTGGAATGCGCTTTTGGTGAACAGCATGCGCCCTTGGGGCGCTGCTTGTTTTGACGGCTTTCGCCGATTTTACAACGCTATCCGCGGCAGTGTGCGCGGATCCACTACCGGCGGCAGTGTGCGCGGATCCACTACCGGCGGCAGTGTGCGCGGATCCACCACCGGCGGCAGTGTGCGCGGATCCACCACCGGCGGCAGTGTACGCGGATCCACAAACGGCGACTGTATGCGCGAATCCAGACCCGACGGCCGTGCGCCTGGTCGTTGCGAACCTCTAGCGCCCGCAGGCGGCCCTCAGCGCTAGCCCGCTCTGAGCTCGGCGAGCATGATGTCGCGCAGGTCGCGCGGCAGCGGCAGCGAGCCGGCGTTGAGGACGTCGAACAAATGCAGACGCTCGCTTTCCGGCATGTGGCGGTATTCCTCACCGACCAACGCCGCGAGGTTCTTTTTCTCCGCGCGCGAAAGCCTGGCGAGCGTGGTATAGCATTCCCTGACCTCGCGTGCCTTCTGCGCGAACTCCAACACGATGCGGGATTTTTCCTGTTCGTGCTGCGGATCCTGCAGAATTTTTTGCAGGCTCGCGAAAACCTCGTCGCGCTGACCGGTGTCGAGATGCAAAAAGTTATCATCGATCAGCGCGCGCACCTGCTGCTCGCCGGTCCCGGGTAGAATTTCCGCAGCGGCTGGTGCAAAACCGTATATGCGCGCCGGCGTGGTCGCAAAGCGGTGCTGCAACGTGTTGGCGCCCGCCTCAATCGATGACGAGACCGCGCGGTCGCGCGCAAAGCGCAGCAATAGCAGCATGATCGGGTCCGCACAGGCGGCCGACGATGAAACAAGCAGCAATAATGCTACGAGACTGCGAATCAAGATGACGCCCTCCCCGTGGCGTATGCCCGGGACCCGCTATTGCAGAGTGAGAAGGACTCTCGGCGTCCCGCGTAGGGCGCGGGCGCAGCTGCAACACGAAAGGCGGATCCTGGAAACAGGAATCCGCAGTCTAGGGAGGCGAGGCGCCTGCGTCAACGGTCATAAGTCACGCCAGCGTTATCGGTTTGCTGCTGGCAATCGATTGAATGATGGCGTCGAAAACCGCTATGGTCGCCGTCATCTCCCCCGGCGTGATCGGATACCGCGCGCCGCCGCCGACGGCAACGGCGAATGCGTCGAATTCAGCGCGTAGCGAATCGATGGGCGCATAGGTCTTGCGCTCAACCGGCGCGCCGGAGCAGCGCACGACGATTTCCGTTTCGCCCAGCGCCTCCGCCGAGCCCTTGTCGCCGAATGCATGCACGCGCCAGTAAAACGGCGACGCCCGCACCGCGCCCAGCGTCCCGCTCATGCCGTTCTTGAATTTGAACAGAACCGATATCGTGTCGCGCGGATCGTGCCCGCCGCGCATGGCCACAAACTGGGCGCTGACTGCGGCCACCGGACCGGCCATGCTGACGAACGCATCCAGAATATGAATGCCCGTGCCGGTCATGCTTGCACCCGGCGTCTCCTCCGGCTTGTCGCGCCAGCCCGCGAAGAAATTGCTCGAGTTCTCGTTGCTGTAATGCCCTTCGATGTGCATTAATTCGCCGAGACTGCCGCCGGCGACGACGCCGCGCAATGCACTCATCGACGGCCAGAACCGCTTGTTCTGCCCTACGCCGATGACACGCTTCGCATCGAGACAGGCTTTGACCGCGCGCTCTGCGTCGGCGCGTTTGAGCGACAACGGCTTTTCGCAGAATACGTGCTTGCCCGCGCGTGCCGCGGCTACGATTTGATCGGCATGCAAGGAATGCGGTGTTGCCAGCACAACGGCTTCGATTGCCGGATCGGCAAGCACTTCGTCGAGTTCGCCACACAGCGCAATGCCGTGCTGCTTACCGAACGTCTCCGTCTCCGCGAGCTCTTTGGTCACGCCGCGCACGAATTTCAGCAGCGGGCTTTTGCCCTGCACTGCGTTGACGATGTTCTTGCCCCACCAGCCGAGACCTACGATTGCTGCGTTGACCACTCACTCCACCCCTTGAATTCGTAAAACCAAACTAGCCGCCGATAAACGCAGATACCCGCCGATAAAACCGTGAAGAACAGCAAAACCAGCGAGGACATCTCTCGCATTTGAAATTGATTCATCGGCGTTTATCTGCGCGTTTATCTGCGGCTCAACTAAACCTTGATTTGAAAACGCCGCACGCGCGCTTCTTCGACTTCGACGCCGAGCCCGGGGCTGTCGGGAACGATGACATGCCCACGTTCCACTTTGAGCGGCTGCACAGTCAGGTCCTCCGCGAGATAAGGACTCGCGATATTCAGGCTGCATTTGTTCGATGCGAGCGCCGCCGCCATGTGCACGGCAGCAGCAGACGCGATGCTCGACTCGCCGGTCTTGCACGCGACGTTGATCTGCATACCGAGCTCGTCGCATAACCTGCCCGCCTCCATCACGCCGCGCAAGCCGCCGAACTTGATCGACTTCAGGCTGACGCCGCTGGCCGCTTTCGCCGCGTGGTGGCGGCGTATGTGCTCGAGAGAATGGATGCCTTCGTCCGCGGCTATCGGCACACGGCTGGCCGCGGCTATGCGCGCCATGCCGGCGAGATCGTCCTGGCGCGTCGGCTGCTCGAAAAAATCCAGTAGAGTATCGGCGACGGCGCGCACGTAACGCTCGCCTTCGTCGACTGTCCAGCCCTGATTGGCGTCCGCACAAATGAGAAATCCTTTGCCCAGCACTTCGCATACGCCGCGCGTGCGCTCGGCATCCACTTCGGGTGAGTTCACGCCGACTTTGATCTTGTACGCGACGTAGCCGGCTGCGCGCTGCTCCTTCGCATCCTGAACGTCGGCATCGAGCCTGCCGTTGCTGAGAACGCCCAATGTCGAGACGCGGTCGCGGCGCTTGCCGCCCAGCAAAGCGTGCACCGGCTGTTGCGTGGCGCGCCCGACCAGATCGTGCAACGCCATGTCGATTGCGCCTTTCGCCGCGCTGTTGCCATACATCCAGAGATTCATCGCGGACGTCGCGCCGGCAATATCATCTGCCGCGTTTCCTTGCAGATAAGGTGCGAGATGGCGCACCGCGGCGACCATGCTCTCGACAGTCTCGCCCGTCATGATGGGCGCGGACCCCGACTCGCCCCAACCGACGACGCCGGTATCCGACTCTATGCGCACAACCAGATTCTCGGCGGTGTCCAAGGCGACACCCGCCATCTTCTTCATCTTCGTCAGCGGCAGGCGGACGGCAATGGGTTCGATACGTTTGATTTTCACCGCAGGCATTCTAAATTCAGGTTGTTCTGCTTGGCCCTCACCCCCGGCCCCTCTCCCTTCACAGGAGAGGGGAGCGCCGAGCGAAGCCACGCTGTTGCATGGTTTCGAAAATGTGGAAGGCACACGAATTCTACCCGATTGCATGCCGCGCAAAAGCCGTGTCAAACTGCGCCGCAGTTTTCGCATAACGACCGCCGCATCGCAGGCGCGTCAGCCGGAGGAGTAATGCACGCCGCTGCAACAACCGGGATAAGTCTGGCCGCAATATTCGCGGCAGCTGCCGCAATTGCGCAGGATTATCCAAACAAGCCCATTCGTCTGATCGCGCCGTTCTCGCCCGGCGGCGCGACCGACGTGCTCGCACGCATCGTCGGCCAGAAAATGAACGAGCGCCTGGGCCAGCCCGTCGTTATCGAGAACCGCGTCGGCGCCGGCGGCAACATCGGCGCCGAGCTGGTCGCCAAGTCCGCGCCGGATGGCTATACGCTGCTGATGGGCGGCGTGCCGCACGCGATAGGCGCGAGCCTCTATTCCAAACTCAGTTACGACATGGCGAAAGACCTGTCGGCGATTGCCGAGGTGGCGTCATTTCCGAGCGTCATCGTGCTGCATCCCTCGCTTCCCGCAAAATCAATACATGAGTTGATCGCGCTGGCGAAAGCAAAACCGGGACAGCTCAACTTCGGCTCGGCCGGCAACGGCTCGCCCAATCATCTCGCGCTGGAATTGTTAGACACCATGGCGGGCGTAAAGATGATCCACATCCCCTATAAAGGCGCAGGCCAGGTCGTTGGCGATCTACTCGCGGGCCAGTTGCAACTGGCGTCCATGGGACTGCCGGTCGCGATGCCGCACGTGCAGTCGGGAAAATTGCGCGCAATCGCACTGACCGGCGCGACCCGCTCGCCGCTGTTGCCGCAGCTGCCGACAGTGGCCGAAGCGGGTCTGCCCGGATTCGATGTCACCTCATGGTACGGCCTGTTCGGTCCGGCCGCGCTGCCGCGGGAAATCATCATGCGTCTTAACGGCGAGATTAGTGCGGCGATTACCGCACCGGAATTGAAGGAACGACTCACCGCGTTGGGTGCAGAGCCCTCAGTCAAAAACCCTGAGCAGTTTGCTCAATACGTGCGCGAGGAAATCACAAAGTGGGCAAAGGTTGTAAAAGCGTCGGGTGCCAAGCTCGATTGACGTCGAATCCAGCGGGAGAAGTATGAAAACGATCTTGATTAATTTTCTGTGCGCTGGGCTTGCCGCAGGAGCAACCGGCGCATACGCGCAACACTATCCCGACAAACCGATCCGCATGGTAGTCCCCTTCGCCGAGGTGGAAGCGTCGAGACTCGTTAGCCGCAGGCCCGCTCGCGGGAACGACGCTCTGCCCCCCGGATTTATCCGCCTCGCTGCTCGCGAATCGGTGTCTTACCCTATAAAACCCATAAGATTGGTTGTTCCATTTGCTCCGGGGGGCGGCACCGACATCGTCGCGCGCCGCGTTGCGCAGAAACTGAGCGAAGGGCTCGGTCAGCAAGTCGTCGTCGACAACCGCGGTGGCGCGGGCGGCGTCCTCGGCGCCGACATCGCAGCGCGCGCGGCACCCGATGGCTACACGCTCATACTCGTGTCCGGCAGCTATGCGGTAAATCCGAGCCTGTACAAATTGTCGTTCGACCCCGTCGATGGCATTTCGCCGATCGGGCTCGTCGGCATCAGCGCCGACCTGCTCGCCGTCTATCCCGGCGTGCCGGTGAAGACGACGCAAGAGTTGATCAATCTCGCCAAAGCGAGTCCGGGCAAACTGAACTATGGCTCGACCGGCGTGGGCGGCTTCACTCACCTTGCGACCGAACTCTTCAAGATGATGACGCAGACCCAGATGGTGCACGTCCCTTTCAAGGGCACGGGACCCGCGATGGCCGACCTTCTTGGCGGTCAGGTGCAGCTACTGATGGGCGGCATCGCGTCCGAAATTCCGTTCGTGCGCAACGGCCGCCTGAAAGGGCTCGGCGTAACGACACCGAAACGCCTGCCCGGTGTGCCCGACATTCCGGCGATCGCAGAAACGGTACCCGGCTATGAAGCCGTGCTCTGGTACGGCGTGTGGGGCCCGCCGAAACTGCCGCATGCGATCGTGACGCGCATAAGCGACGAGTTGAAGAAGATCGTTGCCGTGCCTGCTACACGCGAAGCGCTCGCGCTCGAAGGCGTCGAAGCCGAACACATGCCGCCGGTGGAATTCCGCAAGTTCCTGCGCGAAGAAATCGTGAAATGGGGCAAAGTGGTAAAAGCGGCGGGCGTCAAAGGCGACTAATCGCCGACCTTCAAGTTCTGGGAGATAACCATGTACGTACCCAAGCATTTCGAAGAAACGCGCGTCGAAGAACTCCATCGTCTCATCAGCGAGCATCCGCTGGGCGCATTCGTGGTCAACGGGCCCGACGGACTGGCCGCCAATCACCTGCCGTTCGAGATCGAAGCGAAACCCGGCACGCACGGCAGCCTGATCGCGCACGTCGCGCGCGCGAATCCCATCTGGAAAGAAATCAAGGACGGCGATGAAACACTGGTGATCTTCCGCGCCGAGCACGCTTATGTATCGCCGAACTGGTACCCGGCCAAACACGAGTCGCACCGCTTGGTGCCGACATGGAACTACCGTGTCGTGCATGTCCACGGCAAAGTCATAGTCCGCGACGACGAGCGGTTCGTGCGCGGCGTCGTCGCGCGCCTCACGCGCACCCACGAAGGCCGCGCCGGCGACGCGCGTCCCTGGAAGATGACCGACTCCTCGCCCGAGTTCATCAGTCAAATGCTCGGCAACATTGTCGGCATCGAAATCGAGATCACCCGCATCGTCGGCAAGTCGAAACTCAGCCAGAACCGCGAAGAGCGCGACCGCGTCGGCGCCGCCGAAGAACTACGCAAGCGCGGCGAAGTCGTACTGGCCGACGCAATGCTCATTGCAGTAACAGACAAGAACTGATTTGATTGATGAGAATAGGTTATTGAAATACCACTAACTCACAAAAAAGAGACTTCTCATGCAATTGCGACGCTTCATGCCGCCGCTTTTATACTTTGCTACGCTCACGTAATCCGCCGCGGACAATGGATACGCGTTGCAGGCTCCGGTCACGAGCGGTAATACCGGCGCCCGGGAGTTTGCAGGCACTCTTCCGACAACTCGTTATCATGTGCAAAGGCAGGCAGCAGGACGCTTATTTTGATCTGCATACAACACACATTAAGATGGATGTCTTGAACAAGGTGTCCAGGCTGGACAAGGCTGCTTTGTTCGGTCAACACTGCAAATTCATTCTTGACGCATATCGCTCGATCGGAGAGCGTCCGCGAAATCGAACTCGTTCAACTGAGAGCGTTCAGGGAAGACAATCCTCGTGCGGGCTGCCGCTGACGTATTGGTACATCCATACCCAGAGCGGCGATAGAGTGCTTCGCCTGGAGCTGGCGCGCGAGAACGGACAAACACGGATCGACGATCACTAATGTCTCTATACACGCCCGGCGTTTTCATACTTATCAGCGCGCTCCTGCAGATCGTTGCACTTCCTTCAGCGGGCGCCGCCGAAAACTCTTACCCCGTCCGTCCCATCCGCGTCGTCGTCCCCTATTCGCCCGGCGGCTCGTCCGACGCTGTCGCGCGCATCGTGGGGCAAAAACTGGGAGAGGCACTGGGCCAGCAGTTCGTCATCGACAACCGGCCCGGCGCGTCGGGCTCGCTCGGGCGCGAGCTGGTGGCGAAGGCTGCCGCGGATGGATACACGCTGCTGATCGGCGATTCGCCGCATACGATCAACGTGCACGTGCTGCGGCACGTGCCGTATGACCCGATCAAAGACTTCACGCCCATCACCCTGCTGGCGACCGCGCCGCAGGTGATGGTGATCAACCCGGGCTTTCCCGCGCAGACGCTGACCGAATTCATCGCGGCGTCAAAAGCCAAACCGGGCACGATCAATTACGGCTCGGGCGGCAGCGGTTCAATCACGCATCTGACCGGCGAGCTGTTCAAGCTCGCGGCAGGCGTGAATATCGTGCATGTGCCTTATAAGAGCATCGCCATCGCGCAAACAGACGTTATGGGCGGCCAGGTGCAGGCGGCGTTCCCGACGATGCCCGGCGCAACGCCGCACGTGCGCGGCGGGCGTCTGCGCGCGCTAGCCGTGTCAAGCGCAAAACGCGCGGGCGCGCTGCCGGAGGTGCCCACCTTCGATGAAGCCGGCGTTGCCGGCATGGTAGTCACCAATTGGTTCGGTGTGTTCGCGCCGGCGCGCCTGCCAAAAGAAATCCTGGCGAAACTTCACAGCACGATACTGGACGTGATGCGCGCGCAGGATACGCGCGCCAGATTCGGCAATCTATCGCTCGATATCACGACCACGACACCGCAGGAATTCGAAGCTCACCTCAAAAGCGAGCTCGCGCGCTGGGGCAAGGTCGTAAAGGCTGCCGGCATCAAGCCGGAGTAGAAGCCCGCACGCTTTACTTGCGCTCGGCCGGGACTATGTCGTCATACCGCTCGTTGGGCCCGACGTTCAGTACGGCATCGAAGACGCGCTGCGACTGATCGATGCAGATCCCGTGAGTGTCCGTGCCGCGGTAGTCGACAAAGTCGCACTTAATCGTCAGTTTGTCGGTCGACGAAAGGATCGCGCTCCGGAAGTTAGTACCGCGCAAAGTGTCGGCGGATTTCGGCGCGGCATTGCGGGCCCCGTAGATCTGATACAAGCCAAACGAAGCGTTCGGGTCGGTGAGCTCAATATTGCCGTTGTAAATGCGGCGATCGACTTCCAGCGTGAGGCTCGTCACGCGCAGGAATTCGCGTCGCGCGGAGCCGTAATAGACGGCGCCGTTGTCGCGGGCCGTCATCTGTAACTGCGTCACGTCGGTAGAACGCGGCATCTGGGCACAGCCGGTAAAAATCATTGCGATCCCTAAAATCAACAATGAACGCATGTCCGTCTCCTTTTAATATTTACCTGCTGAGGACGACTCACTACTTTCCTTCGAGCCCTGCGAGCTTGCGAAAGTTCGGCTCGCCATGCGGGAACGGCGGCAATTGCCAAGTGCCCGTGCCAACCGGGCGGATCTCGCGATCGACAGGCACCTCGACGAGGTACGGCCGGTTCGCCTTGATCGCGGTCTCGAGTACGCCCTCGAGATCGCCGGCACGCTCGACGCGCGCGCCATCCACGCCCATCGACCGCGCGAGCATCACGAAATCGGTGCTGAACAGTTTTTTGGTTTTTTCGATCTGGAAGCTCGTCGCCAGCTCCTGGCCGAACATGCCGAGCTGCATGTCGCGTATCGAGCAGTAGCCGTAGTTGTTCCACACGACCCACACTGCGGGAATGTCGTATTCGACGGCAGTGGCAAGAATATGCGGCGTCATCATGAACGAGCCGTCGCCGCACACCGCGATCGCCGGGCTTTCCGGCTGCGCGAGTTTCGCGCCAAGTATGCCGCAGGTCGCAAATCCCATCGACGCGAAGCCCCACGATTGCAGCAAATGGCGCGCGCGCCGCTGTTTCCACAACTGCACCACCCAGTTGTGATGCACGCCAACGTCGGTAGCGAATATCGCGTCCTGCGGGATGACGTTCATCAGCCCTTTAAGCAAACGCTCGGGGCGCAGCGGCATCTGGTCGGCTGCCATGAACGGCTGCTGATAGTCGTCCCAGATTTTCTTGCAGCCGCGCAGATTGGCGATCCAGTCGTCGTACGTCCGGGGTTTGCCTTTGATTTTTTCTTGCGCGCGCCGGACCAGGACTTCAAGGCTGGCGCGGATGTCGCCGAGGATGCCGAGATGCACCGGGTAGTTTCGGCCGATCTCCGACGGGTCGTTGTCGATCTGAATCAGTTTCGTCGGCGGCACCGTCAGCGTATAGCCGCTGATCCATGCGCTGGTGGCGCGGTCGTCGAAACTGCAGCCGAGTCCGAGTATCACGTCCGCGTTGCGCGTCGCTTCGTTCGCCTGGTACGGGCCGTTCCTGCCCATCGGGCCGAAAGACAGCTCATGCGTCTCGTCGATCGTACCTTTGCCGTTCGGGCTTGTTACGACGGGAATGTGCAGCAGCTTGATGAATTCGAGCAGCACTTCGGTCGCTTCGCCGATGAGGCCGCCCTGCCCGACCAGAATCACCGGCCGTTTTGCCGCCAGCAGCAAGTCGAGCGCCTTGTCGAGCGCCGACAGATCGCCGGGCGCGCGCTGCATGACCGGCGGATCAGGATCCGGAATTTCAACGTCGGCCGTTTCCTGGAACACGTTGAGCGGCACGTCGATGTTGACCGGGCCCGGCCGGCCGGTGCGCAGCAGGCCGAATGCCTGCTTCATCGCGAGCGGCAGCATCTCGGCGCGCGTCGGCTGGAAACTTTTCTTGACGAGCGGACGGATCACCGACGGGAAATCGCCCTGAAAGTAGCGGCCGGTTTCCTGGAACGGCATGCGATTGAACTGCGTCGTCGGCACGTTGCCGGTTATCGCGAGGAATGCGGACGAGTCCATCATTGCGCCAGCCAGCGCCACCGGCAGATTGCACGAGCCGGGGCCGCATGACGTGTACGTTGCGACCGGCTGATGCTTCACCTTGTAATAAGCATCCGCCATATAGCCCGCGGCCTGCTCGTGATGCACTGAAATAGTTTTGATGCGATCGGCAGCGCTGCATGCTGCGTCCAGGAAACCGATGTTGCCGTGACCGCAAACGCCGAACAGGTACGGCACCTTTTCCTTGATCAGGTACTCGACCATGATCTCGGCGCCTTTGTACGTCGTGCGCTTGGGTGCGGCACTGGTCGTCTTGGTCGCTGCGGGTGTCGTTATGTCCATGCGTGTTCTCCGTTATAGCGGACGCTTCAAGCGAATGGGGATTCTAACAGTTTGAGGCAAATCTATCGGCCGTCGATTTAAGCGGCAACGCTGTTTTCATCCTCCCTGCAAAGGGAAGGTAAGAATAATGCTACGCATTTCGTACCAAGTCTTCCCACCGCGGGCACTCGCGTTCTTCAAACGGCTTCTCCCACGACGCGCAGTTATTGATATCGACAACCTGCACCGGCAGCAGGATCTCCATGGGCACTTTTTCGCCGCGCAGATGACGGATGGCGGCTTCGGTCGCGATGCACGCCATCTTCATGGCGTCGAAATCCGCGGTCGCGAGCATATGCCCGTGTTTTATTTCTTCTATCGCATCGGGTACCGCGTTGATGCCGGTCACCGCGCAAGAGTGACCGGCGATGGCCAGCAGTTCCAGCATGGCAAGCGCCATGACATCGTTTGCCGCAAGCACTGCGTCGAATTTAACGCCTGACTTCAGCAACGCCTCGCCGGCCCGCAGTGTATCGCCGTGCTGATAGTTGCCGCAGATCGCCGTCACAATGCGCGATTGCGGAAATTGCTTCACCGCATCGCGGAATCCGCGTACGCGCTCAAGACTCGTCACGGAATGGGGCTGGCCTTCGACAATCACTATCTCGCCGCGCCCTTTCAGGTGCTCGCACAGATAAGTCCCTACGCGAAACGCCAGGGGATAATCTTCAGAACCGACCCAGCTTGCGATGTGCTGCGGCTCGGTAAAACGGTTGATGATGCCGAATAGGGGCACGCCGGCCGCCTGTATCTTGCGAAGTGCCGCATTGATCGCGGTTGGATGAGCCGGCACGAGTACGCATGCAGCAGGAAGCGCGGCGAGCGCTTCGTCGATCAGAGCGATCTGCTCTGCCACATCGTCCGGCTTTTCCGGCACATAGTGCACGGTACGCGCACCCATGCGCTTTGCAGTACGGTCGGCGCCCAGGCGTGCGGCCGCATAGGCCGGGTTGGTGCGGTTCTTGGTGAATACTGCGATGACAGGAGCGCCGCTCACGGTCATTGCATGCGGATACCGGCGTCTTTGATGATCTTCTGCATCTGCTCCAGCCGCGTCTTCGTGACTGCGGCAAGCTTGTCCGGCGTCGAACCGTCGATCTCGAAGCCGATGGATACGAGGCGTTCCCTGACGTCGGCGAGCGCCAGCGCTTTGATTATTTCCGCATTGAGGCGATTGACGGTTTCCTTCGGCGTGTTGAGCGGCGCGTAAATCGACATCCAGGTGTTGAATTCGAAACCCGGCACGCCCGACTCCGCAATAGTCGGTACTGCCGGCAGCAGAGCAAGCCGCCGCGAGCCCGCGCTCGCCAGCGCGCGTATCTTGCCGTCGCGCACCTGTTCGATGACGAGCGACGTCGCTGAGAACATGGTCGGGATATGACCGCTAATGACGTCGAGCGTGGCTTGCGTCGTGCCTTTGTACGGCACGTGCGTGAGTTTCGCGCCGGTTGCCGCTTCGAACATCGCCATCGCGACGTGCTGCGGGCTGCCGTTGCCGCCCGATGCATAGTTGATCTCACCGGGACGCGCTTTCGCGAGCGCCACCAGATCACGCGCGGTTCTTACCGGCAACGTCGGATGCGTAACCAGCAGCCAGGTGTTCCACGCCACCAGGCTGACGGGCGTAAAGCTCTTGACCGGATCGTACGCGACTTTCTGGTAGAGATTGGGAATCATCGTCAGGATGGAATCGTTGAGCGTCGCCAGCGTATAGCCATCGGGCTGCGAGCGCATGAACCGTTCGGTGCCGATCAGTCCCGCAGCGCCGGGCTGGTTGTCGATCACGATCTGCTGGCCCATGCTTTCCGCCATTTTTTGCGTGACGATGCGCATGCCGACGTCCACCGAGCTGCCGGCCTGCAACGGCATGATCATCAGAACCGATTTGTTCGGATAGTTTTGCGCGCATGCCAGCGTCACCGTGCACAACACGCTGGCGACGGCAAAACCGCATAGAACAGACTTCATGTCGTTCTCCTCCGTGATGCGCCTTGCGGTGCGAGCGCGGCGCATTACTGCATTTTCAGGTGGCCGAGCAATTCTCCGATGTCTTCGCATAGTTCGAACTTGCCGACTTCCTCGATAATCCGTTCGATCCGCGCGACCGGCAGTATGCCATCGGACAGCTCGAAAAACTTGCGCTCGATTTCCGCGTCGCTCAGCGGATTGCGCGGATGGCCCGGCGGGTGCTTGTTGAGACGCGCGAGTTCGCGCCCGCATCGCAGCTTGACGACCACCCCCCCGCCGGACGACCGCGGCCACAGCGCAGTCAGCTCATCGTCGACCGCCAGCGTCGTTTTCGCGATCAGGTCGCGAATATCGTCAGATGCAATGCGCGCGGCGGTAAACTGCGCGGGCCCGCATGCGCTATCGAGCAGCGCCGCGGCGATGCAATAGTGATAGCTATGGTCCGCGGTCTCTTTGTCACGCGGATAATTCTTGCGCGGGTCGGTCGCTTTCTTCACCGCATTCGCATGCAGCTTGATCACGACGCTGTCGATGTCCGCCGGCGCCAGCCTCTCCTGCGTCGCGATGTCGATTGCTGCGCGTATCGGCGCCATAGCGCCGGCCACTGCTGCATACGGCTTCAGGCAGGTATCGAGTATGCGGTAACGCTCATCTACAGGGGCAGTAAGCGCAGTGAAGTCGACATCGCCGGCTACCGTCTTGCCCCAACCCGCGATGCCTTCGAATATTTCTTCCGGCCCGGTCAATCCGGCCGCTGCCAGCAGAGCTGCCTCGACGCCGCCTTTCGCTATCGTCGCCTCGGCGGTCGCCTTCATCATCGGAATGTGCCCGCGTTGCGACTGCGCCAGCGTGTTGTTGTGGCTGCCCGCGATCGCCATGGCATGCGCAGTCACGCGGGCATCATCACTCATCAGTCGCGCCGCCAGCGCAGCGCTCGCAAACT
The DNA here is from genome assembly GCA_025363575.1 of Betaproteobacteria bacterium. The sequence goes on along the minus strand of JANYDM010000095.1, from coordinate 16,961 downwards.
GCGTGTCCGTGCCGGGATGCCAGCCGCGCGCCGTGATGCCCGGCGCAGCAACGACATCGCAAAGGCGCAGCTGGATTTCATAAGCAGTGACGAGCGCGGTTATGACGTCCCTGCCATCGCGCCGGTATTTCTCCGCGACTGCCAGCGCCGGCGCCAGACTGCCGCTCGGATGCGCGGAGTCGTGCCCGAAGTAATAATCATTGTTGTCGAGATAGCGGATCAATGTGCCGTTGACCAGCGTCGCGAGCGCGCACGAAGTCCTGCTGCCGAACCCGATGGTGGTGGCTTCCTCCTTGCCGCCGAGCTCTGCGGCTACGCGTTTTACGATGGCAGCGGGTTCACTGCGAAGCGCACCGACGGCGCACGCGAGCGTATCGAGTATCACGCGCTTTGCAGCAAGCACGACTTCAGGCGGCAGATCCTCATAGCGAATGCCGTGAACGAGCTCTGCCAAACGGTCTTTTACGTAGAGTACCAACTAGGCGATACCTTGAAAATTCTCTCGCCCCGCTCGCGGGAGTAGGGCCAGGGTGAGGGGCAGCGAGTAGCTAAAACGCAAAGAACCGCGCCCCGCCGTCGAACGCAACAATGTTGCCCGTGATGTAGCTCGCGCGCGGCGACGCCAGAAACACCGCGAGGTCGGCGAGCTCGTGCGGCTCGCCCATGCGCTCCATCGGCACTTCTTTCTTTGCCCACTCCTTACGCGCTTCCGCGGTCGGCCAGCGCTTGTCGATCTGCTCGCTGCGCAATTTGCCGGGCTGTATGCAATTGACGGTGACGCCGTCTTTGGCGACGACCTTGGACAATCCTTTCGACCATACATGAACGGCAGCCTTGGCCGCGTGCGCCGCATTCAGGTTGCGCGGCTCGCGCGTGCCGGTCAGATTGATTACGCGGCCGAAACCGTTTTTCTGCATGCCGGGCATCACGGCTTCGGTCAACTCGCGCAAGCGGAAAAAGTTCAGCGTCAGGCCCTCCAGCCACTCGGCTTTCGATGCGCCGACCGGCAGCGGCCGGCTACCGCCGGCTGCATTGGCGAGGATATCGACGCGGCCGAGCGCCTTCATCGCGCTTTCGGCAATACGGTCCGCAGCGTCATCCGGATATAGATCGGCCTGTATCAGCGTCGGCTTCTCGCCGCCGGCGTTGACGATTTCCGCCGAGAGCTCCTCAAGCAGATTGATGCGGCGCGCGACCGCCGCGACTATCACGCCTTCAGCGGCGAGGCCAAGCGCGATGGCGCGGCCGAGCCCCTGGCTTGCGCCCGTGACAATGGCGGTGCGTCCTTTCAGTTGCAGGTCCATGCTTTTGCATCTCCACGATTCTGGTAAAGTGAAATTAGAGTCCGCATACTAAACCAAAGCACGCACGGCCGCGCACGCGGTCCAGCCGCGTTAAATCAACCGAAGACCTGTTCATGAGCACTTGCCTGCGTATTCCACCGCAGCTTCTTTCAGCCGTCGCTTGCGTGTTCATTTCGCCGCTCTGGGCGACGACATCCGCCGCACAGAATTTTCCGACGCAGCCGGTACGCATAGTCGCAGCAACGCCGCCCGGCGGCGCGGCCGATGTCAATGCGCGTCGTCTCGCCGAACGCTTGAGCCGGATGTGGCAACAGCCGGTCGTCGTGGAGAATCGTTCGGGCGGGGCCGGCAATGTCGCGGCGGCCGCGATTGCAGACGCGACGCCCAACGGCTATTCGCTGCTGTTCGCGGCGCATCCAGTGCTCGCAGTCAACCCGCTGCTTTATCCGAAGCTGCCGTTCAATGCCGACCGCGATTTCACGCCGGTCGTGCTGCTGAGCAAAATGCCGCACGTGCTGCTCGCGAACCTCACGCAAGTGCCCGCCACGTTGCCGGAACTGATCGCGCTCGCGAAAGCGAAGCCCGGCGTGCTGAATTTCGCATCGGGCGGTGCCGGGACATCCATCCATCTCGCGGGGGAGTTGCTCATAGATGCCGCCGGCATCGATATTCGGCATGTACCCTACCGCGGCGGCGCGCCCGCGGTCACGGCGCTGATCGGCGGCGAAGTCCAGCTGCTGTTCGACGCGACAGCGACGGCGATCGGCCATATTCGCGGTGGCCGCGTGCGCGCAATTGCAATCGCCAGCCCGCGGCGTGCGGCGGTACTGCCTGATGTTCCGACTTTCCAGGAAGGCGGCCTGCGCGGTTTCGAGTCAGTCATCGCCCACGGCGTGCTCGTGCCAGCGAAAACTCCGGGAGCGATGGTTGCATTGCTCAACCGCGCGATCAACGAAACATTGCAGGATCCGGAGTATCGAACACAGCTGACCGAGCTCGGCGCGGACATCATCGGTGGCCCGGCGACGGAATTCCGCGCCTTCCTCGCCGCCGAGCGCACCAAGTGGGGCAACCTGATTCGCAAGCAAAGCATTAAAGCTAACTAGGAAATTAGAGCGGTGAGCCGCCGATAAACGCCGATAAACGCAGATAGATCAAAAGCACAAGATAATTCTCAGACAGGTTTTGGTTTTATCTGCGTTTATCGGCGGCTCGAATTCTTCTTAGTTCGAACGCAAGCCTATATCCTTGGCCACCTTGCTCCACTTTGCAAAATCGCTGCGCACGATCGCCGCGAATTGCTCCGGCGTCGTCGTATAAACCTCGGCGGCTTGCGCGGCGTAGCGCTCGACCATTTCCGGCGTGTGCGCGATTTTCGTGATCTCGGCGTTGAGCCTGGCAACGATATTGCGCGGCGTCTGCGCCGGCGCCAGCACTCCGTTCCAGGTCGATACGATGAGGCCGGGCAAGCCCGCCTCGGCTGCGGCGGGGACGTTCGGCAAAGCCAGCTCGCGTTTCTCGCTCGTCACCACGAGCGCTTTCAAGCGGCCGTCCCTGATATAAGTAACAGTGGACGGCACCGTCGCGAACATCGCCTGCACGTGGCCGCCGAGCACGTCGATCAGCGCCGGGCCGCCGCCCTTGTACGGCACGTGCGTGATTTTTGTTTTCGTCAGCGACTGGAACAGCGCCGCGGTCAGGTGGTTGGTGCTGCCGTCGCCCGACGATGCGAACTTGAGATCTTCGGGACGCGCTTTCGCATATTCGATCAGCTCCGCTGTCGACTTCACCGGCAGCGCGAGATTGACCACGAGCACGTTATGAAAAATGATCACCGGCGTGATGGCAGCGTAATCGTCGATCGGCGGCGTCTTTGCGTAAAGCACGGTACCCATGCATAAAGTATTGGTCGAGCCCCACAGCAGCGTGTAGCCGTCGGGCGCCGCCTTGGCGACCAAACCGAGCCCGATGGCGCCGGTGGCGCCGGGCCGGTTGTCGAGCACCACCGGCTGGCCGAGGTTTTGCGTCAACTTTTGCGCGAGCGGCCGCGCAATTACATCGGCGACACCGCCGGGGGGCACCGGCAATATCAAGCGGACCGGTTTTTGCGGATAGCTCTGCGCGCGGGCGCCCGTGGCGAGCACAACGATGGCCAGGACTTTTAAAATTGCTCTATGCATAGCTGCGTCCTGGTGAACCGCTTTAAGGATTATGCGGACCATTTTTCTGCGGCAGCGCGAGCACGCCACCGGCGCCCATGACCAAAGCGTTGATCCAGAATACCCCGAACAGGCCGAGCACCGAACCGACGGAACCGAACAGCACAGGCCCGATCACGCGCATCAGGTTGTTGAAGGTCAGACGCAGCCCCAGCGTTTCGCCCGTGCGGCCCTGCAAGGAATGGCTGAACATCAGCATCAAAGTGACGGGCTGCCCGCAGCCCATGCCGAGGCCGAATATGAAAGACACCAGCGTGAGCGGCAGCGCGCTGTGGCAGAACGGCACCAGCGCAAACGCCGCGGCGCCGACGTAAAACGAATAAGCCAGCAACCTTTCCTCGCCGTATCTTGCGACCAGTCGTGTGAGTACGCTGCGAACCGCGAACAACGCGACCGCGAAAGCCGACAGCACGATGCCGATGGCGGTCGCCGACATCCCGACAGAATGACCGTGGATGGGAAGATAGAACTGAAAAAGATCGGTGCCAAGCTGCGCGAGGCTGCTCGTTGTCAGCGTGCGCCAGATCTGCCGGTTTGCCAGCGTGTCAAGAATGTGCGTCGGCGGGCCTGCATAGCGCTTGTTCTCGGGCAGGATCTTTCCGCGCGCCAGCATCAGGATGCCGGCTGCAATCCAGATGGCGACGACGAACAGAGTTGAGGTCGCGTGGCCGGTATGGTCAATGGCAAGCCCGGCCACGAGCGGGCCGACGAAATTGGTCGCCGCCCCTATCATGCTGAAGTTGCTGAAGTTGCGCGCGCGCTCTTCAGGCTTGCTCATGAGGCCGACGAGATTCTGCGCCAGCACGTGCAGGATGGCGAGCGCGAGGCCGCTCATGATGGCGGCGAAGTACAACGCTCCCATCGTGTGCGAGAAATACGGCGCGGTCATGCCGCACACGCCGCAAATGGAAGCGAACAAAAGCGGCCAGCGCGGCGTCACGCGGTCGGACAACGCGCCTATCGGCCACGACAGCAGCAGCGGGCACGCGTAGAACATCGCGACGAGCACGCCGACGGCGAGCGGTTGCGCGCCGAGATCGAGCGCGAACAGCGACAGCACAACGCGCGCGGCGGAAATGCACGTGAAGCCGAGGAACGCAAAGGCAAAAGTCAGATAAAGCGGCATCACAATCTGCGGAATGTATGCGCCACGTCAATGAAGGAAAAGCGGCGAGCGGACGCGGCGAATTCAACGCGCATTTTAGCGCATTGCGCGCGGCTTCCCCATTACGAACCAACGGTCAGCGCAAACCCGGCAGCAGCACGAGAATGCCGCTCGTAAAAATCTCCACCGCGACCGCCGCGAGCAGCAGGCCCATGATGCGGATCGCGATATTGACGCCGGTCCTGCCCAGCCACCGACTCACCGGTGTAGCCGCGCGCAATGCCGCCCACGTCGTCAGCGATACGAGCAGGCATGTAATGATGATGACGCAAATATGGCTCAGCGAAGAGCGCCCGGTCGCGAATATGATCGTCGTCGACATCGCGCCGGGGCCCGCCAGCAGCGGGATCGCCAGCGGCACTACCGCGATGCTCTCTTTGTCCTCAGCCTCGCGCGCTTCTTCCGGCGTTTGTTTTTCGCCGGTCGGCGCCGCGTGCATCATCGAAATCGCGAGCAGCAGGATCAGGATTGCGCCGCCGACCTTGAACGACGGGATCGAGATGCCGAAAAAAGCGAGCAGCGGCTGGCCGCCGATGGCCACGACGATGAGCACGATAGCGACCGCGCTGCTGGCCACGCGCGCAATGCGCCGCCGTTCGGCGGCTGAATTCTGCGCTGTCATGCTGACGAACAGCGGCACGGCGCCGACCGGATTGACGATGACCAGCAGCGCCAGAAAAAACTTCGTGTATTCGGCCCAATCGAGCATGGCTTGCAGCGCCGGGGTTTATCCTGATGCCGACATTCTATGGCACCGGCCCGCGCGCGCGCAGCAGCGCGAAATTACTCGATGATGCGGTCCGCTTTCTCCAGTATTCCCGACGGGAACGTGATGCCCAGCGCTTTCGCCGTCTTGCCATTGAGCGCGAGCTCGAATTTCGTCGGCGTTTCGACCGGCAGGTCGGCGGGCTGCGCGCCTTTCAGAATCTTGTCGACATAACCCGCCGCGCGCCGGTAGTTCGCTTCGGCGTTGGCGCCATAGCTCATGAGGCCGCCCGCGTCGACGTATTCGCGACTGGTGTAGATCGCGGGCAGCCTCGTTTTCGCGGCGAAATCCGTCAGCACATCGCGATTGTAGAAATTGCCGGCGCTGTCCAGGCAGCTCATGCCGTCGGCGCGCCACTTGCGCAACACCTCGCTCGCATCGCCGAACGAATTGCGGCTGCGGATTTCCATTGCGAGCACCTGCATGCCGTTGGTTTTCGCCGCCTGCGTGACTTCGCCGATTTGCGCGGCAACCTGGCCGGCGACGCTCGGCTCGCGCGCAATGGCGACCACGACGTGCGAAATCCGCGGAAACGCCTCTTTGAGCAGATGCAGGCGTGTCACGCTCAATCCGCGCTCGACGCTGGTGACGCCGGTAATGCGGCCGCCGGGCTTGGTGAGGCTCGCGACGAAGCCGCGCTCGACCGGATCGTTGACCACCGCAAATACTATGGGTGTGCTCTCCGCCGCTTCTTTGACCGCGCGCACCGCCGGGCTGCCTGGTGCGAAAATCACATCGAGCTTTTTCACCGCCAGCTCAGTCGCCAGCGCCGGCAGCGTGTCGAGCTTGCCGCCGGCAAAACGGCGCTCGAGCACGAGGTTCTTTCCCTCGACGTAACCGAGGTCCCTCAACCCGTTTGCAAACGCGTCGTAGAGATTGATGCTGTTGAGCTGGCTACCGGCCGCGAGCAGGCCGACGCGGTATACGCGCCCTTTCGGTTGGGCGATTGCGACCCACGGCGCCGTGAGCGCGCCCGCCCCCAGTGCGAGCACAAGTCTGCGTCGAGCATTCATGCGAATTTCCCTCCCAGAAGCGGTCTTATGCGACCAGATTTTACCTGCTCGACCGCCCGTTGCCGCGCGACTTTTTCCACACGCGCGCCGCTTAATTTGCCGCCGGTCGAAGCTGCGGGATGTCGTATTATCGGGTCAGACGTAAAACCGGCAACCGGAATTGACGACACTCGTACGTTGCACCCTGCTTGCGGTCGTGTGGCTTGCGCTGCTCGACGGCTGCACGCGCTTGCCGCACACCGGAATCACGTCGTTGCGCCCCGCCAGCGTCGCCGAACTCGACCGCTATTTGGTCGAGCACAAGGCGGACCTCGACCAATTCAGGATGCGCGGGCCGTTTACCGTGACGACGCATGAGAACCATGTCCTGACGCTGGCGCCGGGCGAACACGTCAGCACAGACCTGTATTTGAGCGCGCCAGCGGAAAAAGCGCCGCTGGTCATTCTGCTTCACGGTCTCGACAGTTCGAAAGACGATCACGCATTTCAGTGCCTGCACCTTGCGACGTGGGGTATACATTGCCTTACCGTGCAATTGCCCAGGGAAGGGCCCTGGCTTGAGAACGGCAAGACGCTCGCAAGAATTGCGGCGGCCATTTACCGGGCGCCGGAAATGCTCGACCGGCGGATAGACGCTGGCCGCATCGTGCTCGCCGGCCATTCGTACGGCGGTTCGGCGGTGGCCATCGCGCTGGCTGAAGGCGCGCCCGCCATCGGCGGCATCCTGCTCGATCCCGCGGGCATCGGCCCCGAGCTGCCGAATTTTCTGCGCCGGATCGGCAAGCCCGTCATCGTGCTCGGCGCCGACCCGCATGTGTCGGCTGCGAACGACCGCGATTACTTTTTTCGCTACATCCGCAGCGGCATCGCGGAAATCTCCATTAAGGACGCCGCGCACGAAGACGCGCAGTATCCTTCCGATTCTGAACGCGCTACTGAGGAGCTGCAGATCAGTTTCGTCAGCGCGTTGACTGCCGCCGCCTTCAGCCTGGGCATCACCGGAAAATATGATTATGCGTGGGCAAGCTTCGTCGAAGCGCCGGGCAGCGCCAGACTTTTCGGTGCAAAAAAGAAGTGACTGTTATCACTTTTTTCTAAAGGGCGGCAGCCGGTCGCGCTTTCCCGCGGAACCTCGACCTGTGTATCATTTCAAATGCAGGCAGTGCCCGTTGACAAAGGCGCCGCATCGATGCGCCCGGAACCAGGACCGAGGAGAACTTTGAACAAGACCGCACTGTCCAGCCTCGCGCTGATCGTTATGCTCGCGCCGCGACCGGACGACGCACAGGCCCAGCAAAAATTCACCCCGGGAATCGCCGAGGAAATCGTCAAGCAGGAAAGCATCTATCAGGCGAAGCGCGACGAGAACTACACCGTGAACAGATCGCTGGACGACTACGCCCGGGCGCTGGCTGCAGGCTTCGACGCGAGTCTCGCGGCCCTCGCGCCGCAGGACCGCTGGCTTGACATCGGCGCCGGCGAAGGCAATGCAATACTGGATTACTACAGCCCCGCTTACGATATTTCGCACTGGGATGACCGCGCGCGCCGCGGCAAAAAAGCGCGAACCGTTGCGATGTCGATCGAAGACCGCCGCACACCCGGCTGGCTCAAATCGGCGGCGGCGCTGGAACCGGATCAGGCGCAGTACCTGTACAGCCGCCGGTTGCGCGAATATTCCTTGAACGAGCTCGGTCAGTTCCGGCTCATCACCGACGTGATCGGCGGCTTTTCCTACGCGGTCGACCTGTCGCTCTTCATGGAAAAGGTGCTGGGATTTCTGCGGGTGAACGGCAGTTTCTATACCGTCCTGCAGGACGTCAATTCGGAAGCCGGCACCAACAAGCCGTACTACGAAGGCGCGCCGTTCCTGACCGAAATCAAGAAAGCCGACGGCTCCGACGTCAAAGTCTGCTCGTGGCTCAAGCAGATCAGCTGCGTCGAAGTGGTGTGCGAGTTGAAAACAGGCTGGAAGCCGCCGCTGGAAGCGTTCAGCGTGCGCAAGGTCTGCAACGAAGTCTCCGTTCCCGCTCTGGAAACAAACCACTACGCTGCAGGCACGCCGCCTGAACGGCGTTATCAAATCAAGAACTAGGGCACTCGAAAAATCACTTTGTAGCCGCAGATAAACGCCGACGCAAATCCGGAAAAACGATCAGATCGATTTTGCTTGCGTTCTTATCTGCGTTTATCTGCGGCTAAAACTGATTTGGAATTTTGAGATAGTTTCCAATGGTCCACGCTACCTTCCGATCGCCTGGGTCAACCAGTGAGCCGTCGCAGCCAGCGAACCGTCCTCACCCGCAACGCCTATGAGCTGAACGCCAAGCGGCATCTTGTCGACCGTCAGCAGCGGCAGGCTGAACGCCGGAATGCCGAGGAACGTCGCATAGATTTGATAAGCGCGGCTACCGGTGTGGTCGCGCGCGACGGGCGCCGGGCTCGGCGCAGTCAATGTAATGAAGCCGTCGCTGCCCGCCAATGTTTTGTGCGCCTGCTCGCGCATGGCAAGCCGGCCGGCGAGCAGGCCCGCGTAATGCGCCGGCGTCATGGTCGCGGCAACCGCCATGCGATCGAGCACGCGCTTTTCGAGCAGGTCGCCGAATTTTTTAACGTATTGCTCGTACGGCCATTTCATTTCGTAAGTCGTCAGCTCGATTGAGCGCTCGATATATCCGCCGTCGAGCGCGCGCTCGAATTCAGCGACGTCCTTGCTTGAATTGCGATCGACGATTTCGACACCCTCGCGCTTTAGTCTCTCTATCATCGCTTCGAATGCGTCGCGTGTCGCCGGCTCGACCTCTTTTTCCCACGCCTGCAGATGAAGGCGTATCAGGCGGCGCGGCTTGCGCGCGGCTGGCGGCGCCTCGGCAGCGCCGTCGAGCGGCGCTGAACCCGGACTGCCCTGCGCGAGCGAAATATGCGACGCGATGCGCCATACGTCATCCAATGTCGCGCCGATCACGCCGAGATGATCGTGCGTCAGCGTGATCGGATGCACGCCCTGCATCGGCAGCACGCCATGCGTCGGCTTGAAGCCGAACGCGCCGCAGTATGCCGCCGGCCGCAGCACCGAGCCTTGTGTCTGCGTGCCCAGCGCGACCGGCACCATGCCGGCACCTACCGCCGCAGCCGAGCCGCTCGACGACCCACCCGGCGTGCGCGTTTCATCGTGCGGATTGCGCGTCACGTTAGTCGAACCGCATGCAAATGCCGTCGTCACCGTCTTGCCGACGATCACCGCACCGCCCTGGCGCAGCGCGTGCACGCACGCAGCGTCGTACGCCGGCTGCCATCCTTTGAATGCAGGACTACCCATCTGCGTCGGCAGATCGAACGTGTCCATGATGTCTTTGATGCCGACCGGACAACCGTCGACGCTCGACAGCGGTTTTCCCGCGCGATACCGTGCAGTCGCCGCATCGGCTGCGGCGCGCGCACCTTCGATATTCAAGGTGACGAACGCTTTGACTTCGCCGTCGCGCGCGGTGACGCGCTCCAGACAACGTTCGAGTAAATCTCGCGGCGTGAGTTTGCCGGTGAGCATTTCGGGAACCGCGCGCGCAAAACTATTCATTCCGCAGTGATCTTCGCTGCGGTGACGACCTTCATCCATTTAGCGACCTCTGCTTTGATATATGCGTTCGTTTTATCGAGCGGCTCAGCGGCGGGTTCAAGTCCGATTACAGCCAACCGCGCTTTCATTTCCGGCGTGTAAAGTATCTTTGTAATCTCGCCGTTCAACTTCGCGAGCACGGGGCCCGGCACTGCCGCCGGGGCGAACATCGCGTACCACACGTCGACTGCATAGCCGGGCACGCCCGCCTCTGCGACTGTCGGCAGATCCGGCGCTGCGCTCGCGCGCTTGGCGCCTACAGTTGCCAATGCCCGCAGCTTCCCCTGCTTCGCATAGTCGAGACCCGAGACGATGGCGCACGCCGTCAGAGAAATGCGGCCCGCGATCGCGTCGATTACTCCGGGCGCTGTGCCCTTATAAGGAATGTGGACGATATCCGTACCCGTCGCGAGCTTGAACGCCTCGAGCACAAGGTTAGCCGCGCCGCCATTCCCCGATGACGCGTACGTAAGCTCGCCCGGATGCGCTTTGGCCAATGCGATCAACTCTTTCACCGACTTCGCCGGCAGCGACGGATGGACGACGAGAATGTTAGGGCTGTTCACCAGCACTGCGACCGGAATGAAATCGCGGATCGGGTCGTAGCTGAGGTTCTTATGCGATGCCGGAATGACCGCGTAGGAAATACTCATCGTCAACAACGTGTAGCCATCCGGCGGCGACTTCGCGACCAGATCACTGCCGACCGCACCGCCCGCACCTGGCCTATCCTCGACCACGACCTGCTGCCGCCACACTTCATCGAGCTTCTGGCCGACAAGACGCGAGATCGTATCCACGCCACCGCCGGAACCCGCGCCGACGATTATGCGGATGGGTTTGGCGGGATACGTCTGAGCGGATGCATAGGAGCCAAGTAGCGCCAGGAATACAATAGAGACGCTGGCTCGGGCGAGTCGTAATGGCATGCGAGATTTTCAGCAATCGGGAAAGCGTAGTGTAGCTTTTTCGCGGACGAAGCGCGGCAGGTAGAATACGCAGACGATCACTGGGGACTAATCGGTTCATGGAAACGCTGCTGTTTTCGCCGCTCACCATACGCGGCCTGACACTTCGCAACCGCATCGTGCTTTCGCCGATGCTCACTTACAACGCTGCCAACGGCTACACCAACGACACGCATCTCGCGCACCTTGCGAAGTTTGCGGTCGGCGGCGCCGGGCTGGTGTTCGTCGAATCGACCAAGATCGATCCACGCGGCTGCTCGACGCCGCGCGATCTCGGGCTGTGGAAAGACGAGTTTGTGCCTGGCATGCGGCGCATCGTCGATCTGGTAAAGAGCTACGGCGCCGCTTGCGGCATCCAACTCGGACATTCCGGCCGCAAGGCGCGCCGCTCGGTGCCATGGGAGGGACGAATTCCTTTGCGCGACGTTCCGGGAGTCGATCATGGCGAGCCGTGGGAACTCATCGCCCCCAGCGCCATCAAGCACGACGAGAATTACGAGTCGCCACGCGAAATGACGCACTCGGACATCGCAGAAATGGTCGACGCGTGGTCGCAGGGTGCACGCCGCGCCGACGAGGCTGGTTTCGACGTGATGGAGATCCACGGCGCACACGGCTATCTCATTCACCAATTCCTGTCTGCTACTGCAAATCAACGCACTGACCAATATGGCGGTTCGATGGAAAACCGGATGCGCTTCGCGGTCGAAGTGGCGCAAGGTGTGCGGCAGCACTGGCCTGACCACAAGCCGCTATTCCTGCGCGTATCAGCGGCGGACGAAACTGGTTGGACAATCGAGAACAGTGTCGAGCTTGCGCGCGTGCTCGGCAAGCATGGTGTCGACGTCATCGACTGCAGTGCCGGCGGCATGTCGGACACACAGCCTTCCAACAATCCAGTCTGCTATGGCTATCAGGTGAAGTACGCCAAAGCGATTCGCCAGGAATCCGGCGTGAAATCGATGGCCGTCGGCATGATCGTGCATGCCGACCAGGCCGAAGCCATATTAAGGGAGGGCGAAGCCGATCTCGTCGCGCTGGGGCGAGAATATCTGGTCAATCCCAACTGGCCGCTCGATGCCGCGCTGAAGCTTGGTGTCGCAACACCCTATGCGCAACTGCCGCCTGTGTTCGGCCACTACCTTGCCAGGCGTCAGCGATCGTACGCTCCCTTGCGCAATTCGACGTTGCAGATGGGTATCAATAGCGAGGCCGCGCAGGAGAAATAAATCGCTAGTCAATCCTGATACCGACGTCCTTGATGATCTTCGCGCACGTCGCAATCGCCTCGCGCACGATTTCTCGCAACTGTTCAGGCGTGCTGCTGGCTGCATCAAGGCCCGCGGCCGCGAGCGACGCCTGTATTTCCGGCAGCTGAACAATTTTTCCGAGCTCGATGTTTAGACCGCGCACGATGGCAGCAGGTGTGCCCGCAGGTGCTGCGATGCCGTACCACGGCGTGAAATCGTAACCGGGGTAGCCGGACTCGGCGATCGTAGGGACGTACGGCAATGTCTTCGTGCGCTGTCCGCCAAGCACTGCGATAGGCACGACGCGTCCTGCTTTGATCAGCGGCAATGCGCCGGCGACGCTCGGAATGCCGATCTGCACTTCACCGCTCGCGACCGCCGTCATGATAGGCGCGGCGCCTTTGTAGGGAACATGCAGCAGGTTGATGCCCGCGCGGCTCTTGAACAATTCACCCGCGATATGCACCGGGCCGCCCACGCCCGACGAGCCGTAACCGATTTTGCCCGGCTGCGATTTGGCGAGCGCGACGAGTTCAGGAATGGTTTTGGCGGGGAACGACGGATAAGCGACGATGACGAACGATCCGCCGGCGAGCAACGTGATGTATGCGAAGTCCTTCATCGGGTCGAATGCCGCCTTGGAATACAGGCTTACACTGGGCGCGAGTGAATATACGATCACGTCGAACAACGTATAGCCGTCAGGCATTGCCTTCGCCGCCAGTTCCGCGGCGACGTTGCCGCCGGCACCTGGACGGTTATCGACGACAAACGCCTGCCCGTTGCGCTCAGCGAACTTCTGGCCGACCGTGCGCGCGATGATGTCGCCGGCGCCGGCAGCGGGAAATGGATCGATGACGCGGATGGCTTTGTGCGGATAGTCGTCGGCTTTGCTTAGACGCTGCGAAGATGCATCTGCAGCGTACGCGCGTGTAGTCAAAACGAGCGTGAATGCGACGATGGAAATCGCCAACGACGCTTTACCTCCCATGCCTGCATCGGTGAATTGGACCATGGCGAGACCTTACATCATTTCTTCCGGATGGTCTTCACCGCCATGCAGCGCCAGCCTGTCGATGTTCCCGGCATGCGAAAATACGCCGATGGCAAATCAAGACCGTTTTCTGCTCGCGGGCGTCATGGGCTGGCCCATCATGCATTCGCGCTCGCCGCTGCTGCACAACTATTGGTTCAAGCAGCACGCGCTGGCTGGAACCTATGTGCCGTTGGCGATTCCGCCCGCGCAACTGGCAGCGGCGCTGCGCGCGCTGCATCCGCTCGGCTTTGCCGGTTGCAATCTCACGCTCCCGCACAAGCAGGCGGCGATGACCGCCGTCGATGAAGTCGACGCTCTGGCGAAAAGCATAGGCGCGATCAGCTGCGTGGTCGTCAGGCCGGATGGCTCGCTCGCCGGCACCAACAACGATTGCTACGGCTTCATCCACAACGTGAAACAGGAACAGCCGGGCTGGCGCGCCGACGCGGGTCCCATCGTGGTGATCGGCGCCGGCGGCGGCGCGCGCGCTGTGTGCTATGGCCTCGCGCAGGAAGGCGCGCGAGAGATCCGGCTCGTCAACCGTTCATTGGCGCGCGCGCAGAAAATTGCGGACGATTTCGGCAGTCCGCTCAAAGCGCTGCCGTGGGAGCAACGCCACGATGCGCTTGAAGGCGCGGCGATGATAGTAAACACGACGAGCTGCGGCATGGCCGGCCAGCCCGCGCTCGACATCAAACTCGACAAACTACCGCGCGGTGCGCTCGCAGTAGACATCATTTACATTCCACTCGAGACGCCGTTTCTCGCCGCCGCGCGACTACGCGACAATCCGACCGTCAATGGACTGGGCATGCTTTTGCATCAAGGCCGACCGGCGTGGAAAGCATGGTTCGGCATCGAGCCCGCCGTGACCGCCGAATTAAGAGCGATGGTGGAGAAAACGCTCTAAGCGCTTACGCGAGCTTCGCGTGGAAATGGTCCCAGGTACGCTTGAATAGATTCGCGTTCCATAACTTCTCGCGGCACATCGCGATCTCTTCGTCGCTGAACACATAAGGCTTGCCGATCTGCAGTGCCATGTACTGGCGGTACGCGTTCTCTTCCATGTAGTTGGCGAGCACGAAGGCCTCAACGATGTCCTTGCCGACTGTCACTCCGCCGTGCGCCTTCATCAGCGCCGCCGGGCGGTCGCCGAGCGTCGTCGCCAGCCGGTCGGCCATCGAGCGCGTGTTGATCGAGTTGGGCGAATCGAGCAGCGGCATCGGATAAACGAGCGAGCCTTGCGCATACACCGGCTTATAGCTCTCGCCAACCATGGTAAGAAAGGTCGACCACTTCGGGTGCGCGTGCACGATCGCCTTCACATCAGGCCGCACGCGGTAAATGCCGCAATGCAGATGACGCTCGAGCGGCGCATTGCCCTTGCCTTCGAGCTGATTCGCTTCCAGATCTATCGTGCAGATATCGTCGACTGTCAGCCGGCTGCGCTGACACGAGCCGATATTGATGAGGACGCGATTGTCGTCGAGGCGAACGCTGCAATGGCCGTTGTAGTCGATGATGTCTGACTGCTCAAGCATGCGTATGCAGTCGACGAGCTGTTGCTTCAGTTCTGTTGCTGACATCACTTGCCTCCGTCACCAGTTGACCTCAGCGCGGACTTCACTGCGCCACAAATCCCATGCGCGCATGCCGGCGGTCTGATTGGTTACATCCGCGAGCCGGCCTTCCTCTTCGTCGAGCGCCGCGATGGTCGCGCCGGGCTTGAGCGCCATCGTCCAGTGCTGGATGCGCGCATTGACTTCGGTGTAGACCGCGCGGAACACCGCCGTCTGCAGCGTCGGCCCGCACGCGACGCTGCCATGCGCGCGCATGAGCACGATGTCCTTGCGACCCAGCACGCCCGCCAGCGCCTCGCCTTTCTCGGCATTGCCGACCAGCATGTTGGTGGCGCCGAACTTCTCGCGGATGTCGAACACCGGCACGCCGGCAGCAATGAAAGCCGCGTTATGGAACATCGCCTGCAAGGTCACGTCAACGAGCCCGAACGGGACCACCGACGGCGAATGGCTGTGGACTATCGAATGGATATCGGCGCGCGACTTGTAGATTTCGCCGTGGATGAAGCGCTCGAGAAAACTCGCGCGGCCGTTCGCATTGACTGCTTTGCTGTCGAGATCGTACTCGATGATGTCGTCGGGCGTGACCAGCGCCGGCGCTATCGAGCGCGCCATCAGGTAGCGGTCGGGGGCGGCGGGGTGGCGCAACGAGACGTGGCCGAATCCGTCGACCACCCCCTGCGCAGCGAGAATGCGGCTTGCCGCGGCGAGGTCCGCGATGAGTTCGGGCGCGACCGCGCCTGCAGAGTTGTTCGACATGGTTTCCTTCAGGATTTTCGCGTGCCCATCATAGCCGGATTGGATGACGCACGCGACACGCGGCGGGATGCGTGAGAAAATCTTTCGCGCAAATCATCGACGGGAGCACGCAGGTGGAAAAAGTACTGGCGGCCGTGCGGACGGGCCCGAGCAAAACCGAAATCCGCGAATTTCCGATGCCGGACATCCCGGCTGACGCCGCGCTCATGAAAATGGAGGTCGCCGGCATCTGCGGCACCGACGTCAAACTGTACAAGACGCCGCCCTCGAGCGCGCCTGTGATCATGGGGCACGAAAACATCGGCACCATCGCCAAGGCGGGCCGCGAGTTCACGCGGCGCAAGGGCTTCAAGGAAGGCGACCTCGTGTTCGTCGAGCACTACGTGATGTGCGGCAAATGCGAGTGGTGCCATCTGGGCCAGTACCGCCATTGCGAAAACACCGACTGGCGCAGCAATCCCGACGGCATCCGCTATGGCTACACTTCCGCCGAGAAAGCGCCGCATTTGTGGGGCGGCTTCGCGCAATACGTTTACCTGCCGTGGAATTCCGTCGTGCACCGCGTGCCGGCAAACGTGACGCCGGAACTCGCGGGACTGGTGACGCCGATGGCCAACGGCGTCGAGTGGTCGCTCTTCGACGGCGGCGTGGGTTACAACTCCACGGTGCTCATCCAGGGCCCGGGCCAGCAGGGGCTTTCGCAAACCGTGATCTGCAAGCAGGCGGGCGCCGCCCTCGTCATCGTCACCGGCACGTCGAAAGACGGCGCGCGGCTGAAAGTCGCCAGCGAACTCGGCGCTGACTACGTGATCGACGTCAACAAGGAAGATCCGCTCGCGCGCATCATGGAAATCACCGGCGGCCGCGGTGTGGATGTCGCGCTCGACTGCACCGCCGGCGCAGGCACGCTGCCTATCCTGCTCGGCGTCGATGCGCTAAAGCGCAAAGGCGGCGTCATCGTCGTGCAAGGCGAAATGAAAGAGTTTCCGAACTTTCCGCTCGAAAAAGTCACGGTGAAGTTCATCACGATCAAGAGCGCGCGCGGCCACAGCTATCAGGCGTGCGAGCTCGCGTTGGCGCAACTGGCGTCGCACCGCTTTCCGCTGGAGAAAGTCACGACCCACCGGTTCGGCTTGAAAGACGTCGACCTCGCGATCAAGTCGGTCGGCGGCAAGGGCGTGCCGGACGTGATCCATGCGTCACTGCTGCCGTGGCAATAGTCAAGCGGATCTGAGCCGCAGATAAACGCGGATGAACGCAGATGAAGTCAAAACCTGTGAATTCG